>JAZUKE010000001.1:0-30937 GCA_045643125.1 Eubacteriales bacterium
GCAAAGTAAAACGTGATTATAACATTCCTCGTGAGTATTGCTATTGCTGCGGCGGACATTTCAGATTTCACTATGAGATCATGCTTGATGTGAAGCTGGAACTTTGCAGCATAGTATCGTCACCGCACGATACCGACGGCCGGAAACCGTGTGTGTTCCAATACCGTATAGTTAAAAAAAGAACAAAAATATGACATTTGTTTTGAGTCGGCATTATTGATTTTTGCAGAGGTGCTTATATGGGATTTTCAATTACCGCAGCAGAAGAGCAAAACATCGCAGGAGATTTCCGGACTACACCCGGGAGTCTCTTTTTAAGTTTGGCTTAATACTTTTCTGCTATAATATCCGCATCAAAAACGACAGGCGGTACGAAATGAAAAAGAAAATTCTCTGTTTGATATGTATTCTCGTCCTTTTGCTCTCTTCGTCGTGCGGCGGCAAGCCGCTCGGAGAGTACAGCGTCGGCGACTATTCGATAGATCTGCCCGCGTCCGACGTCTCCGACGAAAGCGAGGAAGCGTCCTTTTCGCCCGAGGTGCCGGATATCCCCGACGTGGAAGACGGCGAATCGGAGCTTGAAATACTGACCGTTTCGGGAACGGAAAACTGCTGGAAGACAGACGGCAGCGTGCTTACCTTTTCATCTCTCGACGCCGACACGGTCTGCTCCGTCAGCGGAAAATGGGCGGGGAGCATCGTCATCGACACGAGCGGCGACTACGAATTCGAGCTTGAGCTTTGCGGCGTCACCGTTTCGTCGCGCACCTCTTCCCCGATAGTGTCTCTTGCCGATGCCGACGTCACGCTGACCGCGAAAAAAGGGTACGAAAACTTTATCTGCGACAGACGCGCTTTCTCCGAAAACGAAGAAACAACTGCCGCGATCTTTGCGTCGGGCGACCTCACCGTCGGCGGCAAAGGCAGTCTTTCGGTCATCTCCGACAACTACGGCGGGATCCGCACCAAAGACGATCTTAAACTCAAAAATCTCACGCTTTCGGTGAACTCGTCCGACACTGCGCTGCGCGGAAGCGACGGCGTGAAAGCCGAAAACTGCACCTTTACGCTCATTTCCGTGCTTGGCGACGGGATAAAGACGTCGAACAGCGGCATTTCTTCAAAAGGAAACCAAAAAGGAAGCATAAAACTCGAAAACTGCGTGTCGCACATCTACGCCGCCTGCGACGGCATCGACGCGGCTTACGACGTAGAAATCGGTGAAAATACGGTACTTGACGTATATACCGACAAATATTCCCCCTATTCGGGCGAGGTCACGGCAGTAAGCGATGACGGGCGCACTCCGACGTCTCCCGACCCCGAAGGCGGCGGACGCGGAGGTCCGGGCGGTCCCGGAGGAGGCCCCGGCGGTCCCGGAGGAGGTTGGGGCGGTCCCGGCGAAGGTCCGGGCGGTCCCGGAGGTCCCGGAGGTATGATGGACGGCAACACCGACAAAGGCGATCATTCGACAAAAGGCATCAAGGCGGACAACGAGATCTTCATAAACGGCGGAACGGTCTGCGTAAAATCCTACGACGACGCGATCCACGCAAACAGCGATACCGCGCTTGAAAACGGCGAAACGCCGACCGGGAACGTGACGATATCCGGCGGAACGCTCGAACTCTGCTCCAACGACGACGGCATCCACGCCGACGGAACGCTGACGGTCACGGACGGAAAAATCAGCGTCACGAACTGTTACGAAGGGCTTGAAGGCAATACCGTTCTGATCTCGGGCGGAGATATCTCCGTCATTTCCAAAGACGACGGCATAAATTCGACTTCTACGAGCGGCGTCGGTATAACGATAAGCGGCGGAAAACTTTACATTTACGCAGGCGGCGACGGTATCGACTCCAACAGCCGAACGTCGTATCAGGGAATAGTCTTTGAGGGCGGGGACGTGACCGTCATCAGCACGTCGGGCGGCGATTCGTCTATCGACACCGAGCAGGGCTACACCTACACGGGCGGAAAAGTGCTTGCCGTGTGTCCCTCCGGAGGAATGACAAACGAAGTGACGAAATGCAAAAACTTCAATTCCGTCGGAACGAAAAAGACGCTTTCGCTGAAAAGCGGTCAGATCCTCTCGGTCAAGGCAGACGGCAAGACCGAACTGACGGTCAAAATGCCGTGCAGCCTTTCGGCGCTCGTGATATACCTCGGCGCATCGGATGCTTCATTTACAGCAGAATAATATTGAAAATAATTTGTAATTTGCAATTTGACATTCTCGCACGTCTGTGCTATACTGTCCCGGAAAGGGTGGAAAAGGATATGGCTCATCTTGACATTGCCGAAATGCAGCGTCTTCAGAAGGTATTGCAGGAAAAGCACAAAAACGTCTGGGCGGCGATCTGTCCCGAAGAAGGGCGGAACAAGCTGCTTTGGGCGGTCGCCGAATGCGGAGAAGCCGCGCAGGTCATCAAAAAGCAGGGAGATGCCGAAATTATGCAAAGCGAAAAAACGAGAAGCGACTTTGTCGAGGAGCTTTGCGACGTTTTTATGTATCTGACCGACGTCCTCAACTGCTACAACATCACTCCCGAAGAATTTGAAGAAGCGTACCGCAAAAAAAGCGAAAGAAATCTTGACAGATGGTGAAATGATGCTTGACGAAGAACGCAAAAAAATAAACGCCATCGACGGCGAAATACGAAAGCTCCTGCTTGAAAGGCTCGAGTCGTCAAAAGCGATAGGAGCGTACAAATATTCAAACGGTCTGCCTGTCGCCGACGAAAAAAGAGAAGCCGAAATACTGTCTTCCCTTTGCGGCGGACTCACCGAAACGGAGAAAGGCTATATCGCCGAAATATACTCCGGCGTCTTTTCCGCGTCCAAAAAAGCGCAGACTCCGCTTTACGGTCTGCTGACGGGGCACAACAAAGGCTCGCTTTCGCCGTTCATACACGGTCTGCTCGGCAACGAGAATTACCGCATCTACGTCACTCCCGAAGACAAGATAAGGCATTTTGCGCTTTCCGGCATCAAGGGCTTCAACGTGACGATGCCCTACAAGACCGAAATTATGAAATACCTCGACGTCATCTCCGACGAAGCGAAAGCCGTCGGCTCGGTCAACGCGGTAAAGAACGTAAACGGTGTACTTTACGGCTGCAACACCGACGTTTTCGGTCTTTTTGACGCTCTTGACAGAGCGGGTATGGATATTTCCGGCAAAAAGGTCTGTATCCTCGGCAGCGGCGGCGCCTCAAAGGCGGCGCAGTACGTCTGCAAGTGCAAAGGCGCCTCCTTCGTCGTCGTGTCGCGCACACGCGGCGTGACGTACAATGACACGGAAAAATACCGGGATTGCGATTATCTCATCAACTGCACACCTGTCGGAATGGGCAAGGGCTGCACGGAAAGCCCGATAGACCTTGACGTTTTCACCCGTCTTGCCGGGGTTTTTGACGTGATCTACACGCCTTACGTCACAAAACTCGTTTACGACGCCCGAAAAAGGGGCATAAACGCCGAAAACGGGCTGTATATGCTTATGTCGCAGGCGGTGAAGACGCACGAATTTTTCTTTGACGTGACTGTCGGGAACGAAAAGCGCGTTGAGATATATTCGCGTCTGCTGTCGCGCCGTCCCGTCGCCCTCGTCGGTATGCCGGGGTGCGGCAAGACCACGCTCGCGTCGTCGCTCGGTATTCCGTTCGCCGACACCGACGAAATGATAGAAAAAACGGTCGGCAGAAGCTGCGCCGACATCATAAACACCGACGGCGAAGAAGCGTTCAGAAAGCACGAGACCGACGCCCTGCGCTCCGTCATCGAAGACGGCACGCCCCTTGTGTCTCTCGGCGGCGGCACGCTCACAAACGAAGAAAGCGAGTTTCTCGTAAGAAGCAATTTCCGCACCGTCTGGGTGAAGCGCGGCACGGATAAGCTCGCGTCGGAAAACCGCCCGCTTTCGACGGATATTGAGTCTCTTTATGAAAAAAGGAAAAAGCTGTACGAGCAAAGCGACTACACGCTCGACAACAACGGAGACGTAAGAGAAGCGGCGGAGAAGCTGAACGGGCTGATTTGAAGTAAGAAGTAAGAAGTAATAGTGAAGAAGTAAGGAAATTATTTTCGCACCGTGTGCGAAAATAAAGTTTTCAGTTTTCAGTTTTCAGAAAATTGTAGGTGACACTTTCGGAGGTTATATAAATATAATGAAGATAACAGTAATAAACGGGCCGAACATAAATCTGATCGGGGTGCGCGAGCCGGAGCTTTACGGGAACAAATATTATTCCGACCTCACGAACTACATACTCAACGAAGCGAAAAGGCTCGGCGTGACGTGCGAGGTCTGGCAGTCCAATCACGAGGGCGAGATCATCGACAAAATACAGCGCTGCCTTTACAAGTCGAACGGAATAATCATCAATCCGGCGGGCTACACCCACACGTCCGTGGCGATAGCCGACGCTGTCGCCGCCGTAAATATCCCGACCGTCGAAGTCCACCTCACCGACACCGACAACCGCGAGGACTTCCGCAGGATCTCTTATGTGTCCAAATACTGCATAAAGACCATAAAGGGAAAGGGCTTTGAGGGCTACAAAGAAGCGCTCGAATGTCTTGCGGAAAACGCCGTTTCGACGAACGGTAAATAACATTGTCGCGCATCTGAAAATAATCCGAAATACGGTCGAAGCCCGTCGTGCGATTGCGGCTCCGACCGTGTTTGCATTACTTGAAATATCCGTCTTCTCCGTGGTAGAATCGTATCACAAAAACACGAAAGGATAGGAAAAACGGATATGGAAAACACAAGAACAAAAGCAAAAGTAATGATAATCGACTCTTCGGCGGATTTTCGCCAGAAATGCGCCGACCAGCTCAGAAAGCACGACATAGAGATCGTCTGCGAGTCCAACGACAGCGCCGACGCGTTCGGCAAGATAGCGCGTTTCAAACCGCAGATCGTCATATCCGAGCTGTGCTTCGGCAAAGCGGACAGCGTTCTGCTGATAAAAAACTGCAAAAAATCGCTCGGCGACGCTTTCCCGTCGTTCATAATGCTGTCGTCGTTCAACAATCAGAACCTTTTTGAGGAGTGCTGCGAGGCAGGCGCCGCGTACTGTATGGTGAAGCCGATAGATTATACATATCTTTCGGAGCGCGTCATCCGTCTTGCCGAAAAAGGCAGACGCGGCATACAGTCTGCGGAGAACCGCGACTTTGACCTTGAAAGTCAGGTGACGAAGATAATCCACCAGATAGGCGTTCCGGCGCACATAAAGGGATACCAGTATCTTCGCACGGCGATAATACTCACGATCAACGATTCCAACGCGATAAATTCGGTCACGAAGGTGCTTTACCCGACCGTTGCAAAGCAGTACGCCACTACGTCGTCGAGAGTGGAGCGCGCGATACGCCACGCCATCGAGGTGGCTTGGGACAGAGGCGACCTCGACGTGCTGAACGGCTTTTTCGGCTACACGATACAGAATTCCCGCGGAAAACCCACAAACTCGGAATTCATCGCAATGATCGCCGATAACCTGCGACTCAAAAATAAGGCGATAATGGCGTAGGAGAAGGAAAGTCTTCAGTTTTCAGTTTTCAGTTTTCAGAAATGAGAAAAAATTGATAATTGAGAAAATCGCCGTTGAAATGAAAAAGCAATAAAACAAAAGCGTACTTTGGAAAAAAATCGGAAGTACGCTTAATTGCTTTTTTAATAGGAATTTTAATTTTTATCAGTATTTTCAACGGCTTCGACGAAAATAACTTCGTTTGTCTCAGTCTGCACAGATTGCAGACAAAGTCGAATCATCAAAGTAAAGTCAATAAAGCGAACAAGGTGAAAGCACAATTGCCTCCCTCCCGGAGGGAGCCTATTATCGCCGTCCGCTTCATCTGCAAAACATATAAAAGGTTTGGCTTCAATCTGATTATTTTCACGGGGTTCAGTTTAAATAATTTCTGAAAACTGAAAACCGAAAACTGAAAACTCTCTCCCGCCCGAAGGGCTATTTCACTTCGCGTCAGCGAGTACGCGCCGTCACAAGCAAATTGCAAATTTCCCGTGTTGTTTTCTGAAAACCGAAAACTGAAAACTGAAAACTCTCTCCCGTTTTCGCAAAAAAGCCGAAAAATTATATATTTTTTTGCTTTTTCCTCTTGCAAAACCGAAAAACGTGTGATATAATTGCTTGTCAATTTAGGGCGGTCCAATGCGGCTCTGTACGAACGCCCGGTATAATAAGGAGGAAAAGCCATGAGTGATTTATTGAAGGCTTTTACAGAAGAGCAACTTAAGAAGGAAAACATCCCTTCGTTCAACGTAGGCGACGGCGTTAAAGTTTACTGCCGCATCGTTGAAGGCACCAGAGTCAGAACTCAGATTTTTGAAGGAACCGTCATCGCCAAGAGAAACGGCGGTATCAGCGAGACCTTCACCGTTCGCCGTGTATCTTTCGGCGTCGGTACCGAAAAAACTTTCCCGCTCCATTCTCCCAACGTTCAGTCCGTTGAGGTAGTAAGAAAAGGTAAAGTCAGAAGAGCAAAACTGTTCTATCTGCGCGACAGAGTCGGCAAAGCCGCCAAAGTCAAAGAAAAGATCTGACAACATTAAAAACCACCTCACGGTGGTTTTTTTGTCAACAAAATAAAAATTTTTTGTGAATATAAGGTGATACTGATGGACGAAGAGAAAAACACCTTTAACGTCTCAGGCGAGACCGATATAAACAAAAACGAAGAAGAGATCGAGCTTCCCGTCTCCTCCGGGAACGCTTCTCTTTACGAAGAAACGATGAAGCAGAAGGAAGAAGACGAAAAGAACAAGCCGTCTCCTTTTCTCGGCGTGTTCGAGTGGCTCGAGACCTTCGCACTCGCCGTCTCGCTTATGATAGTCCTTTTCATATTCGTGTTCAAATACGTCACCGTTGACGGCACCTCTATGCTCAACACTCTCGAAGACGGTCAGAAGCTCATAATCAGCAGCGTCGCGGAATACGAAAACGGCGATATCATCGTCATTTACGAGCCGCACCTCAAAAAAGCCCTCGTCAAGCGCATCATCGCCAAGGGCGGTCAGACCGTGAGAATCGACGGCGAAAACTGGAAAGTTTACGTCGACGGCGTCGCGCTCGACGAGCCTTACGTCAGACACGAGGACGGCAGGACGATGAAGACCTACGGTTTTACCGACACGATCACCGTGCCGGAGGGCTTCGTGTTCGTGATGGGCGACAACCGCAACGGCTCGTCCGACAGCCGCAGCTTCGGCTGTGTCGATGCGCGAAACATCCTCGGCGAAGTGGTGTTCAGAATAACCCCGTTTTCAAAAATGGGAAGTGTTGAGTAAAAAACGATTGCGGAAAGATCATTGATGAAAATTCTTCTTGGGGAAATAAATTCATTGATGAACTCGCTCTTGAACTCAAAATAACATTTCCGAATATCAAGGGCTTTTCTGTCAGAAACTTAAAAAATATGAAAAAATATTATGTGGAATGTCAAAGAAGTCAATTTGTGCAGACGGCGTCTGCACAAATTCCTTGGTCACATAATGTATTGATTTTAGACAAAATAAAAGACGAAGAAAACAATGGATAATAACGTAAATCTTCACAAAAACAACATCAACTGGTACCCGGGGCATATGGCGAAAGCGAAGCGCAAGATCGCCGAGGTGCTGCCGCTCATCGACGTCGTTGTCGAGCTTATTGATTCGCGTCTGCCCGTATCGTCGCGCAACCCGGATTTTGAAGAGCTTTTCAGAAACAAACCGTCGGTGGCGGTGTTCACCAAGTCGTCGCTCGCCGACGTAAAGCGGACAAGCGTTTTCGTCGATGAACTCAAAGCCTCCGGCAGAGAGGCGATCATCCTCGACTGCAAGGAAAACCCGGATATGAAGCGCGTCACCGCGGCAATACGCAGTTCCGTCAGCGAAAAGCTGCGCCGCAACGAGGAAAAGGGCGTGAACAAGCCCGTCCGCTGTCTCGTCGCCGGGATAACCAACGTGGGGAAATCCACGTTCATCAACACCTACACCAAAACGAAAAAGGCAAAAGCCGAGGACAGACCGGGCGTGACGCGCGAAAATTCGTGGATCACTTCCCCTTACGGCGTCGAGCTGCTCGACACTCCGGGGCTTCTTTGGCCCAAGTTCGAGGACGAAAGCGTGGGCATCAAGCTCGCCTCCATCGGCTCGATAAAGGACGACATACTCGATATAAACGAGCTTGCCTGCGGTACGATAGGCATTATCCGTGCGTCGTATACGCCGGAGCTTGAAAAAAGATACAAGATAACCGTTTCCGACGAGGACAGCGATTACGACGTACTCGAAAAGATCGGAAAAAGCCGCGGTTTCCTCATAAGCCGGGGCGAAATCGACCTCGACCGCACCTCTGCGGTGATGCTCGACGAATTCCGTGGAGGAAAAATCGGAAAAATGACGCTCGATTAAGGCGGTTTTTGTATAATATGCACAAAATACGGTCTGATTTTTTTCTACCGTCATAAGCGGAATTTAATAGATTTCCACTTGATAAATCTTTTGTTTTAAAGTATAATCTTTATTTGACGGATAAGTGTTTTTATACACTTTTTTGCTTATTTTCTTTGCCTGAATTTCGGCATTTATCAAATATTTATTAAGGAGTTAAACGACCTATGGCAAAATTTCAATCCAGCCAGATAAGAAACATCTGCTTACTCGGACACGGCGGAGACGGCAAAACTTCTCTTAACGAAGCTATGCTCTATCTTGCAAAAGCTACGGACCGTCTCGGAAAGACAGCCGACGGCAACACCGTATCGGATTTCGACCCGGAGGAAATTTCCCGCGGGATCTCTATTTCGACCACTCTTTCCAACCTCGAATGGAATAAAACAAAGATTAACATCCTCGACACCCCGGGTTACTTCGACTTCGTAGGCGAAGTGAAGCAGGCTGTTTCCGTAGCAGGCTCCGCGGTCATCGTCGTAGACGCAAAATCGGGACTCAAAGTCGGCACCGAACTTTCCTGGGAATATGCCGAAAAGCTCCCCAAAGCATTCTTCATCAACAAAATGGACGACGAAAACGCAAAATTCGAAAACGTTTTCAACAGTCTGCGTGATACCTTCGGCACCAAGGTCTGCCCTCTGTTCGTTCCGTTCCACGAAGGAACTCCCAACATAGGTTACTACAACCTCCTTACCGAAAAAGCATATAAATTCGACAAGAACGGCACCGCTTCCGAATGTCCGCTTCCCGGCGACGTTGCCGACCAGATGGAAGAATACAAGGCTCTCATCAATGAATCTCTCGCAGAGACCAGCGAAGAGCTTATGGAAAAATTCTTCGCCGAAGAGCCGTTCACTCACGAAGAAATGGCAAAAGCCCTCAATACCGGTCTTTTCACCGGCACGATCGCTCCCGTATTCTCCGGTTCTTCCCTGAACCTCGCAGGCGTTTCCTTCCTGCTTGATACCATCGCCGCTTCCTTCGTTTCCCCGCTCGACAGAAAGAGCCAGACCATCATCGACGACAACGGAAACGAAAAAGCGTTTGAAGCGTCCGAAAACGGCGAGACCGCTCTCTTCGTGTTCAAGACCTCCGTCGATAACTTCGGCAAAAAGTCGTTCTTCAAGGTTATGAACGGCTCGCTCAAAAAAGACACCGTGCTTGTCAACAAGACCAACGGTCAGTCCGAAAAGATCGCCCGCATAGTCACCTGCGTGGGCAAAAAGGAATCCGAAGTTGACGAACTCGCATACGGCGATCTTGCATACACCGTAAAACTTGTCAACACCAACACCAACGCAACGCTCACGACCTCCGGCTTCGGTGCCAAATATCCCGAGATCGAATTCCCCGTACCTTACCTCTTTATGGCAGTCATCCCCAAGGCAAAGGGCGACGAAGACAAGATCTCCACCGGTATCTCCAAGCTTCTTGAAGAAGACCTCACCATCAGATACCTCACCAATGCCGAAACCAAGCAGATGTGCCTCTACGGTATAGGCGATACTCACCTTTCCGTCATCACCTCCAAACTCAAGAACCGCTTCGGCACCTCCGTTGACCTCGAAACTCCGAAGGTTCCGTACAGAGAAACGATAAAGAAAAAAGCTTCCGTCGAAGCAAAACACAAGAAACAGTCCGGCGGTCACGGTCAGTACGGTCACGTCAAGATCGAATTCGCTCCCGGCGAAGAAGAAGGCCTCACCTTTACCGAAAGCGTATTCGGCGGTGCAGTACCCAAGAACTTCTTCCGCGCAGTAGAAAAAGGACTTCAGGAATCTATGGCAAAGGGCATCCTTGCCGGATATCCTGTCATCCAGGTCAAAGCCAACCTCTTCGACGGTTCGTATCACCCCGTTGACTCTTCCGAAATGGCATTCAAGATCGCAGCCAATATGGCATTCAAGGAAGGTATGAAGCAGTGCGGCGCCGTTCTTCTCGAGCCGGTCGGCACTCTCAAAGTCCTCATCCCCACCTCCCTTTCCGGCGATATTATGGGCGACCTTCCCAAGAGACGCGGCAGAATAATGGGTATGGGCGAAGCCTCCAAGAAGGGCTACACCGTTATCGAAGCCGAAGTGCCGCAGGCTGAAATGCTCACCTACGCTACCCAGCTCCGCGCTATGACTCAGGGCAGAGGCAGCTACACGTTCGACTTTGCGAGATACGAAGAAGCTCCGGCTGAAGTTGCCGAAAAAGTCATCGAAGCCGCAAAGAAAGATAACGAAGAAGACTGATAAACTTTGCTTATCGCGTTCCGCATACGCCGCCCTGTGATAAGCGGGGCGGTACACCAACCCAACAAAAGCGAGGTATTTTTATGAAAAACTACAAGGTTCTTTTGCTCGTCGCAGCGATGCTTCTGGGTATCGTTCTTACGGCTTGCGCTCCTGAGGGAAACATCGAAAACGGCTTCCTTGACGAGATCAGTTTTGAAGAAAGCGCCGAAACCAGCGAATCCGAAACTTCCGCCGAAGAATCCAAAGCACCCGCAGGCTATGCCAACAAGCCCGTGATCACGTCCGTCATCAACGTCACTCCGCAGGATCTCGTCATCGTCGGAAAATGTGACGAAGGCTGCACCGTGACCGTTACCGACGGTATAGTTGATGCGTCCGCCGAATCTATCGAAGGTCATTTCGTCATCGAATACACCATAGATTCCACCACGTTCGTCGTTCTTTCCGCCACTGCGGAATCCGATAAGCTCAAAACGAGCGAGATCACCTCTTTCCGTGTCGAATACGACTCCACCGCTATGAAGCGTATAGACGGCTACGGCGTAACGGTAGGCGCAAATTCGCATTTCTACTACGATTTTGACCTTGCCTGCTATACCTCCGTCATCAACAACCTCGACGGCACCACTTCGTCCACGCTTCTTACCCAGACACAGATCAAGAAGTTCAAGGAATCCGTCAACCTGAAGGTAAAGAACTTCAAGAACAGAGCCGGCAGCTCGCCCGTTGAGCTTGTTTACGTCCTCGTTCCGAACGCTCTTTCCATCAATCCGGAGATCCTCAAAGAAGGCACCGTCCGCAATACATACAAGACCAGATACGAACAGGTCGTCGAAGCTATCGGACAGACCGACGCGAGAGTCGTTGATATGACCGACGTCTTCCTTGCAGAAAAGGAAGCCGGCAACAAGATCTTCTACGATACCGACAGCCACCTCACCGAATACGGCGGATATCTCGTATACAAAGCCATCTGCGACGTACTTGCCGAAAGATTCCCCGACGCAAAGGCGCGCGACATTTCCAAGGATTTCACCAAAACTTCCACCGTATGCAACGGCGGCAACACCGCAAAGAGCCTCGGTCTTGACATATCCGTCGTCACCGAAAAAGCCGATTTCTACACTCCCAAGTTCTCGCTCAAGCTCGGCAAAGAGGACAAAGGTATCTCGTCCGCCAGCGGATATATCGCAGATTTCGATAAGTACGACACCGATAAGTCGATGCTTCTCGCAAGCGGGACCGGTACTCTTGCACAGCGTATGCTGTTTGCGACCGGCAACACCAAGCTTCCGTGCGCTCTTATCTACCGTGACGACATTGCAGTTACTTTCAGCGATATCCTCGCAGAAAGATTCAACCGCGTTCTTCTCGCTCTTTCCGGCGATTTCACGATCAATATGACCGATGCTCAGCGTTACTACGGCGTCAACCCGGAAAACGGCAAAAACCGTTCCACCGTTGACTATATCATAGTTATCGTAAGCGAAGCTAACCTCAACAAGATCGTAGGCTGATTTTTCCCCGAACGGTCAATCACGCACAGAGCGTGTGAAAAAATAGTAAAATAGTCTTTTTGTAGGAATCGTGAGTGAAACTCACGATTCCTTTTATCAATATTTATATTTTCACACTACGAACGAAACTCCCCTCTCGCAGTACATTTGTACAGCTTCGGGGTCGTTTCGTCCGTTCTGCACGCGATTTCCTCGTTCGGGGTCTCCCCGACAGAGATTTTCTTTGATCGAATCCGTGGTCAATCACGCGCAGAACGTGTAAAAAAAAGAAAAGTATGAATTTTAGTAGAAATCACAGACCTTCGTCTGCAATTTCTTTTATGGTGTTATGAAAATACTTATCTTCAGCGATCCGCATTACTGCACAAAAGAAGGGTTTACCGGCTCGGACAGGAAGCCGCGTCTTTCCCTTGAAAAAATGAAAGCCCTTGTCGAAAGGGCAAAAAATGACGGCGTCGGGCTGATAGTCTGTCTCGGCGACTTCATCAACATAGAATCCCCGTCGGTCGATAGGGAAAACCTTGAAAAAGCGTCGGAAATATTCCGTTCTTCGGGAATAAAATGCGTCTGCTGTATGGGCAACCACGACGGTGAGGTTTTCACGCGCGAAGAATTTGCGTTCATCACGGGCTTTGAACTTGCGCCCTGCCATATCGACCTGCCGAGCGGCAAACGGCTCGTCTTCGTTGACGCGAACTACGATTCGTCGTATTCGCCGTATCGGGTGAGGAACGTCGATTGGACGGACTCGAACATTCCGCCGGAAGAGCTTGTTTATCTTGAAAAACTGCTCGAAAACAAAGACTCCGCCGTTTTCATTCACCAGAACGTGTATCCGGATTCCGAAATACACCACCGTGTGAAAAACTACGATTCGTTCCTCGAGATCATATCGCGCCACAACGTCACCGACGTGTTCCAGGGGCATTACCACTACGGGAACGAGTCCGTTTACAACGGCATAAAAATGCACACCCTCAAAGCGATGTGCGTCTTCGACGAAACGGAGATCGAAGCAGAGTTTTGATTGCTCAAAAAACTGCCTGCCGCAAAGATGTGATGCTCTTTTCGGCAGGCAGTTTTTATTTCCTTGTAAGGGGATGAGCGTTATACTGATCTTTCAGCCTGCGGGAATGTAGAAATATTCGGCATCAGCTCTGAATATTTCCTGAGTTTCCCCGCCGTCAGGCGTATATGAAATGATCACACTTCCGGCACGGAGAGAGGCACCGAAGGTGTTAGTCACCTTTACCTCATTTTTGCCTTTCTGGTTCTGATACACTTCTCCGTCATAGAACGTATGAATCTCAAAGGTTCCGGCAGGCTCCTTATTATACTCGATACGGAACGTGTTTACAACGGAATTTTCCTGAGGCGAACCCTTGGAACCGTAGTAAACCAACTCGACCACGCCTTTGTCGGCTGCATTATCGGTCAACCGCACAACAACGGAATAAATACCGACTTCGTCAACACCTCCGTTTATTTTAGCGATCTCGCTGCCCGGATTTTCGGGAGACACAGCGGACGATTCTTCTTCTGCTTCCGACATCGAAGGATCGGCAGCAGACTGATCTTCCTCCGTTTCAACGCTGATCTGTGATTGAATCTGTTCGGAATTTTCCTTTGCCGGACCGTCATCGCACGCAGTCAATAAATACATACAAATGACGGCTGATATCAGGATTGCCGATTTCAGCAAATTCTGTTTAAGCATAGGAACTCTCATAATCTCGACCTGCTGATTCCGGATCAAGCGTCAGTCTTCGAGTACGATTTCCTTGCCGGTTTCGGAGGAGTCGTACATAGCCTGCATCATCTTTGCGGTGATGATAACGGTGTCGATGTGGGACGGGAGCTTTTCGCCGGTCTTTATGCAGCGGACGAAAGAGTTGATCTCGTTCTGGAAGTGGGGGAAATTGTCGAATTTGGGTTTGCAGCTGACAAGAGAGCCGCAAGCGGTGGTCCAAAGAGTGAAGTCGCCGCCGTAGTTGAGACGGATACCTGCTTTGGTGCCGATGAAGTCGATGTAGCTTTCGCCGACGCCGATATTCTGAGCCCATGCGCCGTTGAAGGTGATGGTCGGGCCGGAGGTGCGGACGAAGCCGGTAACGAAGTCGTCAACGTCGTAAGTACCGTTGAGGTCTTTGGTGTTTTCAGCCCACATTCCTTCGTAAACGTAGTTCTTCATATCTACGCCGAGTTTGCTGAACGCTTTTGCGGAAACGGTCTTGGGGGTGGGGTCGCCGGTGCAGTACATAACGATGTCGAGGTAATGTACGCCCCAGTCAATGAGAACGCCGCCGCCGGAGATGGCGTTGGTGGTGAAAGCGCCGCCGAGTCCGGGGATGGAGCGCTGAGAACGGAACGAAACATAAACGTGGTAAACTTCGCCGAGGTCGCCGCGAGCGATCATTTCGCGGATCTTGTTGACGGCGCCGTTGAAACGGTTTACAACGCCGATGTTGAGGACTTTGCCGTATTTGTGCTGAGCTTCCTGCATTTTGAGGGCGTCAGCATAAGTGCGTGCAGCGGGTTTTTCGCAGAGAACGTTCTTGCCGGCCGCAAGGCAGTCGCAGGAAATGATGGAGTGCATCTTGTTGGGGGTGCAGACGGAAACCGCTTCGATCTCGGGATCGGCGATAACGTCGTGATAGTCTACGACAGCAGTGCCGCATTTGTATTTTTCAACAGCAGCCTGCGCTCTTTCGGGGATGATATCGCAGAAATACTTGATTTCTACGTCGGGATTGTTAAGATAAGAAGGGATGTGGGCGCTGTTGGCAATGGTACCGCAGCCGATGATGCCGATTTTCATTTTAGACATTTTTGTTTCCTCCGTTATTTTTTTGTTTGGATACTGTTTGAATTGTACCACAACGGACAGAAAAAAACAAGTGTTTTTTCAAAAAAATTTAATTCTTATTGACATATCCCGTTTTTGTTGTTATACTGTTTGTGCCAAACAAACATAATACAAGAACGCAGAAAGATGTACTTGCCCCAAGGGATTATTATTTTTATTTTTCGAATGAATTTGATAAAATGCAAATTCCCTACCGAAAAATAGAAGTAGAATCTGTAAAATAGAACTAATTTCTTTTTGCGTTATGGTTTGTTTGGCGACAACCGGGGTTTGCGTTTTTGTGCGTCGGCTTCGGCTGGCGCACTTTTATTATAAACGGAGGTTTGTATGAATCCCATAGAATTTTTTGATCCCGAAAGCGATTCGCCGCTTACCATTCCCGAATTGAAATCGTCGATGCTCGAATATTGCAGCCGCAAAGAAACGGAAAACAAAATATTCCGCGATATCGCTTCGTCGGGGATGCTCGACGAAATGGAAGCCGACAGATACTGCACGGAAAGATCAGATACATATTGCGCCCGTTTTGCCGAAAACCGCGATTACCCTGCGGATATACTGTCGCATTGCGTGCGTATGTCGGCAATAGCCGTGACCTGGATGAGAGCAAACGCACAAGTTATAAAACGCAAATAAAAGAAAAATATCCGAAAAAATGTCCGGTTTCCGCCATAACGGCTGAACCGGATTTTTGGGTTTTATTGAAAAGTTGGTATTTTTCGGCGAAAAGTATATTGAAAAGTTGGCAAAATGAGTCTCAAAATATATTGAAAAGTTGCCGACGGCATTTTTCAGCCCGAAATAAGAAAGCGCCTGCCGCCGATTTTTTATGTGATTGATAAAAAATATATTTATCCTTGACATAATCGAAAAAATGGATTAAAATAAAAAGGTAAAGTATCTTTAAAAATGCTTCGCAAATGTTCCGCAAAATTAAAAAAATATAATATATGGAGAATCGAAAATGAAAAAAATCTGTATTTTGTTATGCTTCACGCTGCTGCTCAGCTTTGTTGCCTGCGGCGGAACGGAAGAAGCAAGCAAGGAAGAAAGCAAAGTCGAAGCAAGCTCCGTCGCGGAAGCAAGCAGCGAAGAACCGTCGGCTGTGCCAAGCGAAGAACCTTCGGCAGAGCCGAGCGAAGAGCCTTCGGCAGAGCCGAGTGAAGAACCTTCGGCAGAACCGAGCGAAGAACCCTCGGAAGAACCGAGCGAAGAACCCTCGGAAGAGCCGAGCGAAGAAGAACCTACCTATTATGATCCCGACGTCCGCGTTATCGAAGAAGCCACCGACGTCGAAGACAAGATCCCCGTAAGCCTTTACAAGGATTACAAGGTTTCCAAAGCTGCCGACAGCACCTATCCCGACGTGGGCAAGGAGCTTACCGACGGCGTAAGAACGGAAGACCCGTGCAGCTATACCAACAGCACGTTCGCCGGCTTCAACCAGAGCGACGTCAATATCGACATCGACCTCGGGAACGACGGCAAAAAGCTGTATTATTTCGAGCTTTCGTACCTCTGCACCAAAGACGCGGGCATCACTCCGCCCAAGAGCGTCGAGGTCTTCACGTCCGACGACGGCAAGAACTGGAAAAAACTCGGCGACTGCGTGCTTGACGAATTTGAAAGCAACACCCGCAAGAGCGCGATCCTCGAGATCAAAACTCCCGTTGACGCAAGATACGTCAGATTTTCCGCCAAAAAAGTCTCCGCGTGGCTGTTCTTTGACGAAGCGACCGTGCTTTCGACGGAGTCACCCGCGGCAAATCCCGATTCCAACGTGGTTATGACCGCTTACAAGAAGAACGGTCTCAAAAAAGATACTCTTCAGGTCAAAGAGATCAAGACCTCCAACACGTTTGACCTTTCAAAAGGCTATTCCGTCGTTTCCTACGGCAAATCCGCCACGGTCAACGCCGCGGGCTACGACACCAGAGCCAACAACAAAGCCGGCGCTCTCACCGACGGCTACGACATAGGTGCCGAAAGAGCGGACAAGGTCTGGACGGGCATCAAAGCCGACAAGGAGGCTTATATCAGACTCAATCTCGGCGAAAAATACACCAGACTGTATTCATTCTCCGTTTCCTGCTGCGCCAACCCCGCAGAAAAGATATCGCTTCCCGCTTACGTCGATTTCTACGCGGGTGCTACTACGACCGATTTCAAATTCATCGGACGTGTTTACGCGCCTCTCAACCAGTCCATCCTCAGCTACAACTACGTCGTTTCGTTTGACGAATGTCTCTCCGCCAAGTACGTCAAGGCGGTGTTCCCCGCTGCATCAAGCAAGGGCTATTTCTATTGGATCGAAGAATTCAAGGTGTTCAACAACTCCGAGGAAGAAGTTTCCACCGGATATTACGGCTCGCCCGACATCAAATCCACTCCCGTGGAATACTGGAGCAAGAGCGATTCCGACTACACCGCGTCGCAGGACCTTGCAAAGGGCAAGAAGATATACTTCTATTCCGGCTCGAACATCGACAACGCGGACGCCAACCCCAAGAAGACGGAGCTTCTCAACGACGGCGTTGTTACGAGAAGCTTTGACTGCTACGACGGCAAGTGGTTCCAGGTGAACAGCGCCGATTCGCGCACCGCGGTCATCGACCTCGGCAAGACGAGCGCCGTCAGCGAAATGCAGATATCCTTCCTCAACAACGAGGATTGGGGCATCTACGTTCCCATTAACGTGCTGTTCTTCCTTTCCGAAGACGGCGTGAACTGGTACCAAGTCAAGGAGATCAGAAACAGCGCCTCGGACGCCATAAAGATCTACGATTGCTCCGTCAAGCTCGACAAAACCTACACCGCACGCTACGCGGCAGTATATTTCACCGTCAGATCGCACTGCTTCTGCGACAACTTCACCGTTACCGGCACAAAATCGACGTCCGGCGCGGCTTCCGTCACCAAGGGCGGCTTTGAAAACGTCGATATCTTCAACATCAGCTCCACCGAAGGCTATATGGAGCCCGACAAATCTCTGCTCGGCGGCGTCAAGGACGTTATCCTCGTCTATTTCAGACCCGACATAAAGGTCACCGAAGAATCCCTGCTTCCTTACGTCGGATATCTCGACGCAAAAGGAAATATCAAAGACACTATGTTCGACGGCTTCCTCTTCCTGCCGACTGTTTCCGGACTTTCGGTTTCCGGCGAGCTTCCCGACGGCGGCAAGACCGTCAAGGGCGACTGGGAAGGGCTGTTTGACCAGATGTTCGCCTCTGCCGACGGCGGCGTGAACGCGCTCGAAAAGACCGCCGCAAAAGTCGGTAACGCCGTGGGGGATCCCAACTACAAAGTAAAATTCTACGTTTCGTTCCCCAATTTGCATCCCGAAGTCACCAAGTTCGGCGACGTTGACGGCGACGGCGTAAGTGAAAACCTCTCGAAGATCGCCGACTGTCAGAAGGTCATCCAGTGGTACATAGACAAAGTCAACGCCGAACTCAAGAGCAAGAATTACAAGCACGTTGAATTCTACGGCTACTATTGGTTCTCCGAAAGCTGCGGCGGCAAGTACGAAAACATCGTAAAAGCCACCGCCGAGACCGTCCACAAGAACAATTCGCAGTTCTTCTGGATCCCCTACTACTGCGCTACCGGCTACGCCAACTGGAAAGAATACGGCTTCGACGTCGCCTGTATGCAGCCCAACTACGCATTCAACATCACCGTTCCCGAACAGCGTCTGCTTGAAAACGCCAAGCTCGTTGCCGCAAACGGTATGTGCTACGAAATGGAATGCAGCGGCGCACTTTACGGAAACACCACGTTCTTCAAGAAGTATATGAACTATATGAAATACGGTGTCAAGTACGGCTACTGCGACGCGATCAATATGTATTATCAGGACGTCGGAGTGTTCAAGACCTGCTGCTATTCCGACAATCCCAGAGTAAGAATGTTGTATGATTATCAGTATCTCTATATGAAGAACAAGCTCGTCCTCAAAGCGGAAGCCGCGACGGACGCCAAGTTCAACACCGCAAAGAACACCGCTTTCACCGGCAGACTCGGTGAAAAGGACGCCACCACCTGCTACGTTCTCACCAAATCGCCCGAACACGGCAGTATCACATTCTATGAAGACGGCAAATTCACCTACTTCCCCGAGGAAGGCTATCGCGGAACGGATACGTTTGAATTTGCGATCAACCACTACCTCAATAACGGCGAATCCGCCACAGTATACATCAATGTAAAATAAAAGGGGTTTTTGTTATGGTATTGTACGATCTGCACTGTCACAGCAAACTGTCGCTCTGCGCGGCAAGAGATTCCGAAATAAGCGAATTCATCAGATGTGCCGAAGAGGACGGCCTTGTCTGCGTGGGCATTTCCGACCACGCATGGGACAAAGGCGTCGGAAGACCTATCGAATTCTACCGCGACCAGCCTTACGAAAAGCTGCTGGAACGCGAAAGACTACAAACGAACAGCACAAAACTGTTCCTCGGAGCCGAGGGCGAGTACGCCCAGGGGCTTCTCGGCGTAAGACGCTCGACTATCGAAAAGCTCGACTACATCATCATTCCTCATTCCCACATCCATATGAACGGCTTTGTCCTCCCCGAAGGCGTAAAAGACGACCACGCCGTCGGCAGACATCTGTTCAATTCGTTCGTTTCCCTGCTTCACCACCCGGATTCCGACCGCTTTTTCGGTGTTGCCCATCCGTTCTGGCCCTGCGGCAGAAAGCTCGACCAGGTCAACGAGATTTTGAAAACGATAAGCGACGAAGAATTTATCTATTGCGGAAAACTCGCAAAGGAAAAAGGCGTATTCCTTGAAGTGAATATGTCCTGCGTCTGCGCCAACCCGATAGACAAATTCGAAGAAAGCGAATACTGCCGTTTCTTCCGTCTTGCCAAAAAGGGCGGTGCCGAGTTCTTTATCGGTTCCGACAACCACAGCCCGAAATGCGGAAAAAACAACTGCATAAACCGTCTCCCCGAGTACGCTTCCATCCTCGGCTTCGACGACGGCGATTTCAAAACTGCACTATCCCGTATACTCCGCGCGTGAATTTTTCAAGGGCGTGATTGCGGTCAACGTTGACCTGCGTCCGCTCCTTGTGAAATTTCTTCATAATGATCTCCGTCGGTGTTTTCACCTTGTAGACGTAATAAGTGTTGAGCAGATCGCGCTCGTAATCGTCAAGCAGTGAAAAGCCGGAGTCGATCTGTTTCAGTTTGCGTTCCACGATGTGTTTGCGGAACGTCGCATCGTCGATCATCATAATGATGTTGACAAGATGCTCCTCGTATTTGCTGGCGCCGCCTTTTGTGACCGAAGTGTCGCAGATGACGGCGCTTTTTGCCGTGTATTTTTCGTTGTTCAGCATATCTATTTCGTTAGTCAGCGTGTCTCTCGCGCTGAGGTATTCCGTTTTGTGTTCAAGCAGGTCTTTTGCGTTATCTCTGTAATCCAAATTATACTCCTTTTCGGTTTTCAATTCTTCTTTAGTTTCCCCGTCCCGCCGTTCGGCGCATCCGTTCGCCGTTACCCATCGGCGTATCTGTTCGGTGTGCCGTTCGACGAAAAACGAACATTTGTTCGATACGACGGGGAAACTATTGGCTGCCCCGATCGAAAGGCAGCCGTCTATATAAACATCGGTTCCGATGACAAAATATATTATAGCACATTTGTTCGATATATCAATATATAAAATGCACAATGTTGATAAATTTCATTGTGCATATTAGCCAATTATGCCATTATTTTCCTCAATTTGTAATTTGATATTATTTCGTCTTGACATAATTTGACAGATATGTTAGAATCTTTGCAAGGCAGTCGTAATACACGGTAGGCGGTCAGCCCTCTTTATCCTTAGAGGGCATCTTTTCGCCCTCGGAAAGGGGGCGGTGAAATGGTGACACTTACGGAACTACTTATGTTGTTTTCCTTGATAGTGGAAATCGTTACACTCATTGTTTTTATAATGAAAAAGAAATAAACCGCCCCATCGCCACGGTACGGTTTAATTCTTTTAAACACTATTGAGGGCTAACCGTCTATCAACGGCTGCCTTTTTCTGTATTCATTATACGTTGCAAAAACGGTTTTGTCAATAGTTAATGATTATTTTCACGGCACGCCGTGAAAATAATTTCTTCAATTTGCCATTATTTATCCGTAAATTCCGCTTTCCCGTCCACGGACACATAATCGGCAGCCTTATAGTTGCGGTCGGTGACGACGGCGATGCTGTCTTCTATCCTTATCACCGACGAACATTCGCCGCCAAGCGATTCAAAGCCGAGAGTCACGATGTCGCCGTAAAAATACGTCATACCGCCGAACGGCACAAAAGTGACGCGCACGTTGCCGTATTCGTTGTCGTAAACGGAAAACATCCCTTCGGGCAGACAGTCGCTGCACTCGTATGAAACGTAACGGAGCTTGTCGCAGTCGTAGACGACGTTCAGCGCAAGCCCGGTGAAGCCTTCGTGTTCGCTCACGGAAACGACGACGTAAGCCGTTTCATCCGTCCCGACGGCGGACTCCGAAAGTGCGAAAACAAACCTCGCGTCTTCCGCCGAAACGGAAAACATCAAGGAAAGAAAAAGCGATAATACCAAAGGAATGACTTTTTTCATACTTCCCCGCTTCTCTCACATAAGGAATTCGGAATAAAATCGCAGCCGGGCCGTCGAGGACGCCGTCCCCTGCAATTTTCTGAAAACTGAAAACCGAAAACCGAAAACTTAATACGCTTTTCCCCAGCAGACCATATATTTTGCTTCTTTGCCGCAGCAGATACATTTGTCGGAGAGCTGCTCCTGGGCAAAGGGGATACATCTTGAACCGACGCCGGTAAGCTCTTTTACCTTGTCTTCACATTCGGGGTCGCCGCACCACATAGCTTTCACGAAGCCGTCGCCGCCTTCGGCGAGTTTTGCGGTGATCTCGTCAATAGTCGTGCAGGAATAGGTGCGTTTTTCACGGTTTTCAAGCGCTTTCGCGTAAAGACCGTCGCGTACTTCGGCAAGCTTGCGTGCCAGAGTTTCCTCGATGCCTTCGAGAGGAACGATCTCTTTGTTGTTGTCGTGTCTCGTTACCATAACGCACACGCCGTTTTCGATATCTCTCGGGCCGATCTCTATTCTGACGGGAACGCCCTTCATTTCGTATTCGGAGAACTTCCAGCCTGCGGAGTTGTCGCTGTCGTCGAGTTTTACGCGGTAGGACGAAAGCTTGGACGCGATCTCGGCGCATTTTTCAAGCACGCCCGCTTTATGCTGCGCGATGGGAACGATGACCGCCTGGATCGGAGCGACGTCGGGCGGAAGAACAAGTCCGCGGTCGTCGCCGTGAGTCATAATTATACCGCCGATAAGACGGGTGGAAACGCCCCAGGACGTCTGGAACGGGTGGACTTTCTGGTTTTCCTTGTTGGTGTATTCGATATTGAACGCCTTTGCAAAGCCGTCGCCGAAATAATGGCTCGTGCCTGCCTGCAAAGCCTTGCCGTCGTGCATAAGCGCTTCGATGGCGTAGGTCGCTTCGGCACCGGCGAACTTGTCGGATTCGGTCTTGCGTCCCTTTACGACGGGGATGGCAAGTGATTTTTCGCAGAAATCGGCATAGACGTTAAGCATTCTTTCGGTCTCTTCGATAGCCTCCTCGGCGGTCGCGTGGATGGTATGACCTTCCTGCCACCAGAATTCGCGGGTACGCAGGAACGGACGTGTGGTTTTTTCCCATCTGACGACGGAGACCCACTGGTTGTAGAGCTTGGGCAGGTCGCGGTAGGAATGGATGATGTTGGCGTAATGCTCGCAGAACAGAGTTTCGCTCGTCGGGCGGACGCAGAGACGGTCTTCAAGCTCTTCGCTGCCGCCGTGAGTTACCCAGGCAACTTCGGGAGCGAAGCCTTTGACGTGATCCTTTTCCTTCTGAAGCAGGGATTCGGGTATGAACATCGGCATAAAAACGTTCTCGTGACCGAGACGTTTGAATTCCGCGTCAAGAAGTTTCTGTATGTTTTCCCAGATGGCGCAGCCGTAAGGGCGAAGCACAAGGCATCCCTTGACGGAGGTGTATTCGACAAGCTCCGCTTTTTTACAGATATCGGTGTACCACTGTGCAAAATCGACGTCCATCGGCGTGATCTCTTCAACAAATTTCTTTTCTGCCATAATTATTTCAGTCCTCCGAAAGATTTATTACAAATAATTCAAAAATCTTTATTGCATTATTCAGACAAATGTGTATAATAGTATACGCTAAGTATAACAGAACAGATACAAATAGTCAAGTAGCGGAGTACAATATGCGAAAAAAAACAATTATTATATTGTCATTTTTGCTGTGTCTTATGCTTTCCTCCTGTTCAACGGTCAACGATCTGCTTGAGGAAGCCGGCATAGACGACTTAAAAGACAAATTCGACACCGCGTGGAGCGAGGTCGGCAAGGACGCCGTGGGCGATCTCGTTGACGATATATGGCGCGAATACGGGTTGGGCAGGTCGCTCAACTGGCCCGAAGACGGCAACGGCGCTCTGCTTCCCAAGCTGCGCGAAAGCGATTACGAAGACAGCTTCGTGAGCGAAGACGGCAGAGAAGGCTGCATCATACTCAAAAACGTAAGTTCCGACGGTTACGAGGAATACGTCAGCACGCTCGAAGACCTCGGCTTCAAGCCGTCGATAACGGTGACGGAGCTTGATTCCGTCTATTCGTGCGACGGACTGTACTGCGGGCTTAAACCCACCGAAAAATTATTTTACATAGTATACGGCGAATCGGTAGACGGCATCAACTCGTTTTTTGCCGCAGTCACATCGAAGTGACGCTTTCGGATGCGCTTATTATAACCTATACGGAGGATATTTATTAAAATGAGAAAATTCAGAACTGTCACAGCCATAGTCGTTGTGCTTGCCCTGGTTATGGCATTCTTAACGCCCTGCGTTCTCGCGGACGAAACGGACGGCACGGAAGAGACCGGCGACGTATCGGAAGACGTTTCCGCAGAAGAAAGCGAAGACGCCGGAGATAGTCAGGCAGAAGAACCGTCTGAAGAGTCTTCTGAAGAAATACCGGAAGAATCGTCGGAAGAAACGACGGAGGAACCGTCCGAAGAATCTTCGGAAGCCGAAAAAGAAAAATACGCCGTTACGATAAAGGAAATATCCGGCGGCAAATATTCGATAAGCGACAACCACGTCGGCGAAAGCCACGACAAGCTTTCGGGCGTTTCGAGCTACACGTTCTTTGAAGGCGACGAAGTCACCGTCGTTTTCACTCCCGATTCGGGCAAATCCCTCAAAAGCGTAAAACTCGGAAGCGAAGAACTCTCTTTCAGCGGCAACACGGTCTCGTTCACCGTCACGGGCGACGTTACCGTAAACTACGAATTTGCCGCAGCGTCGGCGTATCACGTCACGCTCACGACTCATTTCCTCTGCGAAAGCAGCGGATTTTCGTTCTTCCTCAACGGCGAACCGCTCGCCGGCACGATGCTCGGCAAGTATTTCAAGCTCTATTCCGGTGAAAGTGCCGTTTTCTCCGTTGCGAACGACACCTACCCCGATTTTATGATCCGTCAGGCGGAGATCAGAGAAAACGGAAACGTCACCCCGTGCGAGATCAACGGCAAAGAAGTCGTGATCCCGCCCATCAGCGACAACGCCGTGTTCTTCATTGAACTTTCCGAACCGTTCTTCTCGGTAAAACTCGTTCAGACCGAACACGGAACGGTCGCCTGCAGCAATACCGCCTGCGACGAAAACGAAAACGTCACCTTTACGTTCACCCCGGACGAAGGTTACAGAGCAAAATACATAGTGATAAACAGCAACGCGATCCCCGTCACCGGAAATTCCTACGTCGCGGTCGCAATTTCCGATATGACAGTCAGCGTCGTTTTCGGCGAAGACGACAACGAAATGCTCGTTTCCCTTGAGCTTGAAAAAGACGAAGAGGGCGTTTCTCACGGCAGCGCCGCGTTCGAGGGCACTACCGGCGAAAGCATTTCCGTCATCCAGGGCGACGTCGTGACCGTCGTTTTCAGCGCCGACACGGGCTATGAGCTTGACAGCGCAAAGGTCAACGGAATTTCCTACCCCGTTGACGCGGAAGGCAAGCTGAAAGTCGCAATCACACGCGACACCGTCATTTCGGTCAGCTTCAAGGTGCTGCAGCCGCGTATCACCGCGGTAGTCACCAATGCAGGCGGCGGAAGCATCACCGCGGTCGGCAAGACGATAACGATGAACTACGTTTACGTCAATTACGGCGAAAGCATCACCTTCACATTCTCTCCCGATATGAATTACAGCATATCGTTCGTCAAGGTCGATATGAACACCGTATACAGTGCGGCGAACGGCGGCTCGCCTATGACCTCCTACACGTTCGACAACGTGACCGAAAACCACACGATCGCCGTTTCTTTTGCCAGAGAAGGACAGCTTCTCACCGAATTTACGATCACCTCCACGGCTGCCGAACACGGCACCGTCACTCCGCTCGGCGAACAGAAGGTCGTTCAGGGCGAAAGCATCAGCTACAAGGTCACTCCCGACGAAGGCTTTGAAGTGGACTACGTCACCGTTGACGGCAAGGACGTATCTCTCCGCAACGGCGTGTATACCTTTGATTCCGTTTCGGCAGACCACATAATTTCCGCTTATTTCAAGGAAAAATCAAAGACCGATCCCACGCTCGTCACCGTTGACGACATCGACTGGACTTCTTCCGTCATCGCCGTTGACCTCACCAAAAAGACCGAGCTTGAAATCAAGGTCATCGAAAAGCTCTGCACCGAATGTGTCGGCAGAACGGCGGTATTCAGAACGAACACTTACGAGGTGTCGTTCGTCGTGCCCGCAAACCTCTCCGTCGATCAGCTCCGTCTTGACCTTGCGTCCGCCAGAGACGCCGAATGTGCCAACTACCTGACCGTCAGCACGATAATCCAATCCAAAGCGCAGTATTCGTCCTCGGTTTTCGCTATGATAAATCTCAACAAGTTCTTCCCGTCGGGCGCTGTCGCAAAAGTGCTTCTCGGCAGCGAATTTGCGGGCAAGAAGCTCTCGTACCTCACTTACGAAGCCGGCGAGCTTGTCCCCAGCACCTCGAGCGCGATAGTCTGCGGCAGCGACGGCTGGGCTGAAGTGACGCTCAAGAAATACAAAGACCTTGTGTTTATCGCAGACAAGGACGAAGCCGTTTCTTTCAAAGTGACCATCCTTGATTCCGCAAACGGAACGGTCGAGCCGAGCGGGACGTTCACCGTCAACAACGGCGAAAAGGTGCAGTTCACCGCCAAACCGAACGACGGCTACGCCATAAGCAAGATACTCGTCAACGGCGAACAGGTCGCCATTTCCGGCACAAAGTATTCGATCACCCCCGTTGAAGACACCGAAATCGACGTCAGATTCGTGCTTTTCGAGGAGGAAGAAGGCTCGTCGAAGGCAGGACTCATCATCTGCATCGTCATCATCGTGGTCGCACTCATCGGCAGCGCGGTGCTGTTCGTCACCAAGTGGAAACAGACGAAATATTAAAAGCAAAAAGGATTTCCGGCGCATTCGGCGCGGAAATCCTTTTTTAATGTCAAATTACAAATCTCAAATTACAAATTAAGGAAATTATTTCACGCTTTCGCGTGAAATAATCAGATTGAAGACGAACCTTTTATATGTTTTGCAGATGAAGCAGACGGCGATAATAGGCTCCCTCCGGGAGGGAGGCATTTCTGCAGCCGCCCTTGTTTGATTAAATAACTTAATTCTGAAAATTCGACTTTGTCTTCAATCTGACCGGCTGATAAAAGAAATCAGTCGATTTTTCTATTCAGCGAGTATTTGTGCTTGTGATGCTGTGCCTACGGCACAGTGATGATGCTCGTTTCACTCGCAGTGATGTTTTGCGGCGTTGCCGCAAAGTAATGTGCGTTTTTTATTTGCGGATTTGCAAAGCAGCATTTCTGTGATATAATGAAAAAAGAAAGCGTTATTTTTCAAAAAAGCAAACCTTTTTTCTCACAAATCGCTCTTGATGATGCAGCTGTAAAAAAGTCCGGGAGGTGAGACGTTGGACGACAAAGAATTGATAGAATCGGTGGAGCGTGGAAACACAAACGATTTCGGCATCCTCGTCGAAAAGTATTCTTCGAAGATATATAGGCTTTGTCTGTCGCTTTGCGGGAATCACGCCGACGCCGAGGATGCGACGCAGGAGGCGTTCATCGACGCATTCCGCTATCTTGCTTCTCTCGCAGACAAAGAAAAATTCTACCCGTGGCTCTGTATGATCGCCCGGCGCAAGTCCTACAAGCAGATAGGAAGCCGGATGCCGTTTGCCGATCTGGACGAAATGGAAGAATTTTTGTCTGTCGGGTGTGACGACACCGATCACATTATCCGGGAAGAAAAGAGGGAACGGGTGCGGAAAGCGGTCGGAAAAATGTCCGAAAAAAGGAGGCAGGTCTGCGAGCTGTTCTATTTTAAGGAGAAAAAGATCAGCGAGATCGCTTTCCTGCTTTCGCTGCCCGAAGCCACCGTCAAAAGCCGTCTTTACGACGCAAGAGAATTTTTGAGAAAGGAACTTTGTGATATGCAGACAAATGAAGAAACGACGATTTCTCTCGAAGAAAAAATCAAAAAACAAATCAAAGCGCTTTCCTATTACTATTCGCTCAACGGAAGAAAATTTGACGAGAAATACAAAAACAGCGTCCGGGAGATCGCAGACCTCGTTGGGAAAATCGACGACGAGCAGACAAAGCAATATTATCTCTCCGACATTCTGACACTTGAATCCTGTGCCGAAACGGATGCCGAAAAGAAGAACGCGATTTTAGAGCGCCGGAAAGAAGCAGCCAAAGCCGGAAAAAACGTCGAATTGATCGCGGATATGCTGATCGACGAATTTTTAGAGGTCTATAATGCAGAAGCGTCTTTGAAATTCCTTGACGAAACCGCGCTCCCGACGGTCGGGGAATATAAATCCGCTCCGGACTATGATACCGCAAGGGGCTCCCTGCTTTTCTGGAGAGGACGCACCCTGCTGGATCTGAACAGGACAGACGAAGCAAGAGAAGAATTTGTTAAAGCGTCAAAGCTGATAAAAAAAGACAACGCCTATCAAGCAAACGCCGCTGCTGCGATCCGCAGCATCGACACGATGCGGGAAAAAGCATACTACCCGGAAACGGGGTATGACGTGACCGCCGAGGGACTGATCTTCGAAAACGGGAAACTGTTTTTCTATAACCAGCCGGGCTTTAACCGTTCTTCCAACATTCCGGGGATTTACTTTGATTTCAACTCATTCTTTTATTACGCTTCCGGGTGCGACAGGATTCTTTTTGACACCGGAATGAAGCCGGGCGAGGTGAGAAAGGGGCGGGACGGCACTTCATCACTCGAATGTGTCTCGTATAACGAAACTGTTTCGGCGCCTGCCGGAAAATTTGAACACTGTATGCACGTAAGGACCACCGCCGAGAAATCGTGGACCGGACGCTATACATACGACGTATGGTATGCTCCCGGGGTCGGGATGGTCAAAACGACTGCGACAAGCAAAGAAAGAACGGAAAACTACGAGCTTTCGGAATATACCGTTTTGTGCGGCGACGGGTATCAGCCGTTTGCGGTCGGGAACCGCTGGGTGTACCGCAACCCCGACGCACCGGGATACGTGTTCCACGACATCGAGCGCACCGTCGAATACACGGACGGATACCTCACGAATCTCGCGGTCACTTCACCCGTCACGCTTGCAAAGGATTTTGAAGCTTCCGAAGACCTCGACTCTTATGTGTATCTGTCGTTTGCCGACAAGCTCTGCGACGAATGGAAACTCGACGAAGCGATCGAAATGCTCAAAAAGGCGATCCGGCTCAACGTCAACGAGGAAGCGGTGCGCATCTCGCTGTACGGGATCGAAGTGCTTTCCCGGTTTGCAAAGTACCAAAAGAGCGGCTTCCGCTTCTGCCCGTCGTCGATCGTCGCTTCCTATCTCCGGGCTGACGGGAACACGGTCGGCTACACGGACGAAACGAGCTTCTCGTTCGGTCCGTACCGCTGGGGCGAACGCGGAAGATACGAAGACCGCATCTTCGGCATCAAACCGTACCGCTATCTGCACCAGCTGATGGGCGTTCTTTGGGACAGCAAATGGGTTTCCGGCTATCACGAGGAAAAGACGGTCAAAGGCGGGCTTCCGTTCTATTTCACGGTCGAAGACGGCGGCACCGTGACCGTCCCTGCGGGAACTTTTGAAAACTGCCGCAAGGTCACGCTCCGCATCGATAAGCCGGCAGACAAGGACGAGCTTTGGTTCTACGAGAATTGGTACCACAATATGGACGCAGGAACCAAAGAATATTGGTTTGCGCCCGGCGTCGGGATCGTGAAGATCGTTTCCATTTGGGGTTCTTCCTGCGAAGCCGAATGTGTGCTGAAATCGTACAACGTCCCGGCATCGAAAGAGACCGACTTCCTGCCGATCCAGATCGGCAACCGCTGGGAATACGAGGAGACCCACCTTGCTTCCGAAGGCTACCGCGCGTCGGCGATCTTCGCTGTCGCCTCGGGCATGAACGGCAAATACCTGTTCACTTCCAGCCAGGAATTCGTGTTCTTAAAATCCGAGGAGGAATACAAAGAATTGGTGAAAGTCAGTCATCAATATTGACACACTCCAAACACCTGCCGTTTTGCGGAGTTTCCCCAAGGACACTCCGCAACGAAATGAATCCCTTGCGGGATTTGTGAAATGCCCTTCGTGCGTGAAATATGGCTGCACCATGTGAAATGCGCGGCGGCGCGTGAAGGGATTTATCTCATTTCACATTTGCCGAAAGGTAAATATTTCACTTGAAATACCAACTGAATAGAAAAACAGGCTGATTTGATTTTCAGCCTGTTTTTGTTTATAAGTGCGCACTTACTCACCACATTCTGTGGTGGTCATCTCACAAAACTGTCCTTAAGAACAAGTCTCCTCTCAGCAGGTACTTTTTGCACAAAAAACTGCCTTATAAACCTGTAGCATTTGCACTGAGATCCTTTTTTCAAAAATAATTCCGATTTGTTTGAAATATCTGTCAAAATCAAATTGCAATTTTCTGAAAACTGAAAACCGAAGACTGAAAACTCAATACTTTACTCTTGATTTTTTCAAAAAAATATGTTAAAATGAACCGAAATAATATTATGGAGGTAGAAAAATGAAAAAATTAACAGCTCTGCTGCTGTGCGTTCTTCTCATCGTTCTTTCTCTTGCCGCCTGCGGCGAAGAAGTAAACGAAAACTCCAAGCCCGCCGAAGAAAGCAAGGCATCAGAAACCAGCACTGTCGAAGAATCTTCCGCAGAAGAAGTCTCCGAGACCGAAAACGAAAGAATCCTTCGTGATCCCGATATCTACAAGGGCAGCGATTATTCCGGCAAGACCTTCACCGCCTGGATATGCGGCGTCGGCAACGACTACATTTCCGATTTCGTTTATAACGAAAACGCTACCGAAGAACAGATATCCGAAACCGTCAACAACGCCATCTCCGAAAGAAACAAAAAAGTCGAAGAAGCTCTCGGCGTTGAGATCAAGGATATTTATTACAAGTCTGCCGGCCGTTACGGCGGCGACTCCCTCACCCAGGTCCGCAACTTCATCAACGGCGCAAACCCCGACATCGACGTCATCTCCGTCTGCCTTTACGACTGCGGCACTCTCGCGATGGAAGGCAGCCTTTACGACCTTTATTCTCTTAACAACATCAACATGGAAAACCCCTGGTGGGAACAGTATTTCAATGAATCCGTCACCATCGCCAACCAGCTTTATTTCAAGTCGGAGGCCA
>JAZUKE010000002.1:0-16072 GCA_045643125.1 Eubacteriales bacterium
GATCCGTCGCTTGTGGGAGAAGCGGCAAAGCTCTACGGCGATCAGTGCGTCGTGCTTTCGGTTGATATAAAGCGCGTTGACGGCGTTTTCCACGTGTTTGCCAAAGGCGGACGCGAGAATACGGGGATTGAAGCGATAGAATGGATCAAGCGCTGCGTCGGAAACGGAGCCGGCGAAGTGGTCGTCAATTCCATCGACACCGACGGAGTGAAAAAGGGCTTTGACATAGAAATGCTTTCCGCCGTGTGCGATGCCGTGTCCGTCCCAGTGATAGCGTCGGGCGGAGCCGGAAATATAAACGATTTCATCACGCTGTTCAAAACGCTTCCCAAGGTGGATGCCGGACTTGCCGCGTCGATATTCCATTTCGGCGAAGTTAACATAAAGGATTTGAAGCGGGAAATGAAGCAGAACGGAATTCCCGCAAGGATATAGGAGGAAACTATGCAGTATCTCGATATTGAAAAACTTAAATTTGACGAAAAAGGGCTTATCCCCGCGATAGTCGTTGACAGCGTTACGAAAAAAGTGCTGACTCTTGCCTATATGAACAGAGAAAGCCTTAAAGTATCTATGGAAAAGGAACTGACCTGCTTCTGGAGCAGGTCGAGGAACGAGCTTTGGCTCAAAGGCGAAACGAGCGGAAACTATCAGCATATCGTTTCCATTACCGCAGACTGCGACAGTGATGCTCTCGTGGTCGTCGTCGAGCCGGACGGCCCCGCCTGCCATAAGGGAACGACGTCCTGCTTCACCGAGGAAGTCTATGAAAGCGAAGAAAGAAAAGAATTCTCTTACGAACAGCTTTATGAGCTTATCAAGGGCAGAAAGACCGAGAAAAAGGAAGGCTCCTACACCACATATCTCTTTGAAAAGGGACTTGACAAGATACTCAAAAAAGTCGGCGAAGAAAGCACCGAGGTCATTATCGCCGCAAAAGCGGAAGATAAAAAAGAAACGGTATACGAGATCGCCGATCTCGCATACCACGTTATGGTGCTTATGGTAGAAGCGGGGATATCGCTTGAGGATATCCATAAGGAACTTGCTTCCCGCCATGTCATAGATAAAAAGATCAAACAGGAAAAAATGACTTCGTGAAACATTATTCAAGCTGTCGTTTCGAGGAAAACGATCAGAATAAATATTGCAAAACGAAGATCCCCGCAGTGCGGACCGGAAACTTTTGGTTGTTTCACAGGTCTGCTCGGCGGGGATCGCTTTTTTCTTTTTACTGTTTCATAGCCATACTTTCTATATAGTGCTTTCGGAGCGTCATATCGCTTTTTGCCGACGCGGAGACATAGTTGCTTTCGGCGATCTCAAGCTCGCTTTCGGTACACATCTTCCGCGAATATCTGACGAGCGCTATAAGAAGCTCGCTCGTGGCGCGGTCGCGCTCAAAGCGTGAAAGCTCGGCTTCGGTGTATTCTCTGCGCCGTCGTTCGGCGTCGTCGGAGGCGTTTTTCATCGCTTTGCGTATCATCATTGCGAAAACCGCGCCTATCACACCCGACGACGAAAAAACGATGGCTATCGCCTCGGCTAAATAACCCATACCGTCATTTCGTAAATGAGGGACACGATAAAGGCTGCCGCGTCGGAGATATCACGCATAATTCTCTTTATCATTTCCGTTTCCTCGCTTTCCGTACTGCTTTACGAGATTATGCGCGTACACCGTGACAGAGGCGCACAGCACGCCCTGCATTATGCCAGAAGCAAGCGACGCGAATATGTCAGCCGCACTTGTCATTCTGCACGATGCCGCCGTCCATACGCAGGAAAGCACGATGCTGATGACGCCGATTATGAACGGTATCATCCAGTCGCTTATGCTCGACTTTTTGAGCAGCGTCCCTATCGCATACAGTATCGGCAGCAGGGAAACGAGTTCGGGAGAAATATATTCGTATATCTCCATACTATTCTCCTTTCGGGACTTTGAACGTAGTCTTTCCGGTTTCGGGATCGGTCACGAACGGACGGGATGAATACGCCTTCCTTACGCTTTCGCTGACGTTCATCATCTCAAAGCAGCTTTCAAACTCTTCCTCACTTGACGTGTGCAGCCAACAGTAGTCGAGCTGTCTGAAAAGCACGGCTTCTTTCGCTTTTTCCGATCTGTCAAGCGGCGACAGCTCGGTACCATCGTAGCGGTTTATTTCCTCGTAGTACCATTCGTCGTACTTGTCACGGGCACTTTTCACGACAGACCTTGCCGTTTCCTCGGCTTCGTTCAGTTCCTTGTATCCCATTGAACGGAGCGCGCTTTCAAGCTCGTTTATGTATTCGTCCGTGGCGTTGCTGCTTTTTCTGAATTCTTCGAGAAAGTCGTATATCTTTATACGGTCGTTTTTGGACGACACCTTTTCGCCCGACCAGGTATAGTTTTTTACGACCTCTTTTGCAAGACTTTCGGCGCTCTGCTTCGGAGTGTATCTGCCGTTTTCTTCGGCTTCTTTTGCGGCTTTCTGCCTTTCGGCGTAAGCTCTTTCGTCTTCGATCTTGCTTTTTTCGTATGCGCGTTCATCCGCGATGAGTCTGTCCTTGTAAGCACGCTCGTCGGCAGTCAGCTTTTCGTTGTAAGCGCGTTCGTCGGCGATCTTCTGCTTTTCGTACTCGCGTGTTTTTGCCGCGGCTGACTCTTCAAGCTCCGCTTCAAGACGCTTCATATACTCGTTATAGGCGTGCTCCGACGCGGTTTTCTCTTTGTCGAGCGCTATATCTTCGTTTCTCTGATCCATAGCGAGCTGTCTGTCCGCGTAAGAAGCGGCATTTTCGTCGTTTTTCAGCTTTGCGTCGTATTCCTTTTCCGCAAGCTCTTTTTCAAGAGCCAGAAGAGAAGACGAATGTTCCGCGTCGGCTTCGCGCAGATTCTTGTTTTTCTCCTTTGCAAGCTCGCCGAGCGAACTGTTCAGCGACAGGTTTTCGTTAATGCGTTCCTGCTCCGCTTCGCCCGAACGCGCAAGTCCGCGGGACGCCATATACTGGTCGATGTTCTTTGAATTCATCCTGCTTTGCGTGACCGCGCGTCCGACGTCGAAAGCGTATTCGTCATTGATGTCCGCTTTTGCTTTGTCGTGCCTGCTGTCAAGCGAATTTACGGCTTTGGCGTAATATTCGCGGTAAGACGCAAGGGAATCGTCGTTATTCAGGTACTTTTTTGCTTTTTCAATATAGTCCTTATATTCCATAATTACCTCCTTTTTCTTTGGTTATCACCGCGTAGCTGAGCAAGGTGAGGTCTTTCCCCGACGGGGAATAAAAAGTGAACGATGCTTCGCTGATGAGCGGTATATAGAACGGCAGAGTGAGCTTCACCGTCTTGCCGTACAAAGAAGACGGCAAAGCAAAGTCGTGGCTCACCGTGTACGACGTATCGTCGGTTATCCAGCTTACCGAAACGGTTCCTTCGGTGTTCGCACCGGCTTCGATATAAAGGTTTACTCCGCATATATCCTTCAGCCCGTCAAAGCCGAGCGAGGAATAGGGAGTCTGATACGTTGCCGATGCGTTGCGGATCGTTTCGTCAAGCTCATAAAGCGTGTCGCCGTCGTTTATGTAAAATCTTCCGAACGCTTCAAGCATACCCGCCACGGTGATGCCGTTCCATATATACCACACCTTGAGCCGCGGACTGAAAACGTACAGTTTGTTCCCGTATGCGAAAAACAGCCTGCTTCCCGAAATGTCTGACGCCATTTTCGCGTCCCCGCCCGATCCCGTATGCGATGCTTTTATCATATCGGCTATCGGGTAAGAGATGCAGACGGCGTTTTTTTCGGTCTCTATATCGGTCGATTCCCACACGTTTATGCCGTCGCGGCAAAGCGTAACCGGCAGCCCGTTCATCGTGCAGCCCGTACCGTAAAGCAGATTCCCTTTTGACGGATTCAGCGGAAAAACGGGGAACGACGCATAAAGCTGTCCCGAAGCCGAGGTCTTCATCTCGCACACAGAATAATACGCTTCGTCGGAGGTGAAGATGAGCTGCTTGTCATACTGCTGGATTATATCGGTTATCGGTGACGTGCCTACCAGCGTATATGCCGTGACCGGGAAATATTCGGCAGACGGAACGCCGTCGGCAAGCTCGGAATGATACCTTTTGCACGGATCGTCGGGATTTCCCCAAAGGAAGACTCTTTCGTCGGCGTTGGAGCCGAAAAGCATAAGATGCTTCAGCTTGAGAAATTCGCTTCTTTGCGACGTGTTCACCGAATACGTCACTTCGATCCCGTTCGGGACCGCTTCCGGCGGTGTGTCGAACGTGACCGTACCCGCGTTCAGATCGCAGGTGTAATGCGAAATGTCCACCGCTTCTCCGCGGTCTTTTATTTCGTATACGTCGTGGATGTTTTTTTCGGCGAGCTTGAAGGTCGTACTCACTCCGTCGGGCGTGAACTGTTCGCGCCGCTTCGGCGTAAGCATATTGACGCTTTCATAAGGCGTGCCGCCACCGTCGGGGGATACGGAGATGGCGATTATCGGCGCATAGCCTTCGACCGATCTCAGCGACACGCCGTTCCAGCGGTAATATCCGCTTCCGGTGAGAACGTATATGTTCCCGTTGAACGCAAACAGCGATGCACTCCCGGAGCCGACGCTTCCCACGGACTGCATTATGTCCGTGTCGGTGTCGTAGATATACAGATGCCCGTTCGATACGTAGGTTATCAGCCTTTGCTGACCGATCGTGAACGCACCCGCTGCCGTGATGCCGCTTTGGGACGAAATGAACGCTTTGAGCCCGGGACGTTTTACGAGCGTGCCGTTTTCGTTCACGCAGAAATCCTCCGCGACTATCGCGTGCGCCATATCCTTCGCGCCGTCGTCGAAGCCGAGGAACTTTTCGCATTTTACGGTGGTTTTGGTCATCTGTATTCCTCCGATATCGGATGGGAATAAGCCTTGTGACACCTCATAAGCTCGCTTCTGAACGATTCGCACATTTTGTCAAGGTACATCGAAAGCTCGGTGTCGTACCTTGCCGAAATAATGACCGCGGCTTTCAGCGGAAGAATGGTCTCTGCGACCATTTCGCACACCTCGATCTTGTCCGTCGCCTGCGACACGACGGTCGGGATTATCGGCTTGCCGGAAAGCTTCATATTCACGTCGCCGGAATAGACTATCGCGGCGTTTGTCGCGTCGATGGACGACGCGGCATATATTTCAGCCGCAGGCATAGGATCGCCGTCGGAGCCTTTCAGCCCCATATATGACACGGCTTTGTCAAATACCTCGTCTGCTGTGATTTTCATTTTTATGCCTCCTTTTTTAAGAAAACGGGATCGCCGTTGCGGCGATCCCGCAGTTTTTTCAGACCGGGACAAACGGAAGTTATTTTATCGGTGTAATGAACGGGTTTGTCCGCGGTCTGGGATTCAGTGAGTTACGACTCCGGATTCGATGCCGTAAACGCTGACTCCGCAGGCAGAAAGCGCACTGCCGGACGGAGGAGTGACGGAAAGGGTGACTTTTCCGTTTGCGTTTTTGACGAAACCGGATTCCACGGTGAGCGCGCAGAGACCGCCGGTGGCGACTTCGGTGGAAACGGGAGTGAATCCGTTGCCGGATCCGGCAGCTTCAAGAGAAGCGGTTATCTTGCCGACAGAGCCGTTCTGTACGAGGATGACTGCGTTTTCGTCCTTGCAGCCGAAGGTGAATTCGAATTTTTCGGCAGCGCTTGCGGTGGATGAAGTCGCGCTTGTCGCGGTTATGACTTTGCCGGTGTTGCGTTTGTCAATGCGGGTTACGGTTGCAGTTGTTGCCATATCTGTTTCTCCTTTTCATCAAAGCGTATTGCCGCCGTCGATGACGGGCGCGCAAATAAGCTCGTGGGGTTTTATTACCTTTGCGCCGAATACGATCCTGCCTCTTACCGCGGTATCGAAAGAGTCTTCGAGTCTGTCGATAATCTGGGTTTCGAGTACCTGCTCGGCGTAGCCGATGGCGGAATAGGAGCCGGCGAGCGCATAAACGGTGGTTCCGCTGGAAGCGAGCTGGTTTGAAACGTAAAGGTCGCAGCCGAGCTCGTTGGTATAGCCGATCGCACCGGTACCGTTGATGCCTTCGTTTACCGAGAACTTGATGCCGGCAAGGATGAGCTTGGTCTTGAGGAACGGAGGAATGACGATCCAGGACTGACCGTCGGGGACGTTTGCCTTTTCAAGCGCTTCCTTCATTTCCGCGACTATCGCAAGCGCGTTTGCGGGAGTGACGGTAGCGGAATCAAGAGTGGTACCTGCGTTTCCGTAAAGACCGAGGACGTAGGTATCGACGGACTTTTTGAGGTTGTAGCTTGCGCGTTTGGTCTGGGAATCCTTAAGACCGATGGAGCTTCTCAGCTCTTCGAGGTCTTTTACCTTAAAGGCAAAATATTTGTCCTGGTCGATGTCAAGCACGATGGCGCTGTCGTCGATGCCTTCGTAGCTTACGCTGCCGGTGTAGCTGTCAACGGTCGGCTCGTTGAGACCGATAAAGGTCACGGAGTCGCCGGCGTTCTTTATGTCGCCCTGAAATGAGGTGCAGCATATTTTGTTTGCAATGAGGTTGTCCTCATTTGTTCTGAGTATTTCTGCGGATATGATCTTTTCGATCGAATTGTAATTGGACATCTGAACGTTCCTTTCTTAAACTTTCCATTTTTTCATTGAAGTGATGATTTTGTTGAAATTGCTTTTTACTGCAGAAGGCGACATTTTGCCGACCTCCGCTTCGGTGTATGCAGGCGAATCGTTTTTGTCGGTGTTGACTTTGAGCGTTCTGGCTTCGTTTTCGGCGTTTACCTTCTCGCTCGGGTCTTCGTCACCGAAAGAGACGCGGTACGCATAGGCATAGACGAGGGGGATACCGTCCGCAACGTCGTGCCATACGACGTCGGGTATATCCTCGGCTTTCACGTCGGGGAAATGCTTTACGAATTCTTCAAGCTGTCTGTCAAACTCGTCGCTTTCGGCTTTTGCGCGTTTCGCGTTACGGTTGTCGTCTCTCAGCCTGTCCGCTTCCGTAAGTTCTTTTGCCGCATCTTCGGGCAGAGAAGCGAATTTTTCGTCACGCGCTTTTCTGATGTCGCTTGCCAGCTTTTTAAGGTATTCTTCAGCGGTGACGCCGCTGTATTCGGCGAGATCTTCGATTATCTCGCGTATTCTTTTATCTGTCATTCGGTCATTCCTTCCTTTGGCATTGCTTTAAGCTCTTCCATGAGCCGGTCTTTGTTGGTTATGAGGTTTTCCGGCAGTCGTTCAAGATACTGCACCGCCGTGATATGCCCGCCGTTCAGCAGGTTGTCGAGCGTGTTCAGGCAGGCTATGTCCGACCAGTACGACGACGCGCCCACGTCTATGCGGCAGTCATAAAGCGAGTATCTCCCGTTTCCGAGTACGAACGGAACGTACCCGTCCTCCGTTTTGACGAATCTGCCTTCTCCGTAGCAGGTGGTGATGAAGTCGAGCCATATAAGTCCGATATCCTCAATGAAACGGTAAAACTGACGCTTGACCGTTTCGAGCGGGAGCGACGACGCTCTCTGGAGCGCCATTATCGCGGACGTGTTCGTAGGCTCCACGTCGCCGAGCGCGGTATCGGTCGCGCCGAGACATTCTTTGGTGGTGTTGAGCGCCATATTTATGACTTCGAGCATACCCGACTGCATCTGTCCGGGAGGTATTACCTTCGCTACGGAGTCAACGGGACCGTCCACTCTGATCGCTTCGCCGACTCTGTTCGACCATTCGTCAAGCAGAGTGCCGTCATAGACGACCTTTGAAAACGCGGTGTCCATCATATGCTTCATCACCATTGCGAATCCTTTGTTCACGAAGATCTGATTTTCGATAAGCCCCGTCGCCACTGCTTCGCCGTGCCACGAATTTTTGCTTTTCGTCCAGTTCATCACCGCAACGGGATAACGGTTCAGCCCCGTTTCGACAGTATCGGCGATGACCGCGTTCTTCACGGATTTGCGGTAGCATATCTTCCCGTTTTCCGCTCTCCACAGCTTGATAAGCGAAATACAGCGTGTATCCTGCATTTCGAGCTTTGAAAGACTGCCGGACTGCTCTTCGTTGTCACTGTCGGAGACGATCTTTTCGATCTCTCTTTCGCTTCTTCCGTTTTTCTTTGCTTCGGCTTTGAGGTCGTCAACGTATTCGCGTGCGGATATCAGTATCCACGGCTGCTTCTGTACGTCGGAACAGTTGGGATTCCCGAAAAACACGTTAGTGTTGTCGATGAGGACGGTTTTGAAATCGCCCTTGTATTTCTGCCCCGTTCTTTCGTCTGCGTCCCAGTAGGTGTAGGCGACGGCATCGCCCGAAACGGCGGCGTCTGTCAGCGCGTCGTCCATCAACTGATCCATTTTCAGCTTTTCCCATTGTTTCTCGCTTACTCCGTTCAGCAGTTTTTCACAATTCGCCGCATTTTCACTGCTTATATGCAGTCCGTCGCCGAAAGGCTCCGCGAAAGAAAAACGCATACTGACCGATGTGGAGAGAATTGACGATGAGTAAAAGTTGATTATTCTTTTGAAGATGTTGAAAACAGGCTTCGGCAGACCGTTCGCCTTGATGCCGTCCCATTGATCGCCGCGGTAAAATCTTTCGTTTTCGGCAACTTTGGAGTACAGATCGAGCGAAAGGTTGTAATCCTTGCCTTTTTCATACAGCTTCCATTCGTCGGTAGAAGAAAAATTTGTCTTCACTTATTTCTCCTTGCTAATAAATAATGTCTTCGTATTCCTTTTCGTTCTTTACCGTATTCCCGAATCGGTAAAGCGAAAAGGCATCTCTTTTGGGTTTGACGTCATATCCCGGCTCGCGTGACATCAGTGCGTACCGAAGCGCTTCCGGGGCGTGCGTGATCTCGTGCGGCATATCCGATGCGTCTTCGGTCACGTCGCGGTCGAAGATGAGCTGCGGCAGACAGCGTATCAGGTTCTTGCAGTTTCGCGTTATAAGCAGCCTCGGCGAGCCGTCATCGCCCGTCTTGAGGTACTCGCGCACCACTCTCCAACCCGGTATTCTTGAATTGTCCGCCTTGCGAAGCCCTGTAAGACCGTTATCCGTCATAATTTTCACTCCGTTTTTGCCGGAATCCTGCCGTCTGTTCCACAGATCGGGCGACGCGGTCGTATATCTTATCTTTTCATTAGCCGGTGTGGAGGAGCAGATAGCCTTCGCTGCATCCGAAAGTATCAGATCCGGCTGATACAGTTCGCGGTAGATGATGCACTTTTTGTCGGGCGTTATCGCTGCCCACAGACACGCTGTCATATCAAGACCGTAGTCGAGCGATCTGAAACGGATATAGTCCGGCGGGATATCAAATTCGGGGATAACGTGCTTCGTTTCGTCGAATTCGGGGAAGAACATTCCTTCAAACGAATTCCAGTCACCGTAGAGCATTGCTTTTCTTCGTGCTTCGGGGAGCGCTTCGAGCGTTTTCACATAGCCGGGGTCGTGTTCGATGAGGTATTTGTTGTCATAGACAAGACTTTTTATGAACACATAGTCGTTCGGATTTTCGTTCGCCTTGTATTCGCGGTCTATGAACAGACGCTTTACCCAATCGTTGCCGACTCCTCCCGGATTGCAGGTGAAATACATACGCGGCTTGAAATCCTCGGTCATTCCGCCGGAATAGCGGTTGCACTCGGTGAGACAGCTGAACTGAAAGTAGGTGAACTGCGTTGCTTCCTCCATACCTATCACCTCATAAGCCTGCCCCTGGTATTGAAGCACGTCCGTTTCGGTGTCGAGGTAGCCGAGCTTTATGCGGCTCCCGTTCGGAAACAGAAACTCTTTGGTGCTGTCTCTGTAAGAAGCGACGCCGTTCAGCAGACTGCGAAGCGGGATAAGGTGGTTTTCGCGCAGCTCTCCGAGAGTGCGGCGAAGCAGCAGAATGTTTATTCCCGGGTGATGCGACGCAAGCAGAAGCAGCTTCATACGCATCGCCCACGACTTTCCGCCGCCTCTTGCACCGCCGTATGCGGTGTATTTGGCTTTGGATTCAAAAAAACGTCTCTGCTTTTCGTTCGGCTTTATCTCAAGTGTCCTGCTATTCACCCCAACTTTCCGCCTCTCCCTTCAGAATAAGCGTGCTCTGATTGTTTTCCTCCGGCTTGTCGCGGTATCCGTGATCGTTCCTTAAGTCGAACGCAAGCACGGTCGCGGGCAGCTTTCCGCGGAACGCGAGCTGCTTTTTTGCGGCGGCGATGCGCGTCTTTGCAAGCAGAACTGTTCTGCCCACGGTCTTGTGCGTTTCGAGCGAATTGAACTCGTCACGCGTTATTCCGAGATATGCCGCAAGAGATTCCGTGTCGGGAATAACATCGGGATTCTCCTTGAGGTACACATTAAAATAGCTGTCAACGAGCTTGTCAAAGCCGGACAGCGTAAAAGGGTATTTTTTCATGTTCCTCCTTTCGGTTATGCGTCATTGCAAATATCGAACATACGTTCTATACTTACGCTTTTATTGTAAACCCGAAAATCGGCAAAATCAAGACATCGAACAAATGTTCGTATAAATAGACAAAAAGAAAAGCCGCACTTTATGCAGAATGCACAGCACGGCTTTTGACATTGAAATTCAGATTTTTTTCCAGACCGACGGAGAAAACAGCATAAGCAGCGGGAACAGTTCAAGACGCCCGAGGAGCATATCTATTATAAGAACGATCTTCCCGTAAGGCGCGACGAAGCCGAAATTGCAGACGGGGCCGACCTTGTCAAGACCGGGACCGATATTGTTCAGACACGAAATGACGGCGGTGACGTTGGTGGTGAAGGAATATCCGGCGATCGAAAGGATAAGCACGGAAATTATCATAATGAACATATAGATCGCAAAATATATGCCGACCTGATTAACCGTTTCGTCTTCGATCGGCTTTCCGTCCACTTTAACGGTGGTCACGCACTGCGGATGAAGCATACGTCTGACTTCGTTTTTGAACGATTTGAGCAGTATTATCACTCGCGTCACTTTAAGACCGCCTGCCGTCGAACCGGCACAGCCGCCGATGAACATAAGACCGACGAGTATCGTCTGCGAGAAGACGGGCCACAGGTTGAAATCGACGGTCGAAAATCCCGTTGTGGTGATTATGGCGTTCACCTGGAAGAACGAGTGACGCAGCGTTTCACCGGCAGTCGCAAACATACTGCTCGTGTTGAACGCGATGGCCGCGGTGGCGATTACCACTATCGAAAGGTAAACCTTCAGTTCTCCGTTTTTCCAGATGCTCTTGAAATCGCGGATGATGAGCAGATAGTAGATGCTGAAATTCACGCCGAAAAGCATCATAAATATTGCGATGACTACCTGACAGTACGGCGAATACGCGGCAATACCTGCGTTCTTTATCGCAAATCCGCCGGTACCTGCGGTCGAAAGGGAGGTGTTCACCGCATCGAACACGGGCATACCGCCGCACAGAAGCATAATGAATTCGATCAGCGTAAGGGCTATGTAAAGCGAATACAGTATCCTTGCGGTCGAACGCAGTTTCGGGGTGATCTTACCGACGACAGGTCCCGGGCTTTCGGCTTTCATAATGTGAAGCCTCATACCGTTTCCGCTTCCGTAAGGCGTCAGCGCGAGAATGAATACGAGCACGCCCATACCGCCGAGCCATATCGTAATGCTTCGCCAGAGCAGAAGGCTCATCGGGAGCGCTTCGATATCCGTAAGGATAGATGAACCGGTCGTCGTGAATCCCGATACCGTCTCGAATACGGAATCGACGTAAGACGGCACGAATCCGCTTATCGTGTACGGAAGCGCACCGAAAAGCGATATAAGTATCCACGAAAGCGCCACTATCACGAAGCCTTCGCGTGCGTATAATTTTTGTTTATTTGGTTTGATCGCGGAAAGCAATCCGCCGAAAACGCCGAGCGACGCCATCATTATCGCAAACGCCAAAGCCGACATCCAGCTTTTTTCGCACAGTGCGATGATGAGCGACGGCACCATTGCGGCACATTCAAGCAGAAGTATCTTTCCGAGATAATTACCGGTAAGACGCAGATTCATTACTGTTTTACCGCTTCCTTTTCAAATATATCGTTTAAGTCGCTGTACGACTGCTCCGCACCCGTAACAACGATGAGCGTATCTCCGAGCTTCAGTTCGTCATCGCCTTTGGGAATGATTATCTGATTGCTGCGGCAGATGCAGGCAATGAGCGTGCTGGGCTTTATGTTCAGCTTGGCAATGGGAACGCCGATGAAAGGCGCCGGATTTGAAACGGAAAATTCAAGTGCTTCCGCTTTCCCGTCAACTATTCTGTGCAGAGCCTTCACGGTGCCGTTGCCTCTGTTGCCCATCGCTCTGATATAGCGGAGTATTTCGTTCGAGGTGAGGTCTTTGGGGCAGACGATGCTGCCGATCTGATCGTCGAAAAGACGGGTGTATTCGTTTCTGTCGACCTTGGTGACGGTTTTCGCAACGCCGAGATGATGCGCGTAGATCGAAGTGATGAGGTTTTCTTCGTCGATACCCGTAAGCGTTATCACGGCATCGACCGACTCCAGCCCCTGCGTTTCAAGGAAACCGCGCTTTGAAGCGTCGCCGTTGATGACGATGGCTTCGGGAAAGTTTATCGAGAACTGACGGCATTTTTCTTCGTCTTTTTCTATCAGCTTGACGTCAACGCCGCTTTTTATGAGGTCGTCGGCGAGGTATTCGGCAACGCGGCTGCAGCCGATTATCATAACGCCGCGTATCTTCTGACGTTCAAGATCAAGGTTGCGTATCAGCTTTGCAAGCAGACTTCTTGCCGCGGTGACAGTTATTCTGTCGCCGCCCTTAAGCTCAAAGCGTCCGTTGGGGATGAATACCTTGCCGTCACGCTCCACGGCGCAGATAAGCACACGCAGACCGAGCAGCTTTGCGGCGTCCATTATGCGTTTGCCGTCGAGCCGTCCGCCTTCCGAGAGCTTAAGCTCCACAAGCTCGACACGTCCTTTGTAGAACGAATCGCGCTTGAGGAACGACGGGATCTGTATTATTTTGAATATTTCCTGGGCAGCAGCCTGCTCCGGGTTTACGGAAAGCGAAAGCCCAAGCTCGTCCTTCAGAAAAGCGATCTGCTGTGAGTACTGCGGATTTCTTACTCTGGCGATCGTGTGACGGCAGCCGAGCTTCTTTGCGGAAATACAGCAAAGCAGGTTTATTTCGTCGGCGTTGGTGGTTGCGATAAGTACGTCGGCGTCGGCGGTGCCGGCATCGCGCAGGACTTCGAGCGACGCGCCGTTTCCTTCAACGGTCATAATGTCAAGCGCATCCTGCGCTTCGTCAAGCAGCTTGCGGTGCGAATCTATCACGACTATGTCGTGATCCTCGCGTGAGAGCTGTTCGGCAAGCGTAAAACCGACTTTTCCGCATCCGATAATTACGATTTTCATTACCTTGATCCCTCCGATACAAGAAAGGAATTTAACAAATATGTATTGATTATACACCCAAACGGACTATTTGTCAATATTTCCGCAAATAACGGCGATTATTTGTTGAAAAATGGGCAAAATGTTGCCCTTATTTTTCAAAATAACTATTTACAAAAGCAATAAAGGGTGATATAATACACAAAAATGAATTTTTAGTGTTGGTGATTTTCATGAATAAAATTATTTACAAGGAATCTCTCAATCCCACCGTCACGCTTTTGAAGGTGGAAGCCCCTCTCGTTGCCAAAAAAGCCGAGCCCGGTCAGTTCATCATTCTTCGCGTTGACGAAGAAGGCGAAAGAATACCTCTCACCGTTGCCGATTACGACAGAGAAGCGGGAACGGTGACCATCATTTTCCAGATCGTCGGCGCGACGACGGAAAAGCTCAACCGTCTTGAAGAAGGCGATTACATCCACGATTTCGCAGGTCCTCTCGGCAGACCGACCGAGACCGAAGGGCTCAAAAAAGTCGCCGTCATCGGCGGCGGCGTCGGCTGCGCGATAGCGTTCCCGATCGCAAAAAAACTGCACCTTCAGGGCTGCGACGTTACGTCGATAGTCGGTTTCAGAAACAAAGACCTCGTTATCCTCAAAAACGAATTCGAGAGCGTTTCTTCCAAATACGTTCTTATGTCGGACGACGGCAGCGCCGGAGAAAAGGGACTTGTTACCGATGCACTCAAAAAACTGCTTGACGGCGGCGAAAAATTCGACTGTGTCATCGCCATCGGCCCGCTGATTATGATGAAATTCGTCTGCCTGCTCACAAAGCAGTACGGCGTGAAGACGATCGTCTCTATGAACCCGATAATGATCGACGGCACGGGTATGTGCGGCGGATGCAGACTTACCGTCGGCGGCAAGACCAGATTCGCCTGCGTGGACGGTCCCGATTTCGACGGTCACGAAGTCGATTTCGACGAAGCAATGTCAAGAGGCTCCGTTTATAAACCCTTTGAGCGCAAAGCACACGAAGAGACCTGCAACCTTTTCAAGCAGGAGGTAAAATAAAATGGCAAATATGACAAAAACCAAAAACCCGATGCCCTCCGAAAAGCCGGAGATCAGATGCACCAATTTCAAGGAAGTCGCTTTCGGCTATCCCGAAGAGATCGCGCTTGACGAAGCGGCAAGATGCCTCAACTGCAAAAATCCGCTCTGCGTCACGGGCTGCCCCGTAAACGTAAACATTCCCTCGTTCATCAAAGCCATCGTTGACAAAAATTACGAGGGCGCGTATTCCATAATCAAACAGAACAACTTTCTTCCCGCTGTCTGCGGACGTGTCTGCCCGCAGGAAACGCAGTGCGAATCCAAATGTATCAGAGGCAAAAACGGCGAGCCTGTCGGTATCGGCAGACTTGAACGCTTCGTTGCCGACTGGCATAACGCAAACGTGACCGCAAAAGCCGAAAAACCGGCTTCCAACGGACACAAAGCCGCGGTTATCGGCTCCGGACCCTCCGGACTTGCCTGCGCCGGCGGACTTGCGTCAAAGGGCTGGGACGTTACCGTTTTTGAAGCGCTCCACGTTCCGGGCGGCGTTCTCGTGTACGGCATCCCCGAATTCCGTCTTCCCAAGACCATCGTCGCAAAAGAGATCGAAACGCTCAAGGATATGGGCGTAAAGATAGAAACCAACGTCATTATCGGAAAAACCATCACCATCGACGAACTGCTTGACGACGGCTACGAAGCGATCTTCGTCGGAAGCGGCGCCGGACTTCCCAAGTTTATGAATATCAAGGGCGAGAACATCAACGGCGTTTATTCGTCCAACGAATACCTCACCCGTATCAATCTTATGAAAGCGTACCGCGATTCCGATACGCCTATCCTCAAATGCAAAAAGGTCGCGGTCGTCGGCGGCGGCAACGTCGCAATGGACGCGGCAAGATGCGCAAAGCGTATGGGTGCGGACGAGGTTTACATAATCTACCGCAGAAGTGAAGCTGAGCTTCCTGCACGTCTTGAGGAGATCGAGCACGCCAAAGAGGAAGGCATCATCTTCAAATTCCTCACCAACCCCGTCGAGATCACCGCAGGGGAAAACAAATTCGTAAACGGTATCGTCTGTGTCGAGATGGAACTCGGCGAGCCGGACGCTTCGGGCAGAAGACGTCCCGTTGTCAAAGAGGGAAGCGAACACACGATCGAAGTCGACGGCGTTATTATGGCGCTCGGCAACAACCCCAACCCGCTTATCAAGTCCACTACCGAAGGGCTTGACACGGAAAAGTGGGGCGGCATAATTGTTGACGAAAGCGGAATGACCACGCGTGAAAACGTCTATGCCGGCGGAGACGCCGTAACGGGCGCGGCGACTGTCATCCTTGCGATGGGCGCAGGCAAAAAAGCCGCCGAAGTCATCGACGCAAAGTATAATAAATAAAAGACCAAAAAAGCAAGAGGATTTCCGGCGACGGAAATCCTCTTTTTGGTATGACGGCGTCCTCGACGCACCGGTAATGTAGTACCTTGTCTCAATTAAAACTTTACAAATCGAATAAAGTGTGGTATACTAAAAGAAAAAACGAATAAGGGGTATATCACAATGGCAATGTCACCGATATATTTAACAGAAGAAGAAAGAAAAGAACTGGCAGAATT
>JAZUKE010000003.1:0-10001 GCA_045643125.1 Eubacteriales bacterium
CGTATATATATGGTTGCAGTCTGCTTTGAAAATGCGGTTCTTTGACCGTCAGCATAAGTTCTTTCAAAATCTCACGCATGGATGCGGCACCGACCGTGATTCGCTCGTCAATGCAGGGACAGTGCTTGACGGTACAGCCGACCTTCTTTTTATAGTTCGGGCAAAGGGTGCAGGAGCAGGACTGCTTGGTCAGCTTCAATTTGCTGAAAAACAGTCCGCCGCCTCTCGGCTTGAAATTCGGTATTTGTGTCATAAGCCGTTCAATTGATCTGTCATAGGGATTTTCCGAAAAAATCATACCGTATCACTCCTTTCTTGATTTTTCATGTGATGGTCATACCGGTAACGGGTTCTTCGGCTTCGGTAATGGCAGAACTGCTTTTTAAATACAATCGTGTTAGACTTTCTGCTTGAATAGAAAAAGCCCACGGTTTTGTTTGTACTCAAAATCGCGGGCTGGGTGGATCGTTGATTATTTTTGTATTACTTGTCGATTTGTAAAAAATTATTGACTTCTTCAAAACCTATTGATTTTCTTGAGAAAAAATGCTATAATTTAATTGTAAAATTCAAAAATGCCCAGCAACAGCGCAGTGTTTTGTAGTTGCCGAGTGTTTCTACAGTTAAATCATATGTTTTTAACATTGCGCATAAAAAGCAACCAGTATGTTTGTTGCTCTTTATGTGCTTTTTGTTTCGTAGGGAGGGATGCAACATGGTATAACCAAATGTCAGCACATTCATTCTCAAACACAAATCATATTCTTATTACAGTTCACCATTGACGATAGGAGGTAGCGCTATGAAATTAAATCAGTACCGTATTGTATCGTTATTAATCGCTTTTTTGGTAATAGTATCATCAACGACAGTTTATGCACAAGAAGCTAATACTCGCACAACAAGAACCATCGTAAAAGATACTGTTTATAGCGGAACTCTCACAGCAGGTTCCACAGATACATATTATTTCACTCCTTCTTATTCGGGAATGTTTACCGTCGAGACTTTCGGTTCGACAGACACCTACGGAACGGTTTCAGGAGCAATTCCATCCACAGTTTCTAACGATGACGGCGGTGCAGGAACAAATTTTGCTATTGGTTTTATTCAAGATGCCGGAAGCACAACAACCATAACCGTTAGGCATTATAATAGCACTTCTGGTGCAGGGGCTTATACAATCCAAGTTCGTGATCAACGAGCACAAATATACACATTTGATTACGGCAGTGGAGACATAAACACCCATAATGATGCCACGACACCTCGTTCTTGGTTAAGAGCAATGGGATACTCTGTCGGCGTACATCAGAACAAACCCGCATCTCATGTTAACGAAACTATTGCATCAACATTCAAGAGACTCAACAGTGAAGTGGTCTTCTTTTCCGGACATGGGAGCGCAGGACACCTAACTTTCATGAATAGTAGCGGCGGTTATGATCGGCTATACGATAACTCGTCATATTTTACAAGCATGGCTAACACGAAAGTTGCCGTCTGGTCTGCTTGTGAATCAGCAGTCGATCCTGACGGAACAGGTGTACGAAAATCAATTGCCAGAAAATCAATTGACATGGGAGCACAATCTGCAATAGGATGGACTGAAATTACCAATGTACCAGCTGCAAAAAAATGGACAGATCAATTTTTTATTGAGTTAGGAAATACAATGACTGTTGAAGCAGCTGCGGCATCAGCGGGAAGCGTTTTTCTATGGCCTTGGGATGGAAGTTATGATGGATGGCAGGTTTTTGGTGATGGTTCAACATTAGTATCATATCCAAATATTAATCCTAAAGGTTCTTTGCCCTCTCCAATACAAACAGCAAGTGATACTCTTTTACAGAGACTGACCAACACCGAAGAATTTACGCAATATGAATTAAAAGGGCTGGGGACTCGCTATTATAAGACAATAAACGGATATTTAACAAACGAATTCTATGATATCCATGATGATGGTACTTTAATAACCTCATCAGTTGAATTCTCTAATGCGGATATTCTCAATATTAATTCACAAAGGATCACAGAAAATACGGTTTCTCCTGCAAAGAGCGTTACTGCTTATGGTGTTACTTTTGACAAATTAGTCAAAGTTGAAGAGCATATTGTTTATATGAAGCTTAATGGTAGCATCGTGCCAATCAAAATAATATACTCCGATTATCAAAATAACGATGAGTTAAAATATCAAGATGTGATATGCATTAATTTGTTGGATAATTCCCGCATAGATTATGTCGATATTTGTACAAAATAAAGGAAACAAACACAATGAAAAGAAAAATACTTATTATCGTCATATTGTTGTTGCTGATCTTAATCATTCCAATTCCTATTAGTCAAGCTAAAGACGGCGGCACAAAAAGGTATGTTGCACTGACATACCAAATTGTAGATTGGAATCATTTTTATGGAGACGATGAGGTCTTCAACAAAACAAAAGTGTATTTTTTCCCTGATAATTTCTGCTCGCTTGATGAGCTAATCGAGCGCGAAATCGGTAAATAGTGTTTCAACGCAAAAGACGACGGTTTGTCGTCTTTTGCTTTTTATCTCAATTCTCTGCTGTTATTGTGATATTAAATAACTTGACGACATATCCTGTGTTTCGGTAATATTTTCCAGATATTTCGGAACAACAATAACCTCACTCTCATTTCTGCCGTTAAACAGAGCGAGGATATGCGATTTGTCGATGGTCGCCTCGTATACCGTTCCGTCTTCATCGAAGCGGTGGGCAAACCAAGATGCCGTATCGTAGTTCAGTGTCCACGACATTGCTTTTATGTTCTTTGCGTTATGAGAGGTAACACCCCGATAAACTGTGACGGTATCTTCCAAGTCGGCAAGCTCCGCCCGTTCTTTATCGTCCATAAGGATTGCTCTGTCTGCCGCACGGAACATGGCAAGCAGTTTCGATTTCGATAGGTTCGGATCGCTGTTCGGGTTTTCGGAGCGTATCCACGCATCGGCAAGTATATTGGAGAAGTCCTCACGGGAGAGGTGCGGCATGGCATATTTCAGAAAGGTCAGCCCATACGGTTTGTTGCACATCATATAGATGAGATACGGTTTCTTCGCATTCTCAATTAGCCCACGCATCCGGTTCTGCCAGCTTTTAAAATCCGCATCGCTTTTCGTAATATCCACGAGTTGCACGAGGCCGTCTTTTTCTGCCAGCACGAAACCGGTGTTTGTGAACGGATGCTGAATAATAGCGGGGGACATTTTCGTTTTGTGGTAGTCTGTCATGAGCAGTGTAATGGCAACCGATTTGACAGAGGCAAGGTCAGTCTTTTCTTTCACGCTGTAATACTCCTTTCTGAAATTTGGGCAAAAGAAAAAGGCAGATAGTTCTTTCGTTCTATCTGCCTGATTGATTCGCTATTCTGTTTTCGAGGGTTCAAAACCTTCCGCAAAGGAAAAAAGCCGTTTTTACATCTCCAAATCGGAAAAATGAAAAACGGCTTTTGGGTAGCAAAAAACCCCGACAAAATCGGGGTTTTTCGAGAGGATATCTTTTTCGTCCTCTAATTATGGTGGAAGCGAGGGGAGTCGAACCCCTGTCCGAAAGCTCATTCACATTGTTTTCTCCGGGCGCAGACATTTATTTGAATTCCTCCGCTGCGTCGGGAAATGTCACCCTACGCGAGGAGTAGCTTCATAAATTCATGACGCCCCGCAAAGCTTAAGGACGTTCACGTTCACTGCTGTGTCACGCCGTATCCCGGCTCGCAGTACTTCCGGGTACGACGGCTGCCTGATTAGGCAGCGAGAACTTTTTTATTAGCGTTTATTTTTAAAAAATTTACGTTTTTTAAGGAAGCCACGCTCTTCCGCCCGCTTACCCTGCTTCAAAACCCCCGTCGAAACCTTTACGCCCCCACGAAGCCTTTGAGCATATATGCTCGTATGATTATTTGGAAAGACATTATATCACACCGCTTTGATTTTTTCAAGGGGAAAATCAATAATTGTCCTTATCGGCTCTTTCCATTTCGCGGCGAGCCGTCTTTTTGGCGTCGTCTTCGCGCTTATCGTACAGTTTTTTGCCTTTGCAAAGCCCTATTTCCATTTTCACCCACTTGCCGTCAAAATAAAGCGACAGCGGAATTATGGCAAGTCCCTGCTGACCGACCTGACCGAACAGCTTGAGTATCTCCCTTCTGTGGAGCAGGAGTTTTCTGCTTCTGTACGGATCGCGGTTGAATATATTTCCCTTTTCGTAAGGGCTGATGTGCATACCCATAACGAACATTTCGCAGTCGCTTATCTTGCAGAACGAGTCCTTGAGGTTTACCTTGCCTTCGCGGAGCGACTTGACCTCCGTGCCGCAAAGCTCTATACCGGCTTCGTATGTGTCGATAACGAAATATTCGTGGTACGCTTTTTTATTTGTCGCTATTATTTTCTTGTTTCCCATCTTTTCACCTGAAATTTATCGCTGCTTTGAAGCAGACCTTTCCGCTTCTTTCGTTCACGCACTTGATATCGGAGTGCTTTTCGTCACCGCTTCTGCCTATCAGCAGTCTGTCGCCGAGCAGCGCCTCGCCCGCAAAAGAAATGAAGCAGCTTTCCACTTCACCGACGGGGATGCCCGCATAGTCGTAAACAAGATCTGCGTAAACGGTGTTGTTGAGATGATAATTTTCGTCAAGCTCGCTGTAACGGACGATATGTGTTTCGGTCGTTTCGGCATCGTCGCTTCCGAAAGAGCGCGGTATCACGAGCTTCGTAAGCCCCATTTTCATTTCCGTCATCGGGTATTTTGACGAATTCGGACGCATCGGAGAACGTGTCGAAAACCGTATCAGTATCCATTGCGTAGTGGCTTCCGCTGCGGGAAGTCCGTCCTTGTATATGACGAAATCGCGCACGAAATAAATGCTTTCCAATCTGTCGTTAACGGTGAGTATCTCTATTTCGTCGTTCTTGCGTATCGGAGAGAAAAATCTGATGCCGAACTTGATTATCACAAAAACGAGATCCTCTTCCCTCAAATTCTCATAGCTTGCGCCATACTGATCGCAGTCGTCAAGCGCGGCTTGCTGCATATGTTTCATAAGAGACGAGAGCTTGACGTTTCCGTCGGGGCCGACCTCGTAGCTTTCAATTTTTACTTTCTTTTTTAACATTTTTTCTGCCCACCTTTGCAAGAGGATTTGCTTCCATTGCGTTTTTCACTTTCTCGTCAGCGACGTGAGTGTATATCTGCGTGGTGCTGAGCTGCGCGTGACCGAGTATATCCTTAAGCGTCAGCACGTCAACGCCGCCTTCGTTATACATAAGAGTCGCCGCCGTGTGGCGCAGTTTGTGAACGGAATATCCCTTTCCCTGTAATTCGGACTTGTCGAGATACTTCTGCACGAGCCATTGGACGGTCTGCTTTGCTATCCTTCTGTTGCGCTTGGAGAGGAAAAGCGCGTTTTTCGCGTCGTCGTCAAGAGGCACGGAGCATTTTGACGCCTTTTCGCTCCTTACGGGAAGATAGGTCTGTATCGCTTCCCTGCAAGCCGTGTTAAGGTACACCATACGCATTTTATTGCCCTTGCCCGTAACACGGAGCTTGGAAAGATCGGATTCGATATCGGTAAGATTTATCCCGACAAGCTCGGAAAGACGCATACCGCAGTTGAGGAACAGCGTAAGTATGCAGAAGTCGCGTTCCATAAACGCATCGCTGTCGTCAACGGAATCAAGAAGCTTCACCGATTCGTCGAGCGACAGATATTTGGGCAGCGCGTGCTTTATCGACGGCGAATCAATGTCACGAGCGGGATTTGAAGTGACATAATGGCTTTTTGACGAATGGTATTTGAAAAACGCCTTTATCGCCGAAAGCTTGCGGGCGATCGTCTTGGCGGAGTCGTGTCTGTCGCGCGAAAGATAAAGCAGAAAACCGTATATATCGTTCGGAGTAACGGTGTTTATGTATTTTTCGTCTACCTCGTCGAGCGTTTCGATATCCTCCTCCTTTACCTTTTTCTGCTTTGCGAGCAGATAGGTAAAGAACATATCGAGGTCGTGATGATAGCCGCGCACCGTGAGCGGTGAACGGTTTTGTATTGCTTCCTTATATGAAATGAACTGCATTATTACCGTTGGAGTTTCGTGCATAATATCACCGAATATATTATACTCCGTTTTTGCGCTTCTTTCAAGTGCTTTTTTCAAAAAAGAAAGGCGAAAACCGCCGTTTTAAGGTGGTTTTCGCCAAAATCATTCAGTTTTTCAATCGTTATGATGCAGCTTCGGCAGCCATTCGCGGAACACCGCAAGCGTATCGGCAAGTCTTTCGTCAAGTTTGAGATAGTTTGTGACGCAATTCTTTCCGCCGACAGAAACGTAGTCGTTGGCAGAGAACCAAACGGCGACCTTTATGTTGCGGCAGAATACGTTTGCTTCGCTCTGATTGTCGGCAAAGCACTTGAACATTTCGCGGCACCAGCTTGCCTGGCTTTTCGCGTTCCTTGCGAGTGTGGTATCAACGTAGCCGCGTTTGCCCCAGTCGTACATTTTTTCACCGCCGCAGCCGCAGGCAAATTCGCCGATGATCCACGGGAAGTTGATGAAGCTGTTTTTGTATTTGTTGTACGTCTTGGTATAAATCGCCTTGAAGGATTCAAGGGAGGCGTTGTTGGCGTTTTCGTAATACGTAAGACCGAGCATCTGACAGTATTCGTCACCGGGATAATAACATTCGTATTCGCCCCAGTCGCAGTACGGGCAGGTGATAGTTATGGGGTTGAACACCCAGATCGTATTGTCAACGCCCTCTTCCATAAATATGTTGTAAAGACGCTGCCAGCAGACACGGTAGATATCCGGATCAAGGAGAGTGACGACACCGCAGTAAGAAGTCCAGTCGGTGTTCATTTCGTTGTTGAGACGGAAGATGACGGGCTTGCCGTACTTTTTGATATCCTGTGCAAGACGTCTGAAATGGTCGTCGTACTTGCCTCTCATAATATCGAACATCGGCGTGAAGCCCGATATATCGTTGTTCGTCGTGGTGAACTGATAGGTAAGGTTGAGTACGGGCTTATCGTCGAAGCCGTTTCCGCCCGCGTTCGCGTTGAGGAAATCAAGGTCAAGATACGTCATCGTATTATACCAGCCGATGTGGTAATATGTCATAAATATTTCCGGCTTGTAGTCGATGCCTTTCTCGCTTGCCATCCAGTCGATGTATTCCTGCTTGTTGCCTTCGTAGAAGAAGCCCCAGTCAACGTCTGTCTGATTCATAAGCTTGTCGTAGTAAGCGCGCGTTTCGTCGTTCCATATTTCGGGAATGATGACCTCGTGCTGACCGCCGTGATTGACCGACTTGCCTTCGCCGTCAAAGAAAGCAAAGCTCTTTAACATTTTCTTGAACGAATCGGTGGATTTCTCCGTGGATTTCATAACCACAAGGTTGAACTTGACGTATTCGCCGTTCTTGCGGATTATGGCTATGTTATAATACGGATATTCGATCTTGGTCGAAAGCTTTATGAAAACGTTGTGGATTATGACTTCATAGCCTTCGATAAGGTCGGTAGTCGTTTCGGGCTGCGACGTGCGCATAATGTTGTTAGCCGAAAGGAAGTCGATGCTGTCAAGCTTAACGGTGATCCATTCGGTAAGATAGGTGTTCCAGCCGTCCGGAGTGTTGCCGTAGGGATTCTGATCTTCGCAGGAAACGGTAATGACGGATTTGTCGGTAATGACCTGCGAGCGGTATTCCGCAAGCGACAGATCAAGTTTCACGTCGTTTGACGGAACGGTGAACATATATCCGTCGGCAACGTTGACGAAACGGCTGTTTTCAAGCCCTCTGAACACGAATTTTCCGTCGCCGTCGGCAGGAGATACGGAATAATCGTCCGTCTTTGCGCCGTTGAAATAATAGTCGGCGTTATATATATCTTCGGCGGAAGAAAGCGACGCCTCTGCGTCGGCGTATTCGTCCTTCCATATTTTTTTTGCGTTTTCATCGGGAACTGCCATAGATTCTTCCTCACTCGATTCATCGGCAGCACTTGCCTCAACACTTGTTTCGGCTGATACTTCCGTCGGTTTTGACTCGTTTTCGCTGCCTTCTCCGCAGGACGCAAAGGTCATAAGCAGCGAAAGAATCAGCAAAAGCGTGATAATTCTTTTCATCGGGATTCCTCCTGTTGTTCGTTTTTGTTATATTGTAACATAACGGAGAAGCAAAAGCAAGTGTTTTTACCGTTACGTTAAAAATAAATGATCATCTGTCGGCTTCTTTTGAAAGATTTTCGACCGCATACAGCGGAAGATCGGTCAGTTTTCCGTCGGTTTTGTAATCTGCCATCGAAGTACGGACGGCGAGATCGGGAGCGAATCGGTCGATATAGCTTTTAAGGCTCTTTGCACGCAGATTCAGTTCGGCTTTCACTTCTATCGGAATGACACGTTCGCCGTTATCCGCAATAAAATCTATCTCACAGCTTCCGCCGTCGTTCGTGTAATAATATATCTGCAGATTTTCGTCGGAAATAAGCTGCTGCAGAACATACTGCTCCGTAAGCGCACCCTTGAATTCCACGAACAGCTCGTTCCCTTCAAGCAGTATTTTATGGCTGAGTCCGGTCATACAGACGAGAAGACCGACATCAAGAACGAACATCTTGAACGCTTTTATATCCTCATATACTTTAAGCGGCAGTTTCCCGACGGTAACGCGGCTGACCTTGTGAACAAGTCCGCAGTCGCAGAGCCACATCACTGCGTTCTCAAATTCTTTGGCTCGTGCGCCTTCGCGTATAAGACCTTTTTACAGCATAGCCGTTATCAATTAAGTTCTGCTTGTAGTTGATGACAGTATCTTTGATAATTGCATTGCCACCACAATATTCCGCAAACGCCTTGACATCACGGATATACTTTTCCATAGTATTTTGGCTTTTTTCCTCCTCTCTCAGATATTTTTCAAATCTTTCGATTTCTTTTCCTGATAAAAAATGTCCTTTCATCGTATTTACCTCCGGATAAGTGATAATCATATTTTACCCGAAAAGTATGAAATAAAATAATTGCCAGCCATATTATAGGAGAACTCTTCGGATAAATCGAATGTGCGAATAGAAACAGTACGCCCCGTCTTGAACAGAACATTCTGCTCTTGACGGGGCGTTTTTGTTTTTGACTTTTTTGAAAAATTCGCTTGTAGTCCGTTTTTCGTACACATCTTTATGCTATAATATGGGTAGCATGGGCGAAATGGTTCGAAAGGATGTGATGAAATGGCAGAAAAGGAAACCTTACTTGACCTTGACCGGCTTCCGACTTTGGAAGAAATGCAGGATTTTTTCAAAGAAAACGACTGGTCGGCGGCGAAAATCTTTACCGAGCCGGAGCTTGCCGATGCGGAGTTCATCCGTGAGTATGCGGGCAACACGGCGGTGCTTGAAGCGCGGTGCGATGCCCTGCCCGCTGAGATGAATGCCATAATCGAACAGACGCAGAACCTCATCGGCGAGAACGCTTCGGTGGCAATGGATCAGAAAGTTTATGCGGAACGGTACAGAAGACTGGTAGCGGACTACGATTCCAAGAAAGCCGATTTTGACAGTCTCTAGATTGAGATTGCCAGGAAAAAGGCACGGGAGGTACAGATCAAGCACTTCATCGAAGCCATCCGGGAGCTTGGCGAAACGGTGACGGAATTTGAAAACGGGCTGTTCGGCGAGCTGGTGGATTTCATGACGGTGTACAAAGATAAGACCATCAAGGTGACATTCAAAGACGGCACTGAGATTTAAGCCTGAAAGCAGAACGACCGCAGAGCCTAAAAAGCCCTGCGGTTTTTTTTGCTTCTGTAACAAATTATTCACAAATATAGTGTATAATATAATGAATTTTGTAAGAAGCCTAAAGAATGGAGAATGTGTTATGGACGTTTATAAGAATTTAAAGAAAAGTACAAAAGCTGGGTTGATTATCTCGCTTGTTCTGATTGCAATTGGACTTGTACTCGGAAT
>JAZUKE010000004.1:0-3588 GCA_045643125.1 Eubacteriales bacterium
GCCCGATTCGTCGCCGTTTATCGTTATATTCAGATTTGCTGCCGCTCCGGCAACATTATATACTTTACCGTCTTCGTCTATTGCGGTGCAGTTCACGACGTTATCACCGTCGAAAACAATACCTGCTTTGTCTGACTCAGAAATACATCTGAATTTGACGTTGACAAAAAACGAATTGTCTTTTACTGCTGTTTCATTTAGGTTTTCGGTTTCGAGAGGAGCGATATAGACAAGCTTTATCTTGCCCGTCTGCTTCCCTTCCGTATCCTTTTCGAGAAGTTCTGCCTTTTCGCTTCCGCTTTCCCAATTTTCGGGAAGCGTTGCTTCAGCAAAACTGCCGTCTTCGTTTTCTACCACTTCGAGTAATGCGGGATCGAATTTCAGATTGAATTCGTAACCGATAAATCCGTCTTCACACTTTACGTCGGCAAGGGATATTTTAATGTAAAATTCGTCACCGACTTTGAATGAATCCGAACTTGCTTCGATTATTGCTTTATAAGCGGGATCTTCATCAGCAGAAGCATAGATAACGGATGTGCCGAGAAGGAGTGCTGTGATAATGATAATGCCGAGAAGTTTTTTCATACATTTTCTCCTTAATCATTACAAATTCTTTTTATGTTCGAATCAAGCCATTCCTTACGAATCTTCATATAATCACGCAGTATTTTGAATTGTTCTTCCATAGTGGCTGCTTTTGCAACATTGTCGGGGTTATCCCAGACATATCTGCCGAGTATTTTCCAACGTCTGAAATTCTCGTTGTAGGCATCCTTGTATTTGTCTTCAAACATATCCGCATATTCATACAGTTTGGGGATAGTGTTTGCGGAAAAATCCTGCCAATGCGCATACAATGTATTTTCAAACGTGTCTATCTCGCAAAGCTCGTTCCACCACATAGAATGTTTGATTGCCCAGCCGGTACCTGTATAGTTGCCGGCCGCAAGATAGTTGCCGAACGCAAGATCAAAATCCCAGATAGGTCCTATGCAGAGTTTGTTTTCGGAATTTTTATAGAAAAACACCGAAAGGAACATCGCACAGTCGTTGTTGAGAGAAAATTCATTTGTAATAAACCAATCCGTAAAGCTGTCAACGTCTATATAGTCAAAAACCTTTTCGCTTTTTGCTCTTATCAGTTTATCGACCGTCAGAACGTAGTCGCGTATATAGACGAATTGTTCGTGAGTTATCTCTTCCGGTTCTTTGATGCAGAAATACGAGTTACCGACCATAAAACAGTTTTTGCCTATTTCATAGCCTTCTTCATAATAACGTGCGTCTATTTCAAGGAAAAATCCGCATTCCGTCGATTTTGTATCGCCGAGTTCGATCTTTCCTTCAGCGACTTCGACGTGATGACCGAGATCGTATAGTCCCCAATATTCGCCGTCGATGAATACGCGCACCTGTTCCATTTCCGGGACGTAGGTCTGACCGGGAAGCTCTTTTGCGATGATCGTCGCAAGATCGGTGTGGATAAGAGATTTGTCCGTATAATTGGCAAGCAGTACCCAGTTCTTGAACGCTCCCATTTCTCCGAATTCAACGGGATAACCGAATTTAAGACGAAACGGCTGTTTTTCAAAGCCTGACGTGGAATTACCGCGTATCTTCATATTGGCTTCCTGGACGTATGCGGTGTCAGCCCCGTTAAGATACGTTATATCTACACGTCTGTATTCGTTGCGGTCGAAGATCTGCGTTCTGTCGCTTTTGTTGACATATACGCAAGGTATGACAAAATCCGGCTTTTCAAGTTTCAGCGTATATTCGGAGGTATTGCCATCTTCATCCGAAACGGAAACTGTCTCGCCGTCTGAAAGATTTACTTTGATCTTTTCGTTTTTGCCGGCAAATGCCGCGTCGGCGATGACATCACAATCGTAAACTTCGTCCACGAAAAATCGGCAGGAAAGCGTTTTTGTGTTTTCGTCAATATCGAACAAAAGGCTTTTAGGTAAAAACGGATTGTCCGTTCTCGTTACGTTGAACCTGTCAATAATGACGTCTTCAAAATCAGTCGGTTCATCGTCGGCAAATACGACGGTATAGGCGAACGCAGCTGCAACGGTCAATACCGCGATGAGAATAACGATTATTTTTTTCATAATGCTTTGTGAAGGATGTATTGCATTGTTCCGAGTCCGATCTTTTCGGCGTGTTCAAGTCCGACCTTCCAGTCAGTGTCGGGAGATACGTCCTTGAAGTGATCGCCATGACATTTTTCCGCTTTGTCAAGCAGACTTCCCTTTACGGGCGATTCCGCGTTGACCGCATCGGCGCAGGCCTTGTCAAGCGCAACGGGATCGAAAGATGCAAACATTCCGATATCGGGTACGATGGGAATATCGTTGAGCGAATAGCAGTCACAGAACGGAGAAACATCGCAGATAAGCGAAATATGGAACGACGGACGTCCGTCAACGACTGCTTTCGTATATTCGGCGATCTTTCTGTTAAGGACGTCGTTTCTCGAATCGTCGCCTGCGCTGACAGCGTCGTGGTTGCACGACCCGATACATCTGCCGCATCCTACGCAGATATCGTGGTTGATATGTGCTTTGTTATCTGTGAATTCGATCGCGTTGTGAGCGCAGCCGCGCAGACACAGACGGCAGCCAACACATTTTTCGGTATGAACGACCGGTTTGCCGTCAGAATGCATCTCCATTTTACCGCCTCTGGATCCGCAGCCCATACCGATGTTTTTGAGCGTACCGCCGAAACCAGTGGATTCGTGTCCTTTGAAATGTGTAAGCGAAACGATTATGTCGGCGTCCATCACGGCTCTGCCTATTTTTGCTTCTTTGACGTATTCTCCGCCTTCTACGGGTACGCTTACATCGTCGGTGCCTTTGAGTCCGTCACCGATAAGAACGTGTACGCCCGTACCAAACGGGTTGAAACCGTTTGTATACGCCGAATCAAGGTGTTCAAGAGCGTTCTTGCGTTTTCCCGGATAAAGCGTGTTGCAGTCAACGAGATACGGTTTGCCGCCGAGTTCTTTTATGTAGTCGCATACGGCTTTGGCGTAATTCGGACGAAGATATGCAAGGTTGCCGGGCTCGCCGAAGTGCATCTTTACCGCGACGAAACGGTTATTGAAATCTATTTTATCCATTCCGGCAGCTTTGAGCAGTCGTTTGAGCTTTTCCGTAAGATTGATATGATGAGCAGAAAAATCCGTGTAGAAAACATCAGAAGGTTTCATTTTATACAACTCCATTTCGATTAGCTTTATTAATAATAACATACGCAAAAAGCATTGTCAAGATTTTTGTGCTTACGTTTCCGGTCATCCTCATCGCAGAATGACCTTATGCCGATTTCTTCTTTTTGTCGTCTTCGGCGAGCGGGTATCTGGTCGGGCGCATTATGTGGCGGAGCAGATATATCGCATCGGCGGTATTGACTTCTCCGTCGCCGTTAACGTCCGCGCTTTGAGTTATGGGATATCTCGACGGACGCATAATGTTGCGAAGCAGGTATATCGCATCTGCGGTGTTAAGTACGCCGTCGCCGTCCATATCGCCGCGTATCTCTTCTTCGCCCGTTGCGGGGATGACGTGATGAGTGCGC
>JAZUKE010000005.1:0-4632 GCA_045643125.1 Eubacteriales bacterium
AAAGCAGTATCTTATGCCAAGATGGGCGGATCGCTTTGGTCAAGTCGGGAACTTTTGGAAGAACGTGCTTACTATACCGAAGAAGGAAAAAAGATAGCCAGAAAAATATGCGAACAAAATATGCTTACTTTTATGGATCTGATATGTTTGCGGCTGTCAAGCCCGACAGACGGTTCTTATGACGAGCAAATCGAACGCTGTAAGGCGGCACTGACTTTGTGGAATACACTGATCACTGACGGTAGTTTTCTTTTTTTCCATTGCCGTATGAGTAGTATATATGTCAAACTTTCTATTCTCTATGCAAAACAAGGGAAAAAAGAAGATACGCTTGAGGCGTTGAAAAAAGCTGCATTTCACGCAAAAAAATATGATTCTTTGCCGAGGAAAGTGCAAAATTACACAAGCCCGTTTGTTTCCAATGCAACGTGTGATGCGTCCGGAAGCACAAAAAATTATCGTGAAACCAACTTTGAGCTGTTTTTGGGCAATTTAAGCTACGCTTGTTTTGATTTTATCAGAAGTGATCCCGAATTCATCGCGCTTGCCGAATAATTATTGCCCCGCTCACGCGGGGCAAACAAATTGCAGACAAAGTCTGCAATTTGAGCAGACTGAGACAAACGAAGTTGATTTCGGCGAAAAAACGAGCGTCGCCGTAGATCGCTACGGCAGTCGAGTTTTTCGTCGAAGCCATTGAAAATTCTAATAAAATCAAATATTCCTATTACAAAAGTGTACTCTCATCCTTCGGATAAAAGTACACTTTTACTCTTTTGCTTTATTCTATTTGTGTTTCAATGGCGCAAGCAACGAGTTTGTCTTCGGTCTGATTGCCCCGCTCACGCGGGGCAAATTTCTTTTTTTTATTCATTTGTTCTCAACCGTTATTCCTTTGTAATGCTCCATATCCTCAAAGACGCGCGAAACGTAGGCGCGGGTCTCTTTGATTGGTATTTCCTTGAGCGTCACGCCGTCGGACGAATACTTTTCGTCTTTAAGCCACGCGCTGACGCGCCCGATTCCGGCGTTATAGGCGGCGACCGACGTTTCCCAATCGCCGAAATATCTGTATAAATAGGAAAGATAATACGTCCCGAAACGGATGTTGTATTCGGGATCGGTTATGCTGTAATCCTCATAGATACCGAGCCGCCACGCGATCTCCTCGCAGGTCGGCTTCAGAAGCTGCATAAGCCCGTAGGCATCCGCCCTTGACGTCGAATCGGGATCGAATCCGCTTTCCACGTTTATAACGGCAAAAACAAGCTCCCGCGGCACGCCGTATTCGTCTGCCCAACGGCACACCGTATCTTCATAGGCTATCGGGTAGTCGCGCACACAGAAAAAATTATAGTAAAGCGCATAGGCGCACAGCGCAAGCACGACGACAGTCAGAAAAACCGGCAGCAGTTTTTTCACAGGCGTTTCTCCTTTATCATTCGGTAAAGCGTTTCGGCTTTTTCTTCAAGCAGCTTTGGCGTGGAATCGTTGGTTATGACGTAATCGCAATGGGTGCGGAGAAAAGTGTTGTCCTTCTGCTTCGCAAGCCTTGCAAGCGCCGTATCGCGGTTTATCGAGTCGCGCAGCATCACGCGCTTTACGCAGTCCTCGTCGGAAGCGATGACGCCGACGATAATATCGCAGTCCCTGTCAAGTCCCGATTCAAAAAGGAGCGGCGCGTCGATCACGTCGATATTTCCCTTTAATTTCTCTTTGGTGCGTGCAAGTATGTGCTTGTGCGTGATGGAATTGAGCATCTTATACCCGTCGTTATCGGTCATCGCCGACGACGCGAGAGCGCGTCTGTTCAGCGTGCCGTCGTCGTTCAGAATGGAGGTGCCGAAATACGTGCAAAGCTCTTCAAGACATTTTTCGCCCTTCTGCGTCACTTCTCTGCTCACAAGGTCGGTGTCTATGTAATTCAGCCCGCAATTTTTGAGATATGCGCCGACAGTGGATTTTCCGCTGCCGCTTCTGCCGCAAAGACCGATTATCATTTCAATGCTTCCTCAATTTCTTCTTTTGTTATACTTCCCTCACGGAGTATTTTTATACCGTCATCGAGCGCAACTATCGTTGACGCGATGCCGCTGCCGACTGTTCCGGCGTCAAGAATGGCGTCGATCCTGCCGTTCAGGTAATCGAAAACCTCTTTCCCGGACGTTGGAGGCGGCAGTTCGGAAATGTTCGCGGAGGTCGCCGCAAGCGGAAGTCCGCATAGCTCCATAAAAAGCTGTCCCTCTTTGTTCGACGGGAAACGAAGCCCCACGGTCTCGCCGCCGGCTGTCACGGTGCGGCAGACACCGTCCTTTTTGGGTGCAATGACGGTGAGAGGCCCCGGAGTGAACCTTTTTATCAGTTTACGCATATCGTCGGTGAGATATGCTATTTCTTCGGCTTGTTCTATCGAATAAAGATGGCAGAGCAGCGGCTTTTCCGCAGGTCTGTTCTTGGCGGCATAGATGCCGAGGCAGGCGTTTTCGTTGTATGCGTCGGCGCCCAGCCCGTAGACCGTCTCGGTCGGAAAAGCGACCAAGCCTCCGTTTTTTATGATGGATGCACATTCTTTTATTTTTATTATATCGTTTTCGCTTCCGTCGAGCTTGTATACTTTCGTTTCCATAGAGTCTAACCTTCCTTTGCTTCGATTATACCACGAATGGTGACGATTTCAATACCTTTTTCCGTTTTTTATTCAAAACTATTGATATATCCGTCATTTGGTGGTATAATAACATATCATTTGCGCGAGGTGAGTTTATGCCGATCAGAATACCCTCTATGCTTCCTGCGGCAGAAGTACTTGAAAAAGAAAATATATTCATTATGGACGAAAAACGTGCCGGATCGCAGGATATACGTCCGCTGCACATCGCCATACTCAACCTTATGCCGACCAAAGAAGTCACGGAAACACAGATGCTCCGACTGCTTTCAAATTCGCCGCTCCAGGTCGAAGTTCAGCTTCTTACCACGGCGACGTACGAAGCGAAGCACACCGCAAAAAAGCATCTTGAATCCTTCTATAAAACATTCGACGAAATAAAGAATACCAAGCTCGACGGTCTTATCATTACCGGCGCGCCCGTTGAATACCTTGATTTTGACAAGGTGGAGTATTGGGACGAGCTTTGCGGTATTATGGATTGGGCTTCGGAAAACGTATTTTCCACGCTCTATGTCTGCTGGGGAGCGTTTGCCGGTCTGTACCACAACTGCGGTATCAAAAAATACCCGCTCGTAAACAAAATAAGCGGGATCTACCGTCAGCATACGCTTGTTTCCTCCGATCCTCTCGTCAGAGGTTTCGACGAATACTTCAATGCGCCCCATTCGCGCTATTCATACGTTCTGACCGACGACATACTCGCAAACGACAATCTCAAACTGCTTGCCGAAGGCGACGCGGGTGCGTATCTCATTGCGTCCAAGGACTGCCGTCAGGTCTATGTGACAGGTCACCCGGAATACGACCACGATACTCTTAAACTCGAATACGAGCGCGACGTTAAAAAAGGTCTTGATATCGCCGTCCCGAGGAACTACTTCCCTTCCGACGATCCCACCAAGAGACCTCCCAACCTTTGGCGGTCGCACGCGCATCTGCTCTATTCCAACTGGCTGAACTACTATGTATATCAGGTCACGCCGTATAATATTGAGGATATAGGTAAATAGTTCAAAACGCAGCAAACGATGCATGATTTTTGATTTTGTGCATTATATCAGATATAAGTGATGTTGACAAATCAGGATTTATCGGCTGAATGTCGTAAACTAACGGTCGGTTTACTTTTTTCCCATTAGGAGATATACTTATACTAAAAGGAGGGAAAAGATGGATGCTAAAAAGACTGGTCAGTTAATCTGCGAAAGTCGAAAACAACATGGTATGTCTCAGAAGGACTTAGCAGATATAATAAACATCACTGATAAAGCAGTAAGCAAGTGGGAACGCGGAATTTCTTTTCCCGACATTTCGCTGCTGATTCCGCTTTCTGAAACGTTAGGAATTAGTTTGTACGATTTATTATCCGGGGGTGATCATGATGGACAGAAATGAAGCTGAATCAGTAATTAAAGATACAATTGTATATGCAAATGAGGAAATTAAGAAGAACAAGAAAAAAAGCCGCAAGATTTTAATTACTATACTTGTTGCGGCTATAGTGATTATTGCACTTCTCGGGAGTAGTTTAATATCTTATGTAACGTTTAGTGTAGGAAATCCTTTTTCGGCAACAATCGGTTTTTTCCAAATTACCGTATCAGGCAAGGACTATGTGGAAATATCCGAATCGCCCAAAGTAGTGCTTGCACAGCCCAATGCAGATATTTTGACTGATTATATGGAATCACGTGGCTTTACTGAAATAGAGCGAATGGGAGCAATGCGTACTTATTCAAACGGTGATAAAACCGAGATGATTCATTTCTCGATGAATAAATATTGTTCAAAATGGATTTGAGAGTAAATATGATTTTCCAAAAGTCTTTTGCACAGCTTTTCTCCAGAAAAGCGCGTACCCCCATAAATCCCGGCTTGTCAAGCTGAAAAAAGCAACCCGCTGAAGAAAGCCTCGGGTTGCTTTTTCTCAAAAAGCAACAGCAAGAATATATTTATTCACT
>JAZUKE010000006.1:0-58716 GCA_045643125.1 Eubacteriales bacterium
GTGTTCTTAAATCCGTTATCGTAGCGGGAATTGTAAAATCCGTCATCATTGCGGCGATCGCCGTATTGAATTTCATCTGTTCGATATCGGAGGAGACTTTCTTGACCGCCTTGTGGATCGCGCCCTCCAGTTTCGGCGTCACGCCCGTACCGGAAGCGAGATCCATGAGTCCCCAGATTCTTTCCAGAAAGCGTTTGGAGCCGCGCACGCCGTTTTCCGACCACGGGGCTGCCATGGTGTAGTCGCCCATAAAGAGGACGTAGGTACGCAGTACGTCTGCGCCGTAAACTTCGACGACGTCGAGCGGGTCGATAACGTTGCCCTTGGATTTTGACATCTTTTCGCCGTCGCTGCCGAGGATAAGTCCCTGAGCGGAGCGTTTTGCGTAAGGCTCGGATGTGGTGGTGACGCCGATATCATAAAGGAAATGATGCCAGAATCTCGAATAGATAAGGTGACGGGTGACGTGTTCCATACCGCCGTTGTACCAGTCGACGGGCATCCAATAGTTCATTTTGTCCTTGTCGCAGAGGCAGTCGGGGTTCTTGGGATCGATGTATCTGAGGAAATACCACGAAGAGCCTGCCCACTGAGGCATAGTGTCGGTCTCGCGCTTGGCGTCGCCGCCGCACTTCGGGCATTTGCAGTTCACGAACGAATCTATCTTTGCAAGCGGGCTTTCGCCGTCGGTGCCCGGCTCGAAGTTTTCGAGATCGGGGAGGCGAAGCGGAAGTTCGTCATAGGGGACTGGTACCATTCCGCATTTCGGACAATGGACGATGGGGATAGGCTCGCCCCAGTAACGCTGACGGTTGAACGCCCATTCCTTCATCTTATACTGAACGCCCTTTTCGCCGATGCCTTTTTCGGTAAGGACGCTTATCATCTTTTCGATGGAGTCCTTTTTGTTGTCAAATCCGTTGAGGAATCCGGAGTTGATCATTTCGCCGTCGCCGGTGTAGGCTTCTTTGGAAATGTCGCCGCCCTTGATGACTTCGATTATCTCAATGCCGAATTTCTTGGCAAAATCGTAGTCGCGTTCGTCGTGTGCGGGAACAGCCATGATCGCGCCGGTGCCGTAACCCATCATAACGTAGTCGGAAATGTAAATGGGGATCTGTTTGCCGGTTATCGGGTTGACGGCGCAGATACCGTCGAGCCTGACGCCGGTCTTGTCCTTGACGAGCTGGGTACGCTCGAATTCGGTCTTCTTGGCGCAGACGGCACGGTAATCCTCGACCTCGTTCATATTCTTGAGCGAGGAAGCGTATTTGTCGATAAGCGGATGCTCGGGAGCCATTACCATAAAGGTAACGCCGAACAGCGTGTCGGGACGTGTCGTATAGATGCGGAGCTTTTCGCCGACGTTGAGGTCGAAATTGACGAAAGCGCCGGTGGAACGTCCTATCCAGTGCTGCTGCTGCTGTTTTATGTTGAGCGGGTAATCGACGTTGTCGAGACCGTCAAGCAGCTTGTCCGCGTATTCGGTTATGCGGAGATACCAGACGTCCTTCGATTTCTGCACGACGTCGCTGTGACAGATATCGCATTTGCCGCCCTGGGAGTCTTCGTTGGAAAGCACGACCTTGCAGTGCGGGCAGTAGTTTACGAGAGTCTTGTCACGGAAAACGAGTCCGTTTTCGTACATTTTAAGGAATATCCACTGCGTCCACTTGTAGTATTCTGGATCGGTGGTGTCTATAACTCTGTCCCAATCGAACGAGAAGCCGACTTTTTTGAGCTGCTCGGTGAAACGCTTGATGTTTCTTTCGGTAAGGACTTTGGGATGTACCTTGAATTTTACCGCAGAGTTTTCGGTAGGAAGACCGAAAGCGTCAAATCCTATCGGGAACAGCACGTTGTAGCCGTCCATTCTCTTTTTGCGGCATATCGCTTCGAGTCCGGAATAAGCCTTGATATGACCGACGTGCATACCGGCGCCCGAAGGGTAGGGGAATTCCACAAGTCCGTAAAACTTGGGCTTGGTATAATCATCGACGGCGCTGAACGCTTTTTCGTCGTCCCATCTTTTTTGCCATTTTTCTTCAAATGCTTTGAATTCGTTTTTCATTTGTTTTTCCTTTCAGTCCTTGGGAATTGACGCATTGACTCCGGCGTCTGCCCAGAGCTTGTCAAGCTTATAGAATTCTCTTGCTTCGCGTGTGAAAACGTGAACGATGACGCAGCCGTAGTCAATGAGTATCCACGACTTGTCGCCGATGCCTTCGACGCTTCTCGGTGCAAGACCGAGGGCTTCGTTCACCTTGAATTCGACTTCATCGGCAAGCGCTTTGATATGCGTTGACGACGTACCGGTCGCAAGAACGAAAAAATCGGCAAGGGCAGTCTGTTTTTCAACGGAAATGGCTGAGACATCGAGCGCTTTTTTGGAATCGAGTGCGCCGCTTATTATATCGGCAAGAGTTTTTGCGTATTCGTGTGTGTTTGTATCCATTTATTGTATCCCTTCTTTTATAAGGTAGTTCCTTGCTTCAAACGTGTCGCGGTGGATCATACGTTTTTCTTCGAGCAGGTCGGTTATGGTAAGATCGAGCGAATAGAGGATAGCCGAGTCGATCGGTGTCGGATAATTCTTTTCGACGAGCATATTATAGGTGTTCCGCATGTCAACGCACGAAATGAAGGTGCGGTTTTCTTCGATATAATCGGCAAGGTAGATGATTTTTTCAAGGTCCGTCATATCGGCTCTGCCGGTGGTGTGGTAGAGTATGGCGGTGCATACGTCGTCGTCGAGAAGGTATTCGTACTTCGCAAGCGCGTAAGCGGACTTGGCGTGAAAGAGCTTTGGCGAGAGCTTTTCACATTCGTCAAGAGAAACGCCGTATTTTTCGAATATTTCTGCGTGACGGCTGTTATCGTATTCCTTGGTGAAATCGTGCATATAGGCGGCTTCAAGCACTTTTTCGTCGCTTATCGCGTCAAAGTGACGCTTTTTGAGCATTATCGCACATTCAGCCACGCCTTCTATATGTTTTATGCGTCTTAAATTCTGCGCATACAGATCGGTTTTTATTCTTTCAAGTGTCGTCATAATTCTATCTCGGCAAAACGATTACCGGCTTTTCGGGGGCAGGACGGTATAAAGTGACTTTTCTTCCTATGACCTGGACCGCTTCGCACGAAAGGGTGTCAGTCAGCTCCGCCATCACGCTTTTTGCGTCCATAGGGCTTGTTTCGAGTACCGTTATCTTTATAAGTTCTCTTGCCGTCAGTGCCGAATCCAGCGTTTGGATGAGGGTTTCTGTTATTCCGTTTTTGCCTATCTGGTACAAAGCCTCCACGTTGTTTGCCAGCCCTCTCAGATACGCTCTTTGTTTTGTTGTTATCATTTTTCTTTGTCAGCTCCTTGATTTCTTCGGGTGTAAGATAACGCCAGTTTCCGCTTTCAAGCTCACCGAGCTGAAGAGGACCGACGGCAAAGCGCTTGAGCTGCATTACCGAAAGCCCGACTTCTTCGCAGATACGGCGAATTTCACGGTTTTTTCCTTCCGACAGCGTAAAGATGAACTTTGTGGCGTTGTCGTTTCTTTCGAGTATTTTTATTTCAACGGGATTTATCGGTTCTCCGTCGAGTTCCCTTATGTGCTGCATCTTGTCTATGTCGTTATTCTGGGCGTATCCCGACGTTATGACGAGGTAGCGTTTCTTGTGGTCATATCTCGGGTGCATCATCATATTGGCAAATTCGCCGTCGTTGGTCATTATAAGCAGACCTTCGCTGTTTTTGTCGAGCCTGCCGACGGGGTAAAGGCGCACGGGCAGGTCTATGAGCGAGCAGACCGTGTCGCGTCCGAATTCGTCCGACGTGGTAGTGACGTAGCCCTGCGGCTTGTTGAGCATTATATAATATTTTTTCGTATTCTGTTTAAGCACCTTGTCGCGGTATTTTACCACGTCCTCTCCCGGTATCACCCGGTCTCCGAGGACGGCGGTAACTCCGTTGACCGTGAAAAATCCTTCCGATATGGCGTTTTCCGCCTGACGGCGCGACATAAGTCCGCAGTCGGACACGAATTTCTGGAGCTTTACGCTTTCCATTTTGTTATTTGAACAACCTTTCAAAAGTATTGTATTTCTTTGTTTCCGCGTTTTCATCCGCGTAAAGCGGGACGACGGAGACCGTTTCGTTTTCGCATATTATTTCCGCATAAGAAACGATATCGCCTTTGCTTATCGGTGAATAGAGCATAACGTTCTGCGGAACGATCATTTCGTATCTTGCGTTCTTCGGCAGAGTGACGCGGAAATCGTCGCCCGATACGGCGTTTATGACCGTTTTTTCGCTGCCGAACACGCCGCAGGCACAGCAGGCACGCGGTATGACGACGCTTTCGTAATTGGCAAAGCCGTAATTGAGGAGGGTGACGTGATCGTTCCATTCGTTGCCGTCGTTGAGCGTCACCGCGACGAGTGTCACGCCGTTCCGTCTTGCGGCGGTCACAAGACATTTGCCCGCTTCGGGAGTGTAGCCGGTCTTTACGCCGATCATACCTTCGTAAGTGAAGAGCAGCTTGTTTCTGTTTACGAGATATCGTTTGCCGTCCGATATCACCGCGCTTTTTTCACCGACTACCGACGCGAAAAGTTCGTTTTTCAGCGCCGACGACGCAAGAAACGCAAGGTCGCGTGCGGACGTATAGTGGTTTTCGGCGGGAAGTCCGCTCGGATTCGCAAAGGACGTGTTTTCAAGACCAAGCGACTTCGCTTTGAGATTCATAAGAAGCACGAACTCATCCACGCTTCCCGATACCGCGTAAGCAAGCGTATTTGCGGCATCGTTGCCGGAACGCAGCATAAGCCCGAGCAGCAGTTCTTTTACCTTTATCTTTTCGCCTTCGGCAAGGTATATCGACGAGCCTTCGATATCCGCCGTCTCTTTCGGAACAGTCACCGTCGTTTCGGGATCAAGACATTCCGACGCGAGAAGGCAGGTCATTATCTTTGTGGTCGAAGCCATCGGGAGACGTACATTCTCGTTCTTTGCGTAAAGTATCCTTCCGCTGTCCGCGTCCATAAGGACGGCAGCCGACGCGGAAACGTACACGGCGTTTCTGTCGATGAAGATATTTTCGTTACTGTTAAAGACGATTTGTGCGTTTTCCTGCGTTTCGGGCGCAAAAAGAGGCAGAGACAGCAGGAGGTACGACACAAAAAGCGCAAAGACGGAAGCACGGAATTTCATATTTTCACCCCGTACAAGTTTATTTGAAACGGGCGTGAAATATTACCTCTGTCTATTCGGTCTTCTGTTCTTCGGATTTGTTTTTCGAGAAAACGTCTTTTATCTTGTTTACGAGCGACGGTGCTTTTTCGATTATTCCGTTCACGGAATCGAGCGCCTTGTTCACGGGATCATCGGGGAGACGTTCAAAAGATACGTCGTGTTTAAGGTCGAGCATCCTTACTTCGCCTTTGTTGATGACGAGGAAGCCGAGAGGCACGACTGACACGCCGGCACCGTTGCCGCCCGCGAAATGCGGAGGTCTTTCGTTGTCGGAGACGGGATTTTTTCCGTCATAGTCGGCGCCGCCCGAAGCGTAACCGACGGACACTTTGGAAAACGGGATGATGGTTATGCCGTCGGGAGTGGTTATAGGATCGCCGACCACGGTGTTCACATCGGCAACATTGCCTATTTTGGCGAGAGATGCGTCAATGACCTGTTTAAGAGGGATGTCGTACATAAATCATTCGTCCTTTCCGTTAATGTGCTTGCGGTGCGGTGTTTTGCCGTCCGCCTTTGTTTTCAGTAATTTGTATTTTTTATATCCGGTGATCAGCGGCAGCAGTATCGAAAGCCCCTGCCACACTCTGACGGAAAGCGCGATATCGACGAGGATATCGGTCTTTTCGCTTATGAAATCGGGCTTTACCTCGGTGTATATGCGCCCTTTTTTCGTCGATATGTTAAGTGTGTCGATATACGTCTGCAAGGACGCCGCCGACGCGGAGACGGCTCCGTAAAGGATCGCGGTCTTTGCGGGATCGTCCGATGCCACGTTTATTCTGAGAATATATTTTTCGATTTTAAGATGCTTTTTCAACTTTTTTGCAAGGGAAGAAACGGTTTCGCGTATTATCGGGAACAGTTCTTTGAACGGCACGCCGCTTTCTTTTTCGGTCTTTGGCTTTTTTGCCGTTTCCGCTTCCGTTTTGTCTTCGGTTTCTTCACGCTGTAAAGCCGGCTCAAACTCTTTTTTTATCGTGTAAAAGCCTATTTTCACTTCCAGAAGCAGCCCGCTGCACCACGAAAAGCGAAAAGTCAGTTTCAGAAGCAGCAGGAGAGAGAGCAGGACAAGCAGACCGCCGACGATATACAGAGCGATCATTCGCTTGTGGCCCCGGTGCTTTGTTCTTCGAGCGAGACCTGCGACGGCTGTGTTTCTATGTCTATCTTCGGGAGCTGATTGAGCGATTCAAGCCCGAAACAGCGCAGAAATGCGTCGGTAGTCGAGAAAAGCGAAGGTCTGCCGGGCGCGTCAAGATGCCCCGATTCACGGATAAGTCCTTTGTCGCAAAGCGAATTAACTATCCCGTCGGAATCGACGCCGCGTACCGCTTCGATAAACGATTTGGTCACGGGCTGATTGTACGATACTATCGCAAGCACTTCGAGCGACGCACGGGTAAGCGGCGGAGTTTTGCGCAGTTCGAGCGCTTTTTTGACGTATTCGGCATAGCACAGCTTGGTGCAGAGCTGATACGCGCCGTCAACGCAGATAAGTGAGATACCGCGCTGCGTTTCGTCAAGCTCGCTTGCCACTCTTTCCGCCGAATCGGCGATATCGCTCATCGGAAGATTGAATATTTCGGACAGTTTTTCGAGAGTGACGGGGGAGCCGGACGCAAAAAGCACGGCTTCAAGAGCGGCGTCAATGGGAAAAGATGCCATTATTCATCCTCCTTGTGTTTGATAAGTGTAAGCATGACCTCGCCGTCCTCGTTTCTTGCAACGTCTATTCTGCCGTTTCTGACAAGGGCGAGCAGGGCAAGGAACGTCGCCACCGTTTCGCCTACGGTACGGCAGGACGCAAAAAGGGAATCAAAGCTGTGTCTTTTTTCGTCAAACAGAAAACGCAGCGTAAACACGACCTTTTCTTCGACCGTGTAGAATTTTTCGTTTTTCAGCTTTTCAAACAGTTCAACACGGGCTTCCGCCATATTCGGAGCGCGTCTGCTTATTTCTTCAAACGCTTTTACGAGCAGCTCGACCGAGTGCAGACGCTCGTATACGGGCGGCTCGTCAAGCTCGTCCGGCTCCTTGACGAATCTGTTATAAAACTGTTCGCTCTGCGTTTTGAGGAATTCGGCGGCTTCTTTTGCACGCGCGTATTCAAGCAGGGAATCGACGAGCGGTTTTCTCGGGTCTTCTTCCGTCGGAGCGACGGGGAGCAGCATCCTGGATTTTATATACGTCAGTTCGCTTGCCATATATATGAAATCCGAGGAAAGCTCCATATTGTATTCTTCCATCGAACGGATGTAATCGAGATACTGATCCGTGAGAGAAGCTATCGGGATATCGAAAATGTCTATTTTGTGTTTTTGTATCAGGGACAGCAGCAGGTCAAGCGGGCCTTCGTACTGTTCGAGCTTCAGATTGAGAGATGCCATATTCTCATACCGCCTTTATGAACGGAAGCAGACCGATAAGCCATTCAAATGCGCTTATTATGCTTCCTCTTAACCATTCGAGCGGGGCAAAGAGAAAATCAAAGGATGAGATCCTTGAAACGATGAACAGAATGAGAATGAATACGCTTGCGTAGCGTTCAAGCATCATATACTTATAGCCTATCCTCGGCGGAAGAACGGAGGAAAGCACCTTCGAGCCGTCGAGCGGAGGTATGGGGATGAGGTTGAACACTCCGAGGCCCACGTTCAGCACCGTGAAATACCAGAAGAATATCTCGGCGTTTTCAAGCAGCTTCAGACCGACGGGCGCGGTCGCATAGATGTAGTAATAATTTCCGCCGACGTTCTTGCAGTAGACCGAAAGAACGATCGTCCGCATCAGCATATAGAAGAACGTGCCGATGAATGCGAGCAGAAAATTCATCCCGGGACCGGCAAGCGACACGAGCGCAATGTCGCGTCGGGGCTTGCGCATATTCCTGATGTTTATGGGAACGGGTTTTGCCCAGCCGAATCCGGCAAAAAGCATACAGAGAAAGCCGAAGAGGTCGATGTGCTTCAGCGGATCGAGTGTAAGCCTGCCGAAATTGCGTGCGGTATTGTCTCCGCATTTGTACGCGGCGTAGGCGTGACCGAATTCGTGGCACGTCAGCGCTATCACGACCGCAAGCAGATAATACAGTATTTCGGGGAAACCCAGTTCAAAAATCATTTACGCTTTACCATGCTCTTTTCCCAAACGGAAGGAGCTTCCTCTCCAAGCAGAGTGACTACGGTAGACGCGACGTTGGCAAGGCCGTATTCGCCGTCGATACATTCGTAGCTGTTTTCGTTGTTGTTGTCGTAGATATAAAACGGTACTTTGTTGAGCGTGTGGCTCGTTTTGAGAGCGGTCTTGCCCTCTTTGTTCTTCTTCGGCTCGCCGGTCTTCTTGTCAAGCTCGAACATTTCGTCGGCGTTGCCGTGGTCTGCGGTGATGAGGCAGATGCCGTTCACCTTGTCAACGGCTTTGAGTATTCTCGCAAGGCAGATATCGACCGATTCGACGGCGATCTGAGTGGCGTCGAACGAGCCGGTATGACCTACCATATCGCCGTTGGGGAAATTGCATCTGAGAAAATCGAATTCGCCGGAAAGTATCTTTTCGGTGAGAACGTCGGTGATCTCGGCGCATTTCATCCAGGGACGCTGTTCAAACGGAACGACGTCGGACGGGATCTCTATATACTCTTCAAGCTCTTCCGAGAATTTGCCGCTTCTGTTTCCGTTCCAGAAATAGGTGACGTGACCGTATTTCTGCGTTTCGGATATCGCAAGCTGTCTGTAACCTTTGTTTACGAGGAATTCGCTCATCGTATTGGTGATCTCGGGCGGGTTTACAAGGAACTTGGACGGGATGTGAGCGTCGCCGTCGTATTCGAGCATACCGGCGTAAAGCACCTTAACGTCTTTCTTCTTCTCGAACTTGACGTCTCTGTTTTCAAACGTGCGGGAGATCTCGATGGCTCTGTCACCGCGGAAGTTGTAGAAAATAACGCTGTCGCCGTCGTTTATCGTGCCTACGGGGCAGCCGTCCTTTGCAATGACGAAAGGAGGAAGATCCTGGTCGATCTTTCCGGTCTCGGCTCTGTAAGTCGTGACCGCTTCTTCCGCGGAAGCGAACTGTCTGCCTTCGCCGAGGACGTGAGTGTTCCAGCCAAGCTCCACCATCTTCCAGTTGGCTTCGTATCTGTCCATAGTGATGACCATACGTCCGCCGCCGGATGCTATGCAGGCATCGAAAGAATCGTCGTTCAAGGAAGCAAGGAAATCTTCAAAAGGACGGATATATTCGAGAGCGCTCGTTTCGCCTACGTCACGGCCGTCGAGCAGGGTGTGTATTCTTACTCTCTTTACGCCGTCGGCTTTGGCCTGCTTTATCATAGCCTTGAGGTGGTCGATGTGCGAATGTACGTTGCCGTCGGAGAAAAGTCCGAGGAAGTGGAGAGTCGTTCCGCATTTGACGCAGTTCCCGACAAGCTCGTTCCACGTTGAGGACTTATATATTTTACCCGTTTCTATCGCGTTTGAAACAAGCTTTGCACCCTGTGCAAAAACCTGTCCGGCACCGAGTGCGTTGTGACCGACTTCGCTGTTGCCCATATCGTCATCGGAGGGAAGTCCCACAGCCGTTCCGTGCGCTTTGAGAAGGAAATGCGGGTATTTTTCGCCAAGCATATCAAGCACGGGAGTGTTTGCCGCAAGTACGGCGTTGCCCGCTTTATTCGGCGTATATCCCACGCCGTCCATAACTACTAAAACTATTGGTCTTTTTTCCATTGTGTCATTCTCCTTGATAGGTAAAATCTGTCTGGTTCCGCCGTGCGATCCGAAAATGCCGACGGTACACATTTATACAATTTATGATTATACAACAACAAAAAAGAAATTGCAACGGATTTTTCAAATATTTTTGCCGTCTTTTGAAATTGATTTTATTATATTGAAGAAAATTTCAATGTTGTCGTATTTTATTTACCTTTTATTATTGATTTTTCGTTTCCGGTGTGTTATTATATGATGATACAATAAGCGTACTATAGAACGACTTTGCTGATTGCGGAAGGCGGTGACGATATTGTTCGGTTATATCAGACCCGAACAGAGCGAACTGCTTGTAAAGGAAAACGAATTTTACAAGGCGGTTTACTGCGGCATCTGCCGCGAAGGCGGGAAAAAGATATCACGCTTCACGCGGTTTTTACTCAATCACGATTTCGTGTTTCTCTGCATCATCCGTATGGCTGTCACGGGCGAAAAGCCAGAAGCGGTGCGGAAGCGCTGCCCGTACGGACTCAGAAAGAAATGTATGGTCTGCGTCAGCCCGTCGCTCGACTATACCTGCGCATCCTTCGGGCTGCTTATGTATTACAAGGTGCTTGACGATGTGAACGATTCAAAGGGAATAAAGAAGTTATCAAAAAAACTCCTGCTGCCGTTCGTGTCGCCTATGCGTAAAAAAGCGTCAAAAATGTGCCCCTGCCTCGAAGACTGCATTGCCGACGGTATCTCGGCACTCTCGGACACAGAAAAGGAAAACTGCCGCATCCCCGATAAAGCTGCCGATATTTTTGCGTCCCTGCTCGGTGATGTAGTGTCTTACGGCACGACGGGCGAAAAGAGAAGCATACTTTACGACTGCGGTTATCATATCGGAAGATACGTTTATCTGATAGATGCTTTCGAGGACTGCGTTTCCGACGAAAAGAAAGGCGCTTTCAACGTGCTTGTCAACCGTTTCGGCTCGGCGGAAAAGGTCATCGAAAACGCCGAAACCATACACAAAACGCTTGACGACAGTATTTCGGCTTTCTGCGCCTCGTATGAAAAGAACGAAAAGACGGCGTTCGACAGACTTATTTACAACATCGCACAGCTCGGATCGGGGAATGCCTATGCAAAGTCCCTCGACAAACTGAAAGGAACCGACAAATGACTGATCCCTACAAGGTACTCGGAGTGAGCCCGTCGGCAACGGACGACGAAATAAAAAAAGCATATCGCGCTCTTGCCAAAAAATATCATCCCGACAGCTACGTCAATACCCCGTTTGCCGATATGGCAAACGAAAAAATGAAAGAAATAAACGAAGCCTACGAGATGATACAGAAAGCGCGTTCTTCGGGCGGAGCTTCCGGCACGTCGTACAACGGCAATTACTCCGGCGCGTATTCCGAAGGGGATATATATACCCGTGTCCGCATACTCATACGTCAGGGCAGATATTCCGAAGCGGATATCCTGCTTTCGCGTGAAAATGCGCCGAACGATCCGGAATGGCTGTACCTTACCGGCGTCGTGTATTATCACAAGGGCTGGCTGATGGAAGCCAGGGAAAATCTCGAAAAAGCGTGTGAGCTTGCCCCCGGCAACAACGAATACCGCGAAGCGCTGAATATGTTTGCGGCACGTTCGGCGGATTCACCGTACAACACCACGCAGATGACCACCGGCTGCTCCGGCTGTGATATTTGTATGGGACTTATGTGCGCCCAGATGTGCTGCGGCGGACGCGGAGGCTGCTGTTAGATGAAAACAAAAACAAAACGTGTGGCACTTTCGGGTGTGCTTTCGGCAGTGGCGATACTGCTTATGTCGATAGGCAGCATCATCACCGTGCTTGATATGTCGGTCGCATTTTTGGCGGGATTCTGCGTCATAATAGCCCGTATCGAGCTTGACAGAACATCGGCGTGGGGCGTCTACCTTGTGTCGGGTGTCCTTGCGTTCGTACTGCTGCCGAACAAATTCGTAGGCGTCGCCTTCCTCTGCTACGGCGGCATCTACCCGATAATCAAGGAACTTTGCGAAAAGATAAAAATCAAATGGCTTATGTGGGCGGCAAAGTTGGTCTCTTCCAACGTACTGCTGACTCTCATAATATGGCTCGGCAAATATTTCACCGTGGCGACGGATGACGCGCTCGGCTTCGAAATATGGATATATTTACTCGGTATCGTGATATTTATTGCTTATGACATAGCGCTGACACTCGTGATAACAAGGTATTATCAGCTGTTCAGGCGCAGAAGGAGCGGAAAATGATAAGAAGTATGACAGGCTACGGCAGATGCAGGGAAAGCATCGGAAGCCGCGATATCACCGTTGAAATAAGGTCGGTAAACAGCCGTTACCTTGAAACCACGGTAAAAATGAACCGTCTTTACGGTGCGCTGGAAGACAGAGTGAAACGTCTTGCGTCGTCGTATATCTCGCGCGGGAAAGTCGATATCTATGTCGGCGTTGACAATACCGAGGGCGACAAGGTAGAACTTTCGCTCAACCGCGAATATCTCGAAGGCTATATCGGCGCGCTCAACACCATAAAACGCGATTACGGCGTGGACGGAGAGATAAACCTGCGTCTTCTTGCGGGCAAGCCCGACGTGTTCATCTCGCGCAAGCCCGATGAAGATATGGAAGAACTTTGGAAAGACGTTGAATGTGTTGCCGTCAAAGCTTTCGGCGCATATCTCGAAATGCGCGGAGTCGAGGGCGAACGCCTTAAAAACGACGTTATCGCAAGACTTGACGCGATAGAAGCAATGAGAAACCGTCTTGTCGAGCTGTCCCCCGTTTCGGTCAAGGCGGCAAACGACAAAATGATCGAAAGAATAAAAACTCTCCTTGATGGCGTTCCCGTCGATGAATCAAAGCTGCTCACCGAGTGTGCATCTTACGCCGACAAATGCGACGTCACCGAGGAAATGGTCAGACTTCAGAGCCATATCCGTCAGTTCCGCGATATGCTCGAAAGCGACAACGCCATAGGAAAGAAAATGGATTTCCTCATTCAGGAGATAAACAGGGAAGTCAACACTACCGGCTCCAAATGCAACGATACCGAAATGTCGCATATCGTCATCGAAGCCAAGAGCGAAATAGAAAAAATACGCGAACAGATACAGAACATAGAATGATCAAGAAGGTAAACGAAATGGATTTTATTGACGTAGGCTTCGGCAATACGGTGAACACGTCCCGCGTTGTCTGCATTATGTCGCCGGATTCGCTCCCCGTGAGAAGACTCGTTCAGGACGCAAAGAACGCGAACAGAGTCATCGACGTGAGCTGCGGCAAAAAAACGAGATCGGTCATCATCACCGACAGCGATCACTACATACTTTCCGCCGAGGAAGTAAACGAACTGACCGAAAGGATAAACGGAAAATGAAAAAAGGATTGCTTCTTGTGATATCCGGACCTTCGGGCGTCGGAAAAGGAACGATAATAAATTCGCTGCTTTGCGACGAGAATATGGCATATTCCGTGTCGGCAACGACAAGGGCTCCGCGTCCCGGCGAAGTTGACGGAGTGAACTATTACTACATAACGAAGGATGAATTCAGAACTCTCATCGACAACGGCGATGTTCTCGAATACGCCGAATATGCCGGGAACTTTTACGGCACACCGCGTAAATTCGTCGAGCAGAAGCTGAACGAGGGCAAAAGCGTGGTGCTTGAGATAGAGACCTGCGGCGCTATGCAGATAAAAAAGAAGATGCCGTCAGCCGTGCTTATCTTTATATGTCCGCCCTCGATGGAAGAACTCGAATCCAGACTCCGCGGCAGAGGGACCGAGACCGAAGAGGTCGTCCTCAGACGTCTTGAACAGGCACGTCACGAAATAGGTCTTATCCCCGAATACGACTACGCCGTAGTGAACGAAAACGGCGAATGGGAAAAGGCGGCGCAGACGCTGAAGGATATCGTGAACGCCGAACAACATTCCACCGTAAGGTGCGAATATCCGAAACTGTAAAAAAATAAAAAAGTAACATATATTTAAGGAGAAATACTATGCTTTATCCGTCCATACAGAATCTTACCAACGACAAGCTCAACCGTTATTCACTCGTTATCGCCACTTCAAAGGGCGCACGCTGCATCACCGACAAGTCCAATCACGAGCGTGAAGAAGCCGAAATGCGTCACGAAGAACGCGCAAAGGACGCAAAATTCGAATTCGACCTCAATAACGAAAAAGCCGTGTCTCTTGCCATCGAAAAGATCGTTGACAGAAAATATAAAATAATCATCAATAACGAAGTCGTAGACTACGGCGACGGAAACGCTGACAAATAACTGCTTTTCCTATGGAAAAACTCTATGCTTCCGTCCGCATACTGAACGCTTCAAACCGTTTTGACCGCGAATATACCTATTTTCTTCTGCCCGAGATGCGTAACAGCGCCCGAAAGGGTACTATGTGTTCCGTGCCTTACGGCAACTCAAACAAGCTCCGCACGGGTGTCATAGTCGGCTTTGCCGACGAATGCGAATATCCGCAGATCAAGCCGATAAGCGAGATATTCGAGTACCCCGTCAGTCTTACCGAAGAAACGATAGGGCTTTGCGCCTTTATGAAAGAACGCTGCTTCTGCACCTTCGGTTCGGCGTTCCGCACCGTGCTTCCCGCCGGTCAGGAGATAGAAAACGAAGTGTATTGCGAAGCTCTGCCTTACGATACCTCGCTTCTCAACGAAAAGGGAGCTTTTCTGCACGAGCGTCTGACCGAGACCGGGAAGACCAAAGAAGCCGATCTCGTCCTCGAATTCGGTGACGACGTGAAACTGCTCATATCGTCGCTGTCGCGCCTCGGCGCGCTGAAAGTCACGACCGTTTCGAGAAAGCGCATCAACGAAAAGAAAACCCTCGTTTACCGCCTTTCCGATACGGACGAAGCCGCTTTTGCGTCCGAAAACCCCGAAAGCCTCAAAAGCGAAAAGCAAAGGGCAATAGTGTCGTTCTTAAGGGACGGCGGCATCATTTCCGTTTCCGAAGCGGAGGAGATGTTCGGCGTTTCGCAGTCGGTGCTGACGACTCTTTCAAAAGCGGGCATAGTCGAAAGATACGAACGTCGTGATGAGAGAAACTATATCTCTTCTTCCGACGACGCGACTTACAACGATTCGCCGCTTTCTCCCGACCAGGAAAACGCGTTCGGCGTGATAAAAGGGCTTATGGAAAGCGGAGAAGCGAAAGCCGCGCTGCTCTACGGAGTGACCGGAAGCGGAAAGACGCGCGTCATCATCGAAGCCTGCCGCAAAACGGTGGAAACGGGGAAGAAAGCGATAGTCCTCGTGCCGGAGATAGGTCTTACCGCGCAGGCGGTCGGCATTTACCGTCACGCTTTCGGCGACAGACTTGCCGTTCTTCATTCGATGCTTTCGGTCGGCGAAAAACTCGATACCTGCCGCAGGATACAAAACGGCGACGTCGACGTGGTCATAGGAACGCGCTCGGCGGTGTTTGCACCGTTTCGGGATCTCGGTCTTATCGTGATGGACGAGGAGCAGGAGCATACCTATAAATCCGAAAACACACCAAAATATCACGCCCGCGATATCGCGCGTTACAGATGCGCTTACAACAAGTGCCTTATGCTGCTTGCGTCGGCGACTCCGTCGGTAGAAAGCTTTTACAAGGCGCAGTCGGGCATATATACGCTTATCCGTCTTGACAAGCGCTACGGCAGCGCTTCGCTTCCGACGTGTTCCGTTATCGACGTCAGAAACGACGAAAGAACGGACGACGGAAAGATAATTTCGTCTTCTCTCGCCGAAAAGCTCAAAAAGACGGTGGAAAACGGAAGACAGGCAATACTTTTCGTAAACAGACGCGGTTATAATTCGCATCTGTCGTGTATGAAATGCGGTCACGTTTTCACCTGCCCGAACTGCTCGGTGTCGCTGACGTACCACGCTTACGGCGACGCTATGCGCAAAAACAAACTCGTCTGCCATTACTGCGGTTACGTCCTTAACAAGCCGGACAAGTGCCCCGAATGTGAAAGCGAGCATATAGGCTATTCGGGCTACGGCACGCAGAAACTGCAGGATGAGCTTGAAAACGATTTTCCGTATATCAAAGCGGTGCGTATGGACGCGGACACGACCGAAGCGAAGCATTCGCACGAAGAAATAGTCCATTCGTTCGCTGCCGGGAAATACGACCTGCTTTTCGGCACGCAGATGGTGTCAAAGGGGCTTGATTTCCCCAAAGTGTCGCTCGTCGGTGTCGTTTCAGCCGATTCGTCCCTGTTTATGAACGATTTCCGCGCAGGCGAAAGGACGTTTTCGCTTTTCACTCAGCTTGCGGGCAGAGCCGGAAGAAGCGGAGAAAAGGGAGAAGCGCTGTTCCAGACCTACACTCCCGAAAACGAAATACTCCGTCTGTCTCTCACGCAGGATTACGACAGATTCTACAAGAGCGAGATAGCGCTGCGCAAAGCGGTACTGTTCCCTCCGTTCTGCGATATCGCCGTGTTCACGTTCTCGGCAGAGACCGAAAGCGACGTGCTTGCCTCGTCGGTCTCGATGAGCGGACTTATCGCGGGGCTGCATATCCGCAAGTATTCGTCTCTCCCGATGATAAAGCTCGGACCTTATAAAGAAGAAATTTTCAAGCTCCGCAATAAATACCGTCAAAGGATAATAATAAAATATCAGGACAAGGCGGCGTCCCGCGCTTTCCTTGCCGAAGCGTACGACGAAATAACACGCGCTCTGCCCAAGACGGTAAAAGCGGACATAGACATAAATCCTACAATAATTTAATGCAAGAGGTGCATAATATGGCATTACTTAATATCGTAAAAGAGGGCGACGAAATACTGCGCAAAAAGAGCCGTCCCGTCGAAAAGATCACGCCGCGCATACTCACTCTGCTTGACGATATGCACGATACGCTCCGCGAAGCCAACGGTGTGGGACTTGCCGCACCGCAGGTCGGCGTGCTTCGCAGAATAGTCCTTGTCGATAACGGCAGCGAAGTGCTTGAACTCATCAATCCCGAAATAATCGCCGTCGAAGGCGAGCAGGAGGAAGTCGAAGCCTGCCTTTCCTGCCCCGGCAAATGGGGGCTCGTAAAACGTCCCGCAAAGGTCACGATAAGCGCACTTGACAGAAACGGCGTAAAACAGACCTACACCGACGTCGGACTCACCGCACGCTGCTTCTGCCACGAAACGGATCATCTTGACGGCATACTGTATATCGACAAAGCGACGCGTATGCTCGATCCCGACGAGATAGAACAATAAAAAACAACAAGCATTATCACAAAAAGGTATTAATAATATAATGAAAGCAGTTTTTTTCGGCACACCCGACATAGCCTCCGCCTGCCTTGAACGTCTTATCGCCGTCGGCGTTGACGTGATATACGTCGTCACCCGTGCGGACAAACCCAAGGGCAGAGGCTACAAGGTCGAATTTTCACCCGTCAAGCAGACGGCTCTCGACCATAATATCCCCGTATATCAGCCCGCGACTCTGCGTGACGGCGAAGCGTTTGAGCTTCTTTCGTCGCTCGGCGCGGACGTGTTCATCACCGTCGCTTACGGACGCATACTTCCGCCCGATATACTCGCCATCCCGCCTATGGGCTGCATCAATATGCACGCTTCTCTGCTCCCGTATCTCCGCGGAGCGTCACCGATCAACCGCGCAATTATGAACGGCGACAAGACGGGCGGCGTCACGGTTATGTATATGGACGAGGGTATGGATACCGGCGATATCGTACTTCAGAAGACAGTGGATATCCCCGACGATATGGATTTCGGGACGTATTACGACGTCATAACTAACCTCGGATGCGATGCGCTTGAAGAATATGTAAAAATCGCGTCAAACGGCGAAGTGACACGCACGCCGCAGGATCATTCGCTTGCGACTTACGCGCCGAAAGTGGAAAAAGAAGAAACTCTGCTTGATTTCAACGACAGCCGTGAAAACGTATACAACAAGATCCGCGGACTTTCTCCGTCGCCGTGTGCATATACTTTCCTTGCCGGAAAGCGCGTAAAGATACACAAAGCCGTCAAGGGTGACGGCAAAGGCGAACCGGGAAGCGTCATTTCGGCGTCCAAACGCGGAATAGAGATCGCCGTTTCCGACGGAAGCATCATCATCACGTCTCTCCAGCCCGAAGGCAAAGGCGTAATGGCATCTCAGGCGTTTCTTGCGGGCAACAAAGTCATTTAGAAATATCCGGAAGGAGCGGTTTTGTGGAATCCTCCCGTCTTGCCGCCGCAAGGACGGTACTCAGAATAACCAAAGATTCGGCGTATTCGTCGATAGAACTTTCAAACAATGCGTCGCGTTTTGACGGAAACGGAAGCGAAAAGGCGCTTTATGCGTCGATAGTGCGAACGGTCATCGAACGCAGAAAGACGCTCGATCACGTCATCGGTATGTTTGCGGCAAAAAAGCCCGATCCCACCGTGACGAGCCTGCTTTACGTCGGTATCGCGCAGATATTGTATCTGTCCCGCATACCCGATAACGCCGCCTGCGACGAAACGGTAAAAGCCGCCAAAGCTCTCACCGACGCGAAACGTGCGGGCTTTGTCAACGGAGTGCTTCGCAACGTGTGCCGCAGCCGTGAAAAAGTCTGTGAAAGCATCGAAAAAGCGGGCGATGAAGTCCGTTATTCGATGGACAAAAGCATAATTGATATAATAAGAAAACAGTACGGCGAAAACGCCGATGAAATACTCCGTTCTTCGTTCCGCAGACCGCTGATGTGCCTCAGAACGAATACGACGAAAACGACGTCAAGTGAACTTGCGGAAGAACTGACGGAAAAAGGCGTCATCTGTGTTACGGACGGAAGCCGTATCACCGTTATGGACGGAGAAGAAAAAGTGATACCGCTGCTTGACGAAGGCAGGTTTTACGTTCAGGGTTATCCGTCGCAGTTTGCGGTAAGCCTTCTCGGAGCCGAAAAAGGGATGACCGTCATCGACGTCTGCGCCTGCCCCGGAGGCAAAACCGTCGGCGCCGCGATAGATATGGAAAACGACGGCAGAGTGATCGCGCTCGATATACACGAAAACAAGCTGTCTTTAATAAAAACGACTTCTTCAAAGCTCGGCATCGACATTATCGAAACGTCGGTGAACGATTCAAGAAAAGTGCGTGACGAATTTGTTTGCAAAGCCGACCGCGTGATCTGCGACGTTCCGTGTTCGTCGCTCGGCGTGCTTTCCTCAAAGCCGGAAATACGTTATAAAAACGCGGATGATCTTGATTCGCTGTACGAAACGCAGTACGCTATCCTCGCTTCTTCGGCTTCGTACCTCAAAGACGGCGGAAGAATGGTATATTCGACCTGCACGTTCAACGAAAAAGAAAATTCCGCACAAATACATAAATTTCTCAAAAACAACAAAAACTACTCTTTAATCGAAGAACATCGCTTCATTCTCCGCGACGGCTGCTTCGACGGTTTTTACGCCGCTCTGATCGAAAGGAAAAACAATGATTGAAATAATGTCAAAAACCGAAGACGAGCTTGTGGAATACGTCACCTCGATAGGAGAAGCGGCATTCAGGGGACGTCAGCTTTTCGGCTGGCTGCAAAAAGGGATAGATTCCTTTGACGAGCTGAACAATATGCCCAAGTCATTCCGCGCAAAGCTCGAAGCCGACTGTCTGCTGACAACGCTCCGCATTGTAAGATGCCAGATATCCACCGACGGAACGCGGAAATATCTGTTTGAACTGTACGACGGCGAACGCATCGAAAGCGTGTTTATGAAATACAAACACGGCAACACGGTCTGCGTATCGACGCAGGCAGGCTGCCGTATGGGGTGCTCGTTCTGCGCTTCGACTTTGAACGGACTGAAGCGCAACCTTTACCCGTCGGAGATACTCCGTCAGATCATTTCGATACAGAAGGACACGGGAGAGCGCGTTTCCAACGTCGTTCTTATGGGAATGGGCGAGCCGCTCGACAATTACGACAACGTGATACGCTTTCTGCACCTGCTCAACGACGAAAAGGGGCTTAACATCGGTTACCGTCACGTTTCGCTTTCGACCTGCGGACTTATCGAAAAAATGGAAAAACTCGCCGACGAGGGACTGCCGATAACGCTTTCGGTGTCGCTGCACGCGCCTAACGGCGAGATAAGAAAGAATATAATGCCCATCGCAAGGAAATACGCCTACGACGATCTGCTTGCGGAATGTAAAAAATACGAAGAAAAAACCAAACGCCGCATATCGTTTGAATACGCGCTCATCTCCGGAGTGAACGACAGAGTGTGCGATGCCGAAAAACTCGGAAAAAGGCTTAAAGGAACGCTTTGCCACGTCAATCTTATTCCGTTAAACCAAACAGAACGAAAAGTTTACAAACGGAGCGAAAAAAACGCGATAGAATTGTTTACAAAAACGCTCGAAAGTTATAAAATAACAGCAACGGTGCGGCGCAGTCTCGGCAGCGATATTTCAGCCGCCTGCGGACAGCTTAAAGCGGAGAGCGACAACATAGAATAAAGTTCAGTATAAAGGAAGTGACAGCATGAGGTGCTTCGGCAAGACCGACAAAGGACTTAAACGAAAAACGAATCAGGACTTTTTCCGCATATATATGTGCAAGACCTATACGCTCGCAGTCGTATGCGACGGAATGGGCGGCGCCAAGGGCGGAAGCACGGCGAGCCGTACCGCTGCTGTCGAGTTTATGAAATCGGTCAGAAGCGCGCTTGCGCTTTCGGATATGAACCGCATAACGAGCGGTGATATCGAACGGATGCTCGTCAATTCGCTCAACAAGGCGAACGCCGCCGTTTACGAAAAAGCGGGAACGAGCGAAGCACTTGACGGTATGGGAACGACGCTTGTCGCTTTTGTATGCTGCCGCGGAAAAACGTTCGTGATAAACACCGGCGATTCAAGGCTCTACGCCTTCCTGGACGGAAAAGCCACGCAGATAACCAAGGATCACTCGTTTGTGCAGTATCTCGTTGACAACGGAAAGATTACGGAGCAGGAAGCGGAGCATCATCCGCAGAAGAACATAATCCTCAAAGTCATCGGTGTCAACGAAAGTGCCGAATGTGACGTATTCGCCGTGAACGATTACGATTATCTGCTGCTTTGCAGCGACGGACTTTCCAACCTCGTAACAAAAGACGAAATGGCAAACATAGTGACCGAGGAAATGGACGAAGAAACCAAAGTAAACATACTTATTGACCTTGCCAATGAAAGGGGCGGCGCGGACAATATAACCGCAGTCGTTTTTCGGAGGAATGATAATTGATGGAAAAATATGAAGCTTTTATAGGAAAAATACTTGACGGAAGATACCGCATACTCGAACTTGTGGGGATCGGCGGAATGTCTATCGTCCTCAAAGCGGAAGACCTCGTTATGAACAGAGTCGTCGCCGTCAAGATATTGAACGAGCAGTACAACGGCGATGAACAGGCGGAAAAGCGTTTCATCAACGAGTCAAAAGCCGTAGCTATGCTTTCCAACAAAAATATAGTCGGCGTTTATGACGTTGCGATCTTTCCGGATATCAAGTATATCGTTATGGAATATCTCGACGGCATCACGCTCCGCAGCTATATGGACAAAAAGAAAGCCCTCGGCTGGAAGGAGGCGTGCGCTTACACGCTTCAGATACTCCGCGCCCTTGAACACGCACACGGCAAAAACGTCATCCACCGCGATATCAAGCCGCAGAATATCATTCTTCTCAAAGACGGTGAAGTGAAGGTCACCGATTTCGGCATCGCCAAAACGCCGGATATGAGCGATGTCGCGGCAAACGACAACAAAGCGATAGGTACGGTGTATTATATTTCGCCGGAACAGGCAAGCGGTAAGGAAACTACCTACGCTTCCGATATCTATTCCGTCGGCGTGCTTCTTTACGAGCAGGTCACGGGCGAGCTTCCGTTTACTGCGGAATCGCCGGTAACGATCGCAATGATGCAGATAAACGACACCCAGAAGGACGTAAGAAGCATCAACCCCGATATCCCTTACGGCGTTGCACAGATAATCAATAAAGCGATGGAAAAACAGCCCGAAAAACGCTTCAAGGACGCTCATTCGATGCTCAAAGCCGTCGATTACGTCGTAAAACATCCCGACGTGGTTTTTCTTGACGAAGAACCCGCGACCGACGCTGAAAAATCCGTCACGGATAACGACGATTATGTAAACATCAACGATATCGCCACCGGTGAGATAGGCGACTATATCGTAAAGGTCGGCGAGGAGAAAAAAGCCACGACCAAGGAAGAGAAAAAAGAAGCGAGAAAAGAAAAACGCAAAAAACGCAAAAAGGCGCAGAAAGAACGTCCGAGCCACTCGATCTTCCCCGTGATAACGGGTGTGTTCATCGCGTTCATCATCGTGGCGTTCGGGCTTGGCGCATACCTTGCGTATAAATGGCTCCCGACTCTGTTTGAAACCCCGGAAGTGGAATATTTTGACGTAAGAAACCTCAAAGACCTCGACTACACTCCCGAGCTCAGACGCGAACTTGAAGAAAGCGGATATATCATAGTCGGCATAAAGGAAGTATATCAGTCCGGCGTGCCGTTCAACAAGATAACTGCCCAGGATCCGGAACCCGGCAAAAAGCGTTTTGCCGACGGCAACTGCCGCATCACGCTGTCCGTAAACAAATATCCCGAAGACCTCACCGTTCCCGACGTCAAATATATGACGGTAACGGAAGCGGAAAAACTGCTCAAACAGTATAATCTCCGCGCCACCACGCAGGACATCACCGACGAATACGCTTACGACAAGCAGGTAGTGTATACCAACCCGAGCATAGGCGCAAGCGTCGAAGCGGGAACTACCGTAACGCTTTACGTCTGCCGCTCGAAGAATGTCGAAAGCGCAGCCACCACGCCGAACGTTGTCGGCAGAAAGATCGACGAAGCAAGGCAGAAACTCGAAGAATCCTATTATGTGGTCGAAATCATATACGAGGATTCCGACAAGGAGCAGGATACGGTCATAGAACAGGATATCCCCGTCGGTACGCGCGGACTCAAAGCGTGGACAAAGATAACGCTCAAGGTCAGCAACTACGTCGCAAAGAAGACGGTGCGTAATTACTGCACTATGAACGTCGAAGACGCAAAAATGATAATCGAAGCCGACGGCTTCAAGGTCGGCAGCATAACTTATGAAAAATCGTTCCAGACGATAAACACCGTTATCCGTCAGAACGTCGCGCCGAATACCCAGGCAGTCCCTGGAACTGTCATCAACATCGTTGTAAGCGGCACGGGCACTTCGGTAACGTCTCCCGTTCCGGCTGTCGTAGGTCTTGACTATCTCATCGCAAAGGATATGCTCATCACCGCAGGTTATACGGTCGAGACCGTTATGGTAACGGAAGAGGGAACTCCCGGCGTCGTACTCAAACAGTCGCTTTTCCCCGATACTTCGGGATATGAACTCGGTACCGTCATTACGCTTACCGTCAATATGAATTCCGATTACGTTATGATCTCCGACCTCTACGGCAAAACGCTTGATCAGCTGTTTGCTTTCATCCATCAGAACAGCCTCACTCTCGGCAGCATCAGCTACGTCGAGGAGGGAATGGGCGAAGTCGGAACGATCATCGAACAGAGCCTTCAGGCGAACGACTACGTTCCCATCGGAACAAGGATAAACGTCACAGTCCTCGGCACGCAGATAGCGGCTTCCGGAGTCCCGAACGTCATCGGAATGAAAGAAAGCGAAGCGCTCAAGCTTCTCCATTCCGGCTTGTATTCGACGACGGTTGTCTATGTCGAATCGTCGAAGCCCGACAGCACCGTGCTTGAACAAAGCCTGCTCGAAGGCATCAACGGTCTGCCCGCGGGCACTCCCATTACCATCAAGGTCAGCCGTCAGAAGACGAATTCGATAATGCCTGATCTTTCGGGCTGTACGCTCGACGAAGTAATGGACGAGCTTGAAAAAGCCAACCTCGTTCTTGAAGGCATCGACTATAAGGAATCCGACAAACCCTCCGATACCTGCATAGAACAGTCGGTAGAGCCGTTCAGCCTCGTTCCCGCAGGAACGGGTATCACGGTCGTATTTGCACAGTAATTATGGAAAATTTGAAAAGCGGCAGAATAATACTCAGCCGCAAAGGATTTTTCAACGTCGAGACCGAAAACGGCGTATGCGTCTGCAAAGCCGCGACAAGGCTCAGAAACGAAAACAAGGAGCCGCTTTGCGGCGATATGGCGGATTATGTTGATAACGGCGACGGCACGGGATTTATTGTCGCTCTTGGGGAAAGAAAAAACAGTTTTCCCCGTCCGTGCGTTGTCAACGCAGACGTGCTTGCCATAGTTATCGCCGCGACGGATCCCGAACCGGACTTGTTTTACGTTGACAAAATGACCTGTATCGGCGTCAAAAACAACGTCGAAACGATCATCGTGATAAACAAGACCGATCTCAACAAAAACGAAGAATATTCATCGCTTTACCGCAAATGCGGCTTTCGCGTTTTTACCGAAAGCATAGAAGCGGAAAGCGCGGTGGAGGAACTCAAAGAGTTTCTTTCCGGCAGGATAACCGTGTTCGCGGGACCTTCGGGTGTCGGGAAATCGACACTGCTCAACAGACTTTATCCCGATTTCAAGGCAGAGACCGGCGAACTCAGCAAAAAAATTATGCGCGGCAGGAACACGACGCGGCACACCGAATTGTTCCCGACAGGGGACGGAGGCTATATCGCCGATACGCCGGGGTTCACGTCGATAGACTTTGAGAAAAACGATCTGCTCGAAATCGGCGAGCTTCCGTTCTGTTTCCCCGAAATGCAGCCGTTTCTTACCGGGTGCAGATTCAGAAAATGCGGGCACACAAAGGAGATCGGCTGCCGCATAATCGACGCCGTGAACGACGGCACGATCCCGGTCAGCCGTCACGACAGTTATGTAAAACTGTTCGGGATTCTTAAAAACAAACCATCTTATCACTAAGCGATTGGAGAGAGAATTATGTTCATAGGATACTATAATCTGGCAAATTTCATCACATTGACGGGGCTTTCTTCCGCGGTCGGAGCAATATTTTTGGCGCGTTCCGGTTATTATAAGCTTGCGATAATGGCGATGCTGCTTGCCGGACTTACCGATATGTTCGACGGGCGCGTGGCGCGTCACGCCAACAGAGAAGACAAAAAAGCAAAGATGTTCGGTATCCAGATCGACACCGTATCCGATATGGTATCTTTCGGCGTCACTCCTGCCGTCATCGCTTACATACTCGGCTGCCGCTCCGCTCTTGACATAGTCATACTTATCTACTACGTTATATGCGGCGCGATCAGACTTGCGTATTTCAATACGCAGGCGATAACCGAGACCGAAGACCTCAATCTCAAGGTCTTCACCGGCGTTCCCATCCCGACTATCTGCTTCATCCTTCCCATACTCGTATGGCTGCTCACCTGCATTGACGGCTCCGTTATGTCATGGGTGTTCCGTGCGTCCTATCTTGTACTCGGAACGGCGTTCATAATCAACAAAAAGATAAAGAAATTCGGACTTCTCACAAGCATAATCATCATCGTCGTTATGCTTGCCGTAGTTATCGGGCTTCTCGTTTCCGGCGATGTTGTCACCATCGGAAGCGCCGTCGGCACAATAGCCTGAGATCAACTGATTTACGAGGTCATTATGTCCCTTAAAAACAAGATCTGTATAGCAATAATATGCGTTCTGTGCGTTATACTTGCTTTCCTTATGGCAAAAGTTGTTTCGTCCGACGTGAACGTGGAACAGTCTGCCGAAAAAACGGCTTCAAAGGAAATATCCGTCGAAGCAGGCAGCGAAGAATCGGCCCCGGAAGAAAGCTCCGCCGACGATTCGTCGGAAGAGCCGTCAATGGATGCATCGGAGGAAGTTTCCGAAGAAAGCTCGGAAGAAGTTTCTGAAGAGATCTCGGAAGAAAGCTCGTCACAAGCACTTGACAACGGCAAAGAAAAGCCGAACTATATCAAAAAAGAAGAAGGCAAAAAATATATAGCCTTCACGTTTGACGACGGCCCTTCGCCGCGTACTATGGAGCTTCTCGATTTCCTTGAAGAAAACGATATGAAAGCCACGTTTTTCGTGGTCGGCAACCGACTTGACGGAACTGCCGCGAAATATACCGAGGAAGTCAGGCGCGCATCGTCGCTCGGATATGAAATAGGCGTACACGCCTATACGCACGAATACTATTGGGACAGCTGTTCTGACACGATCTATACGCGTGAAATCGAAAAAACAGCCGAACTGATACACGAAAACGCAGGGTATTACCCCATAATTATGCGTCCTCCCGGAGGAAGCATCTCGCAGAAACGAGCCGACGAAAGCGAGTATAATATAATTATATGGAACGTCGATTCCGAAGACTGGAAGAATTCTTCGCGTTCGGACGACGCGACGATCGAAAAGAACATCAACACCATAGTGAGCAACATTATGGAAAACGCAAAGGACGGCGCGATAGTCCTTATGCACGACCTCTATACGAATTCCGTCGAAGCCTTCAAGACAGCGTCTCTCCGTCTTAAAGAGCAGGGATATATATTCGTGACGGTCGCCGAGCTTGCCGACCTTAACGGCGATACGACTATTGGAAAACGCTATTACAGCGAATATTTGATAAAGTGAGTCACCAATGAAACGTAAAATCTCTCTTATTCTTGCATCATTACTGATCCTTTCCTGCCTGTCTTCCTGCGGAAGCGAAAAGATAAACGAAAGCAGCGAGGAAGAATCTTTTACCGAAATAAGCGTTCCCGGACATTCCGAAGAAGAAACGAGCGAAGACATATCCGTTACGGATACGGAGCTTTCATCCGAGGAAGAAGAATCGTCCGAAGAGGAATCATCGGAAGAGGAATCATCCGAAGAGGAATCGTCCGAAGAGGAATCATCCGAGGAAGAATCGTCCGAAGAGGAATCGTCCGAGGAAGAATCGTCCGAGGAAGAATCGTACGAAGAAGAATCGTCCGAAGAGGAATCGTCTGAAGAGGAATCATCCGAAGAAACGTCAACCGATGACGATAAAGCAGCCAAAAAAGAAAAGCCCGCTGAAATCAAGAAAGAAGAAGGCAAAAAATACGTCGCTTTCACGTTCGACGACGGTCCCTCCATCAGAACGATGGGGCTGCTCGATTTCATCGAAGAAAACGATATGAAGGTGACCTTCTTCGTTGTCGGCAACAGGCTCGACGGCAAAGGCGACGCCGGCAAGTATGCCGCGGAAGTTAAGCGTGCGTCATCGCTCGGCTGCGAAATAGGCATCCACGCCTACACTCACGAATATTATTGGTCAAGCTGCTCCGACGATATATACACGAGCGAGCTTCAGAAGACCGAAACTCTCATATATGAAAACGCAGGCTATTATCCGATAATTATGCGTCCTCCCGGAGGAAGCATTACCCAGCAGAGAGCCGACGAAAGCGAGTATAATATAATTATATGGAACGTCGATTCCGAGGACTGGAAAAATTCTTCGCGTGCAGACGACGCGACCATTGAAAAGAACATCAACACCATAGTGAACAACATTATGGACAACGTCAAAGACGGCTCGATCGTCCTTATGCACGATCTTTACGTCAACTCTGTGGAAGCGTTCAAGATAGCGTCCCTCAGACTCAAAGAAATGGGCTATGAATTCGTCACCGTCGGCGAGCTTGCCGGTCTTGACGGCGAGACTACGATAGGCAAACGCTATTACAGCGAATATCTGATAAAGTAATAATCGGAGAAGTATTGCAATGGTTTTTTCTGAATTGTTTTTCCTTTTCGTCTTTTTGATATTGTGCATAACGGCATATTTCATCGTGCCCGATATCAAAAGACGCAACATCGTACTTATCGTTTCGTCGCTTGTGTTCTACGCATGGGGCGAGCCGGCTTATATCTTTTTGCTGCTCGCATCCGTGGCGGTCAACTACTTCTGCGGGCTCGGCATAGATAAGTATCGCGATACGCCGAAAGCCAAGGCGTGTATCGCTGCTGCTCTCGTATACAATATCGGCGCACTCATATTTTTCAAATACACGGGATTTTTTATCGAAAACATAAATTCGCTGCTTTCCGTTTCGATACCCATACCGTCGATCCGTATGCCGCTCGGCATATCGTTCTACACGTTCCAGATAACGTCGTATATCATCGACTGTTATTGGGAAAATGTCGATGTGCAGAAAAGTTATTCAAAACTGCTTCTCTACGTTTCGCTGTTCCCGCAGCTTGTCGCAGGCCCGATAGTCAGATATTCCACCATTGAAGAAGAGATCACAGACAGAAGATCGACTTTCGAGGACGTGAGCGCCGGTATGACGCGCTTCATCGTCGGTCTTGCGAAAAAAGTAATAATCGCAAACAACCTCCATTCTCTCGTTGTCGAGCCGCTTATCGGCATCGAAGACATTTCAAGTGCGTCGTTCGTCGCTACCGTTGTTGGCGTTATCTGCTACGCGATCTATGTTTACTACGATTTTTCGGGATATTCCGATATGGCGATAGGTCTCGGACGAATATTCGGCTTCCACTTTGACGAAAACTTCCGTTACCCGTTCGTTTCCGCAAATATCACCGAATTCTGGCAGAGATGGCATATCTCGCTCGGCAGCTTCTTCCGCGACTATTTGCTGTACGTTCCCATTTTCGGCAAAAGACGCAAGTATCTCGGTCTGTTCCTCGTGTGGTTCTGCACCGGATTCTGGCACGGCGCAAGCTGGAACTTCATTATATGGGGACTTTATTTCGGCGTATTCATCCTCTTTGAACTGCTTCTCGGCAAAAAGAGAATGAAAAAGATACCAAAGCCGCTCTCTCATATCTATTCGCTCATCGTTATAGCGATAGGCTTCGGCATCTTCTATTTTGAGGATCTTTCGTCTCTCGGCAACTTCTTCAAGAACCTTGTCTTCGCAAACGGAAATGCGTTTATTTCCGAAACGGCGAAGTCCGTCATCAGTCAGAACGTATTTCTCATCATCGTTTCGGCGTTCCTCAGTTTCCCCGTTCTCGATTGGTTTAAGGAAAAAGCAAAGAACAACAAGTCTCTCGACGTTCTGTTTTCGTATACGACTATTGTCACCAACGTCGTTCTGCTCGTTATCTCGGCGATCCTTCTGGTTGACAGCACGAGCAACGTCTTCCTGTATTGGAGGTTCTGAGATATGAAAAACAACAAGAATTTTATCTGTTTTGTCAATATTCTGGTCGTTTCGGCGGCGTTCATAATAATCAGCTGCTATCTGCTTTTCGCAAAGCGCTCCGTCGTGTCGTCGCTTGAAAGACGCAGACTCGAAGAATTCCCGACGTTTTCGGTCAGTTCATATTTCAGCGGTGAATATACCGTAAAACTGCAGACCTGGTTTACCGATACGGTGCCGAGCCGCGACACCTGGAAAAAAGCCGACGTCAAGATTAGATCGCTTTTCGGTATTACGCCCGAAATGACGATCCAGGGCGATGTCACCGAAACCAGCGAAGAGGAGATCCCGAGCGGTGAAGTCAGCGATCCGTTTGAGGATTGGTCTGAACCGGAGGAATCGAGCAATGAAGAACATTCTTCCGTCATCGAGGAATCCGAAGAAACAAGCACGTCTCAGTCTTCTGCCGAAGCAAGCGAAGAACCGAGCGCTGATGTGAGTGAAGAAATATCCGAAGAGCAAAGCGAGGAGCCGAGTGAAGAGCCGAGCGAAGAAACGAGCGAAGCGGCCGACGACGTCAGAACGGATCCTTCCGGGCTTCTTATCTTCAACAACAAGTGTATGGAACAGTTCGGCGGCACTTACGATGCCGGACAGCTCTATGCGAAGTATATCGCAAACTACAAAAACGACCTCGGAAGCAAGGTCAACGTCTATTCGATGGTCATTCCGTCCGCGTCTTCCATCTATCTGCCCGACAAGTATTATAAGATATACGGCGGCGAGCAGATCAAGAAGATAGACTATATCTACGAGCAGTTCACGACAGGTCTGTATAAGGACGCGGGAGTTATCCCCGTAAGCATTTACGACGTGCTGAACTCTCACAAAAACGAATATATCTATTTCAACACCGAACACCATTGGACTATGCTCGGCGGATATTACGCGGCTGAAAAATTCGCGTCTGTCGCGGGACTGCCGTTCAAGAAACTGTTTGTGAACGGTACGAAGACGGTAGATACGAACAATTACACCTATGAAGGAAAATTCAACGACGACGGATCACCCAAGCCGTTCGTAGGCTCTTTCGGCGGTCAGGTCAAAACGGACGTGCTGACCAAGCATCCCGATACATTCTTCTGGTACAGCTATACCGGCAAGTATAACGTCAGATACTACAATTACGACTTCACCGAGCTTAAAAAGGAAAGAGACACCTGCTTCCTCAAGGTCAGCGATGCCAATTCAAGCTCGTGGTATATGATCTTTATGGACGGCGATAACTATTCCATTCGCATTGATACCGACGTTCATAACGGCAGAGTCGCGGTCGTGTTCAAGGATTCCTACGGAAATGCGCTTGTCCCGATGATGCTTTCGTCGTTCGAGACGATATACTGCATCGACTTCCGCTATTTCCCGCTCGATCCCGTCGATTTCATTCAAAAAGTCGGTGCGACCGATGTCGTATTTGCGACAAGCTCGTTCCAGGTACTCGGCTCGAATTACAAGAGATTCGAGGCAATGCGCCGTCAGACAAAGAAATTCGTTGATATCGGAGAATAATAATGAAAAGAAAACTCTCGCTTTTTCTCGTGCTTGTTATGATAATTACCGTTCTTGCGTCCTGCGCCGACGAAATTGCCGTGGAACACAGCTCCGAGGAAGAGTATAAGGAAATAAGTCTCCCGTCCCATTCTTCTGCCGAGGAGACCGAAGAAGAATCGTCAATAGCCGCATCGTCGTCCGATGAACCGTCCTTGACGGAAGAATCGAGCGAGGAAGCGTCAGACGAACAGACGAGTGAGGAAATCTCAAAGGAAGAATCCAAAGAAGAGCCTTCGGAAGAAGAATCAAAGGAAGAGCCTTCGGAAGAAGAATCAAAAGAGGAACCGAGCAAAGAAGAATCAAAGGAGGAGCCGTCTGAGGAATCGTCCGAAGAACCGTCCGAGGAATCGAGCGAAGAACAGAGTGAAGAGACTTCGGAAGAAACAAGCTCCAAAGGCTATATTACCGAAGAGGGCGGAATAATCATCAACGGAACTCGCGGAATGGAGCAGTTCTACGTCGATACCTCAAGCCAGGCAGGCAAAGGACTCTGCGATACCGTCGCAAAGATACAGGAAGACCTCGGAGACAGCGCAAAAGTCTATCTTATGGTACCTCCTGCAGCGGTGGTATATTACGCACCCGATAATTACAGCTATTTCAAAAAATACGGCCCGGCTATGCAGACGTCGTTAAGAGAATACTGCAACGGCAGATTCATAAATATCGACTGCTACGGCGTTCTTGCGGAGCATACCGCCGAAGATATTTATTTCCGCACGGAGCATCATTGGGCGTCGCTCGGCGCTTATTACTGCTGCAAGGAATTTGCCTCCCTTGCGGGATTCAAGATCGGCGATCTTGACAGCGATTACACCAAAAAGTGCGTCGAAGACACGGTCGGTACTCTGTATGCGTTCTCGCACGAACCGGTACTCAAAAACAATCCCGAAGATATCGACTACTACGAGCCGCATATCGAATATAACGTCCGCGTGCTTAATGCCGATCAAAAGAATTTCGAGACCGAAGGCTTCGACAGATCTTCGATGTTCTATCCGTCATTCAGCAACTACGGCGTATTCTTCGCGCTCGACGACTGGGCGTTCAAGATCACGATGCCGTCGAACGATACGGGCAGAACGCTCGTTATCCTCAAGGATTCCTACGGTATGAACGTCCCCGAATTCCTGCTTTTCGGCTTTGACACCATCTATATGGTCGATTTCAGATATTTCCCGCGCAACTGCGTTGAATTCTGCAAAGAAGTCGGTGCGACCGAAGTGCTTGTAATTTCGTCCGGAATGAGTACTTTCGGCACTATATGGAAAAAACTTGAATCAATGCGTACAAAATAATACGGAGAAAAACTATGTTTTCTTACCCTCTTGATCCGCAATATCTTCTCAAAAACAAAAGAAAACTCAAAAAGCAGCTTCTTTCCGACGGAAGCAAGAGAGTTTCAAAAAAAGTTGCCATCCTTTGCGGCTCTACCGCAAACGATATAAAAGACCTTTGCGAGCTTTTCCTGCTTGACAACGGGATACAGCCGGAATTTTATATGTCGGAATACGATCAGTATTTCCAGGACGCGGTGTTCGGGAACGAGGAATTCGAGTCTTTTGCGCCCGATATCATCTTCGTCCACACCACAACGCGGAATATAGAACGCTATTTCCCGTCGGCAAAGAGCGGAAAAGAAGAATGTGCGTCGCTGCTTAACGAAGCAAAAAATCATTTCTCGCTTATCTGGGACAAGCTCACACGCTTCAAATGCCCCGTGATACAGAACAATTTTGAACTGCCGCGTTACCGCATAATGGGCAACCGCGATGCTTTCGACGACAGGGGAGCGGTAAGATTCGTGAACAGAATGAACGAATTTATCGCCGATCACGCAAGCGAAAACGCAAACTTCTATGTAAACGACGTCGCTTACGTTTCCGCACGCTACGGTATCGACAAATGGTCGGATCAGTCGGTGTGGTATATGTATAAGTACGCGCTTGCGCTCGACGCCATACCCGATTTTGCGTTCAACCTTGCAAACATCATCAAATCCGTCTTCGGCAAAAACAAAAAGGCATTCGCACTTGACCTCGATAACACGCTTTGGGGCGGCATCGTCGGCGACGACGGAGTTGAAAACCTCTCTCTCGGCGAAGAGACCGCTGACGGTCAGGCGTATCACGATTTTCAGAAGTATATAAAAAAGGTCAGCGAGACCGGCGTAATGCTCACTATAAATTCCAAAAACGATATGGAAAATGCCATTGCCGGGCTGAATCACAAGGACAGCTGCCTCAAGCCGGATGATTTCATTATCATCAAGGCAAATTGGGAGCCGAAGAATCAGAATATGCTTGCCCTTGCCAAAGAACTGAATATAGGGCTTGACGCATTCGTGTTTGCCGGCGATAACCCCGTCGAAAGGAGCATCGTCGCTTCGTCCACGACTGCCGCGGTGCCGGAGCTTGAAAGCGTCGAAACGTATATCACAACGCTTGACAGAAACGGATATTTCGAGATCACGTCGTTTTCCGATGACGACCTTCACCGCAACGAAATGTACAAGCAGAACGTAATGCGTGAGCAGGAGCTTGCGTCTGCCGAGAATTACGAGGATTTCTTACTCGGACTTGATATGAAAGCCGAGATAGGCGCTTTCATTCCCGTGTATATACAGCGTATCGCGCAGCTTACGAACAAATCAAACCAGTTCAACGTCACCACGCGCCGCTATACCGCATCCGAGATCGAAGAAACGGAAGCCGACGGCAAGCACATCACGCTTTACGGCAAGCTCGTTGACCGTTTCGGCGACAACGGTGTCGTTTCGGTAGTTATCGGCAGCATAAACGGCAAAGTCCTTGACGTCGATCTGTGGATAATGTCGTGCCGCGTACTCAAACGCGATATGGAATTTGCGATGCTCGACGAGCTTGTGAAAAGGGCAACTGAAAAGGGAATAGAAGAGATCAGAGGCTATTACTACCCGACCGCTAAAAACGGAATGGTAAAGGAACTTTTCGGTACTTTCGGCTTTGACAGAGTAAGTCTTGACGACGACGGCAGCTCCGTCTGGTCGCTTAAAACGGCAGGGTATAAGAATCAGAACAGATATATTAAGAAAGAGGACACAAAATGACAACGAACAAAATTTACGCAAGACTTGAAAACGTATTTGAAGAAGTGTTTGACGAAAAGATCAAGCTCACTCCCGCTACTACCGCAGACGACGTTGACGATTGGGACTCGCTTTCCCACATAACGCTTATCGCCGCTGTCGAAGACGAATTTAAAATGAAATTCAAAATGAAAGAAGTCTCGTCTATGAAAAACGTGGGCGAAATGGCTGCCATCGTTGCCGAAAGAGCAAAAAAATAAATTCAAAATTCCCGCAATAATCAAAGCGCACTTTCGTAATTTGAAAGTGCGCTTTTATAGTTGTTTTATTTGAGCGGCGTAAAGAACGAGTTTGACAACTGAATACTGAGACCGCGACAAACGAAGTTATTTTCGGCGAAAAGCGAGCGTCGCCGTAGCGTTCTACGGCAGTCGAGCTTTTCGTCGAAGCCGTTGAAATTTTCAATAAAATCAAAATTCCTATTGAAAAAACAATAAAAGCGCACCTTCGATAACATTTGAAAGTGCGCTTAATTATTGTTATTCTTTTATTTTTGCGGCGTAAAGAACGAGTTTGACGCGGTCTCAGAACGCTTTTTTCATTGTAAAGATGTTCTTCCCGTCCTCGTAGGAATAAGAAACCTCGTCCATTGATTTTCTGACCATAAATATGCCAAGCCCGCCGATCTTTCTGTCTTCCGCCGAAAGAGTTATATCGGGTGTTTCCATTTCAAGCGGGTTGAACGGCATACCGCTGTCGATAAAAGTTATTGAAGCACATCCGTCGGAATAATCGAAAATCATTTTTACATCGCCCTTGTTTTCGCCGTAGGCATAATGCGCGACATTGACGTACATTTCTTCTACGCAGACGGTTATCTGCATAACCGCTTTCATCGGGCAATCTACTTTTTCGAGTTCTTCTTCTATGAAACCGATAGCGTCGTTGAGCGTGTCATCGGTGGCTTCAAAGGTTCTTTCTGTCATTATATTTTCCCTCTCTCTTTGTATTCCAGGCAAAGCATCGTGATATCGTCGAACTGCGGAGCGCTTCCTACAAATTTGTCGATATCGGCTTTGATTGCCGGAAGAAGCTCGTGAGGTTTCTTATAGGCGTTATCACCGAGCACTTTTTCAAGACGGTTCATACCGTAAAGTTCATTGTTTGCGTTCGTGGCTTCGGTAACACCATCGGTGTATTGGAAGATCTTGTCACCGGGTTCAATGATTATTTCACCCGTCTTGTATCTCATACCTTCCATACCGGCGAGAACGAAACCGGGACGGATCTTATACGGTGCGTATTTGCCGTCTTTCTTGCAGATGAACGGCATTTCGTGTCCTGCATTGACAAAGCGGAAAACGCCGGTCGTCAAGTCAAGCACGCCTTCAAAAGCGGTAACGAAAAGCTCGCCGCTGTTGGATTCGCAAAGCAGTTTGTTTACGGTGGAGAAGACTTCGCCGAGGTCCTGATTGGGGTTCGTGTGGTCTTTGATAAGAGTCTTTGCAATTACCATAAACAACGCAGCGGGAACGCCTTTGCCCGAAACGTCAGCCATAACAATGGCGATATGGTTATCATCGACCATAAAGTAATCGTAGAAGTCGCCGCCGACCTCTTTTGCCGGTGTCATAGTCGCGTAAATGTCAAATTCGGTTCTGTCGGGGAAGGGCGGGAAAACGCAGGGAAGCATAGATGCCTGAATACGTGTAGCAACGTCAAGCTCCGCACTGATACGTTCTTTTTCGGCAGTGACGGCAGCAAGGTTCTTGATATAACCGTTGAGGCTTTCCGTCATATTGTTGAATGCGTTGCCGAGGTCTTCGATCTCATCGTCGGTCTTGATGTGCAGGACGTAATTAAGGTCGCCGCCGCCGATCTTATCGACGCCGTCTTTAAGCTCAATGATAGGTGTGGTGAAGGATTTTGCAAATTTTGTCGAGATTATTATTACCGAAACAATGATAAGTATTACCAGAATTGCGAAAATAATGAAGGCGGAAATGATTCGGTCGTTGACCTTATTGTAGTTAGTCATAATAAGATCGTCGTTAGTGCTGATAACGGTAACGAGGGTCCAGTCGTTATTTTCGAGTGCAGAGTAAGTAACGTAGCATTCCTGACCGTCAATTGTGATCGTACTTATGTTTGATTTTTCGTTGTTCTGTATTTTGCGTGCAAGTTCGACAAGACCTTTGTTTTCGCTCTTGCTGAGATCGGTCTCGATCATAACTTCGCTGTCTTTGGAGGTTTTTTCGCTTGTGTTGGGGTTGATGATGACGTTGGTCTTGTTGCGGCTTACCATAAACGAATAACCGGTCGAACCGATGGTCGAGCTTTCGACAAGATCGGCAAAGTTCGTGAGAAGTCCGCCGCTGCCGGCAACGCCGACGATTTTTCCGTCCACCACTACGGGAACGGCGCAGATCATCGAAATGCCTCTGCCGGAGCCGTCCTGAACGGGATCAGTCCAATAAACTCCCGATTTGGTAAGGGTGTTGTTCTTATATGCTTCGACTGCGCCCGTGTACCAGCCGCGCGTGCGTCCGTCGTAGCTGATCATAGCGGCGGTGAGAGGATCGCCCAGAACGTCCATTCCGCTGTCGTCAAAGCAGAAATAGGAGGCGGCAAAGCCCGTGTATGTGCCGTCGTCGTTGCGGAAATTCTCTATCTGTGCAAATTCGTTGCCGAGCAGGGAAGCCAGATAAAGCTCCTCGTTGACGGTGAATCTGCCGCCGGTAGAAGCGTCGCGGTCGATCTCGGCGAAAGTTACCGTGCCGTTATCGTCTTTTTTGACGTTTTTGAGCAGATTATCGGGAACACGGACGTGTACCGAATACTGTCCCAGTGTGTATTTGGAATTGCAGGTAACGTCGGGCAGGTTCAGTTCGTTGTAACCCAAAAGGTATCTGTCGGCGTTCTCAAGGATGTCGGCGGCGCCTGTTGCCACCATTATCGTCTGATTCTGAGCAAGAAGCAGCATTGAATCGGCTATCGAAGCGCGGTTTTGCGTCAGCTCGATAAGACGTTCTTTTGCGTCTGCTTCGGCAGTTTCCAACGAGTTCGTCCTTATGTCGAGCATGGAAAAGATAGAGATACATACGGTGATCATCAGCGAAACGACACTGATTATGATTATCAGTCTCGTCAGCTTCTGGCGGATGCCGGTGTGCTTGCTTTTTTTCATTGATTATTTCCTCCGAATATATAATTTATTAAATCAAATTGATTTTCATAAAGAACGGTGCTTTTGTGATCGACGGAACAGTTATCGCTTTGCGACATTATGATGTATTCGCCGTTAAGCGAAAGAGGCTTTATGCCGGTAAAGTAAAAACCGATTTTTTGCAGTTTTTCGTATACCGCAAGACCTTCGGAAAAGCACGCATTGATGTATGCAACGCAGGTCGAGCCGTTTTTGAGATACTCTTTGATCTTCGGCATAAACACCATATCAAAGTCTTCTGCCGGGCGCTCGATATAGAACTCTGCGGATGAATGCTTGGGCTTTTCGGAGATATTGTACATACCGATCCGACGGAGATCGTCCGGGATATCGGCGTATTCGCTGAAAGAACACGGTACACCCAATTTTTCGTATATACTTTTTATCAGTTCCTTGTGTTTCTCGGGAGCGAACAACGATACGTCTTTGTGATTTATTGCTTTGCAGTAAACTGCCTGCGACATTTTCGTGCCTTTCGGATAGTTCAGCTTCGGCACCATTATCTCGCTTTTATAAAGCATCATACGAAGCCCGCAAAGCACGAACCCCTGACGGGTAAGCGTTTTCTGACTGATGTCATTGTGCGTCATAACGTCGGCGTAAAGCGACAGCGAATCACCGTAGTACTTTTTTACCTGATCGAGCAAGTAGTCTTCCTGCTTTGAAGCGACGCCTTTGCCGCGGTATTCCGTCAGCACGCTCCGAAGCATCAGCAGTATCGAACCGTCGAAAACGCCTTTCAGCTTCTGCGCTGCCGAAGTGCCTACGATCCTGCCGTCTTTGTTCTTTGCGAGCGTCACTATCATCGAGCCGTCGCCGGTCTTTCGGTTAAGGTATTCGGACGTAAGATAGCGGTCGTACGGATAACCTCCGCAGTAAAAATCGTTTATGCACTCAACAAATCCCGTATGATCATCGGGAGTGTATGTGCAAAACGATATTTCATCATCTAAATCTGAAAGTTTCAAGAGTATTCCTCCAAAAGAACGTACGAAAGAATTTAATTATTTCGCATTATAACACAAATGTGCAGAGAATACAACAATTTATTCCCAAAATATCAAAATTCTTCTTCCTTTTCTCCATATAGGGAACGCAATGATCGCGGCGACAAGACCGAGAGCGGCAACTGCCGTCCACGAAAGAACGGTGATGCCCCAACCGAAGTTTTTGGCGATGGCGCCGATGACGACGCCGGAGATCGCGGACGCACCGTAACTGCACGCATCAAGGAATCCCGTGAACGAAGCGGCTCTGCCGACTCTTGCAAACGCCATCGGTATAAAGGTGAGCAGCAGCGTGTTCGCACCGAGCATCGACGACGTTGATATCGCAATGAACGCAACGGCAAGCACGATGTTCACGTTTCCGAAGAAATACATCATCAGTATCCCGAAAACCGAAATGCCGAACATAACGGCAATGGTGGCGAATTCGTTTTTGAAAATATGTCTGTCGAGCCACACCGCGACGAATGCGCCGACCAGGTTTACGACGGGAAGTATCATCATAAGCACGGACGCTTCGGAGTCGGTCACGCCTTCAAAATTCTCGACAAGATACGTCGGGAGCCACGAGGTCACGCCGTCTTTGAGTACGCCGTTGAAGCATACGCATATCGCGGAGATGAGCGCGCCCGTGGAAACGAGAAGAGTGATGAGTTTTTTTATCGAAACACGCTCCGGGTGTACGATCTCTTTGCTTGTCGTATCGCTTTCGATATATTTCATATAAGGTTTAAGGCGATTCATAGAGATGAACCACAGCAGAGCGACCACGAGCCCGATCGAGCCGGAGATGAAGAATACGATGCGATAGCCGCAGGAATCAAGGAACAGACCGCCTATTCCGTAGGAAATGAGAGTGCCGACGGGTATCGTCGCCGATATCCAGGTGCCGGCAAAGGTCTTGACGCTGTCCGGCAGATATTCCGCCATAAAACGGGTAACGGGCGCCCATAACATCGAGCAGAAGAAGCCTTCACAGCACCATACGACGATGCACATCCATTTGCTTGCGGAAAGCCCCATAAGTATGTCGGCGCAGGCGGCACCCGTGACGCCTATGCCGATCATATATTTCGGATGGAATTTGTCGCCGAGCCAACCGTTTATGAGCTGACCGCAGCCGTAGCTTGCAAGAAGGGCGGTAAGTATGATACCGGCGAAGGTCTCGTCGAACATACCGTCGTTCACCATATTGTTCATACTGATAGAATAGCAGTATTTTGTTATATACGAGGTCGCGTATGCGCCCCAGCATACGAAAAAGAGAATATACGGAGTTTTTTTCGAGGTGTGATCCATTTTTTTGCGCGTCCTTGTGTTTATTTGATTTCCGAAAGTGTGCGTTTTATCGCGTTTTTCCATCCGTTGATGCGGGACGCACGTTCGGCGTCGGTAACGGACGGAGAATATGTTTTTGATTTTCTGACGTATTTGCAAAGCTCGTTCTTGTCGCTTATAACGCCTTTTCCGAGGAGAGCGAGGAAAGCGGCTCCCATAGCCGTCGTTTCGACGATCTCGGGACGTTCAACGTCAACGCCGAGCAGGTCGGCTTGGAACTGCATCATAAAGTCGCTGACCGAAGCACCGCCGTCAACGCGCAGCGATGCGATATCCTTGCCGCTCGCGTCCTTCATTGCGTTTACGAGGTCAAGCACCTGAAACGCGATGCCTTCGAGCGTGGCACGACAGATATGATATTTCGTCGTTCCGCGGCTTATCCCGGTTATCGTGCCGCGTGCATACATATCCCAATACGGTGCGCCAAGCCCCGTGAACGCGGAAACAAGGTAAACGCCGCCGTTATCGGGCACTTTTTCGGCAAATTCGTCGATCTCTCTTGCCGAGGAGATGAGTCCGAGACCGTCGCGCAGCCATTGGATGGAGCTTCCGGCATTGAATACGCTGCCTTCAAGCGCATAGACGGTTTCGTTTCCTATTTTCCAGCCCACCGTGGTGATGAGAGAGCCGTCGTTTTCGGGTATTTTGCTTCCTACGTTCATAAGCGTGAAACAGCCGGTGCCGTAGGTATTCTTTACGTCGCCTATCTCAAAACAGGTCTGTCCGAAAAGGGAAGACTGCTGATCTCCGGCGACGCCGTTTATCGTAACTCCGTCAAGGAGCTTTGAAACACCCGCTTTTTCGGCGTCTATCGTTCCGAAATATCCGGCGCAGTCGCGCACCTCGGGAAGCATACACACGGGGATACCGAAAAGTTCGCAAAGCTCTTCGTCCCACGAAAGCGTGTGAATGTTGAAAAGCATCGTTCTCGAAGCGTTCGTGTAATCCGTCGCGTGGACTTTTCCGCCGGTAAGGTTGTATATGAGCCAGCAATCGACGGTACCGCAGAGCAGTTCACCGTTTTCGGCACGGACTTTTCCGTTTTCTATGTGGTCAAGTATCCATTTTATCTTTGTCGCGGAAAAATAAGCGTCGATGCCAAGCCCCGTTTTGCGGCGTATCATATCGGCATATCCGTTTTTTATATAGTCTTCGCAGATATCCGCAGTTCTGCGGCATTGCCACACTATGGCGTTGAAAACGGGTTTTCCGCTCGATTTCTCCCAGACTATGACGGTCTCGCGCTGATTGGTTATGCCGACCGTTACGGGACGGATGCCCGCTTTTTCAACTGCTTCCGAAGCGGCGCGAAGCTCGGTGGAAAGGATATCAAAAGGATCGTGTTCGACCCATCCGGGGGAGGGAAAATGCTGTTTAAACGGATATTGGACAGATGAAACTATCCTGCCGTCGGGCGAAAAAAGTATCGCGCGGGAGCTTGTAGTCCCCTGGTCAAGTGATAATACGCAGTTTTCCATAACAAAACCTCGTTTTCTTGTTGACATCTTAAATAAAATGAATTATTATAATTGTAAAATAAAGATAAAAAGAGGGGCGGTACAATGAAATTCAATGAATTTACATATCCGTCGTCGGACGGAATACACTCGATCCATTCTTACGAATACCTGCCGGACGGTGAGATCAAAGCCGTCATTCAGGTCTGCCACGGCATTTCCGAGCATTTCGGCAGATATAAGGAACTCTGGGAGTATATGACGAGCCGCGGCATTGCCGTCTGCGGAAACGATCATCTGGGGCACGGAAAAACGGCGGAGAAGAGCGAATACGGCTTTTTTGCCGATGAAAACGGATGGCAGCGCGTCTGCGACGACGTAGTGAGCCTTTTTGAAATAGAAAAGAAAAAGTACAATAACGCAAAATACTGTCTGTTCGGTCATTCTATGGGCAGTTTTATTGCGCGGACGGTATTTATGCAGGGAAGCATCGACGCCGACTGCTATATCTTTTCCGGCACCGGACATCAGTCGGGCTTGACCGTAAAATCCGGAAAGCTCATCGGCAAAGCGGTGAGGAAAACCAAAAAGAGCAAGTACGATTCCGACAAATTCATAAAGCAGCTCGCGTTCGGATCGTACAACAAAAAATTTGAAAAGCGCACCGAATGTGATTGGATATCGAGCGACAAAGCCGAAGTTGACAGATATATGAGCGATCCGATGTGCAATGCCCCGGTAAGCGTCGGACTTTTCATTGATATGCTTGACGGACTTGATATTATCAGAAAGCAGAAAAATTACGCTTCCTGCCCCAAAAAGTCACCCGTACTTTTCGTTTCCGGAACTTCCGACCCCGTCGGACAATACGGAAAAGGCGTGGAAAAGGTTTATTCTTCAATGCTCAAAGCGGGCGTGAACGCCAAAAAGTATATGTACGAAGGTCGTCACGAGTTGTTTCACGAGCCGGTCAGAGAAAAGGTGCTTGGCGATATTTACGAATGGCTTTCCGTGTAAACGGGGAGCGTGAGCGTTGCTTTGAACAAGTCGCCGTCAGCCGTTATCGCAAGCTCGCCCTGCTGAAGCTCCGCGAGGCTCGAAGCGATCGACAGCCCAAGCCCGCTTCCTTCCGTCGAACGCGAAGAGTCGCCTCTGACAAATCTTTCGACGAGTTCATCGGACGAAACGTTGAGTATATTTTTTGAAATGTTCTTGAAAACGACCTGCGCCTTTCCGTTGCCGCACGTCATATCTATATATACTCGCGTGGACGGAAGCGAATATTTGCAGATATTGCTCATCAGGTTGTCGAATATTCGCCACAGCAGGCTGCCGTCGGCAATGACCGTCACCGGCGTTTCGCTGCACGATACGACGGCGGTAAGCGACGAAGAATCGAATTTTTCGCTGTATTCGGCGACTGCCTGGTTGAGCAGCTCGTTGAGATTCGTCGGGGAAGCGTTTACCACGATGTTTCCCGTTATCGCTTTTGACGCTTCAACGAGATCAACTATCAGTTTTTTCAGTTTTGACGATTGACGGTCGATGACTTCAAGGTATTGTTTCCTTTGTTCCGTTGTCAGATCGTCGTGTTTCAAAAGATCGACATAGTTAATAATGGAAGTCAGCGGCGTTTTTATATCGTGCGACACGTTTGTGATAAGCTCGGTACGGAAACGCTCGCTTTTTGTTTTTTCTTCAACGGCTTTGGAAAGACCGACGTTGATGTTGTTGAGATTTTCGCTTATTTTGGTAAATTCGGAATACATACCCGTCGTGTCAATTTTGTAATTCAGTTCGCCGTCGGATATGCGTTTGGAGCCTTTTTTGATCTTGTCAATGAATATCACGCAGGACGCGAGAAGCGCAATATATATGAACGTCACTATCGACCAAACGATTATCAGCAGAAGAGTGCGGTAATAAAATGCGTAAAACGTGATGCCGGAATAGAGGATAAGGAAGAAAAGCACCTTCCATATCGTCGCAAAATTTGTGTAAGCATCGCGTAAAAGCAGAAAGATATGCCAAAAAAGCGTCCTTTCAAGCAGGGTATCGGTTTTGTAGCGTATCGCAACGGAAACGAAGATCAGTTCAAAAAAGCACGATATAAGCAGCAGAGAAGGGCAGATGATGAACAGAGTCCATAGCGCCATACGTTTCAGAACGCGGATGCAGACATAGCAAAGCCCGTATATCAGCGCACCGTAGAAAACGACTACGAATTCAAGATATATTCTGTCCTGCTTTCGGGAGACTGCTTTTTCGCTTCCTTTGTGATACCCGGCACCAGTCATTACGAATACCAGCAGTGCAAGCGACGCTATCGCCGTTGACACGCAGACGATGCCGAAGGCGTATTTCATTGAAATGGCGAAACTGTCGAATTTTGAAAGTTCTTCCGTCGGAGTTGTGTAAAGATCATTTCTTATGGCATACAGAAAACCCGCCGAAGACGCGATGCAAGTCGAAAGCGTCAGACAGAAAATGCCGAACGCGGTATATTTCAAAGCGGATATCCTTGCGAGCTTTTTCAAAACGCTTCCTCCCGTAAAATTGTCAGTTGCTTATTTTATATCCCTGTCCCCATACGACCTTGAGATACCGCGGCTCTGCCGGATCTATTTCGATCTTTTCGCGCAGATGACGGATGTGTACCGCTATGGTGTTATCCGAGCCGAGCGGATTATCGTTCCATACCGCAGAATAAATGTCTGACGACGAATAGACCTTGCCGGGATTTTTCATCAGTAGTTTGAGTATCTCGAATTCGGTCGGCGTAAGGGATGTTGGCGTACCGTCAACGGTGAAAGTCTTGGCGGTGTCGTTGAGCGTCAGCCCCCCGAGCGTGATTATATCGTCGCCCGTAGGTGCGCCGCCGAAGTTCATATAGCGCCGGAGTTGTGATTTGACTCTTGCAGTCAGCACGACCGGATTGAACGGCTTTGTTACATAGTCGTCTCCGCCGATGTTCAGCCCAAGCACCTTGTCGGTGTCTTCGCTTTTGGCGGAAAGAAAGATGATGGGGATGTTTGAAGTTTTCCTTATTTCGGCGACCGTTGCTATCCCATCAAGCTCGGGCATCATAATATCCATAATTATAAGATGTACCTGGCTCTTTGAACAGACGGAAATCGCTTCCTTGCCGTTGGAACAGCCTATGACGTCGTAGCCTTCGGCGGAAAGATATATTTTTACGGCAGACACAATGTCCTTGTCGTCATCGCACACGAGTATTGTCGGCATCGAAAACACCTCCATTATTATTCATCTTATTATACTACAAAACATATCGGAAATCAATACAAAATAACGTATTGACTAAATTAAAAAACGTGCTATAATAAAAAAGACGATTCAATACCGTTTGAAAATCAAAGAAAAAGGAGTATTGTATTATGGATAAAAAACTCAGAATAGGAATAATCGGCTGCGGCGGTATCGCTCATTGCCATATGGCAGGCTACAAGACCTCCGACATCTGCGAAGTTGTCGCTGCCTGCGATATCGACGTTCAAAAGGCAAACGCTTTTGCAAAGGAATTCGGTATTCCGAACGTATACGAAGACTACAACGAAATGCTCGCCAAAGAAAATCTCGACGCCGTTTCGGTCTGCACCTGGAACGCTGCCCACAAGGCTCCGACCGTTGCCGCTCTTAACGCCGGCGTAAACGTCATCTGCGAAAAGCCGATGGCTATGAACCAGACCGAAGCCCGCGAAATGGCAGACGCCGCACAGAAATCGGGCAAACTGCTGCAGATCGGCTTCGTCCGCCGTTTCGGCAACGACGCCGCCATTCTCAAAAAGTTCATCGACAGCGGTACGATGGGCGACATCTACTATGCAAAAGCAACATATCTCCGCCGCAACGGCTGCCCCGGCAGATGGTTCGGCGACAAGGCGTATTCCGGCGGCGGCCCGCTCATCGACCTCGGCGTTCACGTTATGGACCTCGTGAGATATCTCTGCGGCTCGCCCAAACCCGTTTCGGCTTACGGATTTACCTTCGATAACCTCGGCTACAACCGCGCCAACGGCGGACAGAGCTGGGTGGCTTCTGGCTCCAGCGTTGTAAAGCAGTATAAATACGACGTTGAGGACTTTGCGGGTGCAGTCATCAGGTTCGACAACGGTCTCACGCTCAACGTGGAAGCAAGCTTCAACCTCAATATCAAGAGCGACGTCGGCAATATCGAGCTTTTCGGCACCAAGTCCGGCGCAAGAATAGATCCGTCGATCGAACTTTACACCGATATGGACGGTATGTTCGTTGACGTCAAGCCCACCGGCAATACGGCGCTTTCGTTCAACGGTCTTTTCGAGAACGAGATCCATTCTTTCCTTGCCTGCGTTGCAAACGGCGAGCCTTGCCGCGCTCCCGCGGAAGACGGCGTTATCCTTATGAAGATGATCGACGCCATCTACGAATCCGCCAAGACGGGCAAGCTTGTTGAAATAAAATAAGCATATATGAAAGCCTCCGATTTCGATTTTGAAACCGGAGGCATTTTTTTGATTGCTTGGTTTTTCGTTCTGCACTGAATGCGGCAGCCCCATCTTTCTCTATGCGCCGAACGGTTCTTCAGGTATCTGAATGAGCGGATTGCCGTAAAGCGTACAAACGACGCAGAAAAGTACGTCCGGCAGAACGGTCTTGTCAACGTCGGAATTGAGGTACATACCGTAACCTATCAGCTTTTCTCCGTTTTTCAAGGAGAATTTCCGCAGCGCTTTGAGCATTGCAGTCGAAATTTCGCCGTCAAGCGGTATTTCGGCTGCGATAAGAGCGGAAAGCAGGCGCGACGTCATATAAGAAGCCGGTTTGAGCGTGTCGTCCGCCACGGCGTTGCCGCCGCCTATGGCGTTGCCGAGACAAACGAGCGCGTTATCGTGAAGGCAGTCTTCGTATCCGGCGGTCGAAACGTAATTGCGGAGCGACATATACGCCGTCAGCACTTCGGCTGTGACGGAAATACTCGTCGGTGCGCTTTCGGTACCCGTCTGCGGATAGTCATAAAACGACCATTTTACGCTGTCCTGACGTTCAAGCAAGCTGTCGCAGACTATTTTTCGGTCAAATTCGGCGTTCATAAGGTCAAGTGCGATCGACGCTTTTGAAAGGTCGGACGTCGAGATGGAATTTATCTGTCCAACAAAAGTTTTGAGCCTTTCGACATAAGTATCAACTGCGTAAGCGGAAACGTCGCATCTTGATTTTTTGAGAAAATAATATGAAATAAGATATTCGCTTATTTCTTTTGCGTTATCGCCGGGCGTTTTAAGCAGCCCGTCCCACACGCAGGACGAAAAATCGAATGAAACGGCTGAAAGGGAAGCGGCTTCGAGGTAGCTTGTGAGATGCTTTCCGTTGTATAATTCGGAAAGCTCCTTAAACATTTCAAATCTTATATCGGGTTCTTCGACGTTTTCGGAAGATGAACACGCGAAAAAGGCAAACATCATTGAAAATGCGATCAAAAGGCATATTACTTTTTTCATTTATGCGTTACCTCGTAATAAATATGGCATAATGCAGAGAATACCTGCATTATGCCTTATTTTGAACTTTATTCGGATAAAATACAGTGACCTTGAATTACTTAATGGTGACCTGGCCGCCGACTTCTTCGATCTGCTTCTTGATGGTTTCAGCTTCTTCTTTGGAGACGCCGGTCTTAACTGCCTTAGGAGCAGCGGTAACGAGGTCTTTAGCTTCGCCGAGAGAAAGTCCGGTGATGTCTTTAACGACTTTGATAACTTTGAGTTTAGCTGCTGCGTCGAAAGCGGTGAGTTCAACGTCGAATTCAGTCTTTTCTTCAGCTGCGGGAGCGGCTGCTGCTGCGGGACTTGCTGCTACTGCAACGGGAGCTGCGGATACGCCGAATTCTTCTTCGAGAGCCTTAACGAGGTCGGCAACTTCGAGAATGGTCATAGATTTAACAAGTTCAAGAATCTGAGTGGTTTTTTCATTAGCCATGATGATAATCCTCCGTAATTTTAATTTTGTTGCCGATTATTCGGCTGCGGGAGCTGCTTCCTCTGCGGGAGCTGCTTCGCCGTTTTTGTCTACGATAGCCTGAAGTACATAAGCCAGGCTGTAGAGAGAAGACTGCAGCGAACCGAGCATTCTGCCGATAAGAGTTTCGAAGCTGGGAGTCTTTGCAAGAACGGATACGCCTTCTGCATCGAGAAGTTCACCGTTTACAAATCCTGCTTTGATCTTATAATTATCGTGCTTGGATGCGAATTCGTCAATGATTCTTGCTGCGGCAACGGGGTCGTTTTCGGAAAGTGCAAGAGCGGTCATACCTTCAAGCACATTCTTGAGTTCGCCGTAACCGATAGCGTCGCAAGCCTTTGCGGTAAGGGTGTTCTTTACGACTGCGTATTCAACGCCTGCTTTTCTGAGTTCGGCGCGGAGTGCGGTGTCGTCACCAACGGTGGTACCCTTGTAGTCAACGATAACGCCTGCAATGGAATGATTCATCTTTTCAGCGAGATCGTTAACGATTTGCTTTTTCTGTTCGAGGATCTGAGCGTTTGCCAAGTATTTTCACCTCCGGGTAAATTTTGCACAGTACAACAAGAAATGCTCCCGCGTCAATGCCGTGGGAGCATAATGAAACCTTTATCGTTTCGATTGTGTCCTCGGCGGGCGGCTTTCGCCATTGAACGCGTGTACCTGCTGTCTGCGAACTATTTTGTTTTAACAACTCGTGTATTATATCACACAATACACGAATTGTCAAGAACTTTTTTTAATAAATCAGCCGATTTTTGCGGTGTTGACTTTGATGCCGGGGCCCATCGTGGAAGCTACGGTGCAGGATTTGATATACTGACCTTTAGCTGCGGCGGGTTTAGCCTTGATAATGGCGGTAAGAAGGGTATTGAAGTTTTCCTGGAGCTTTTCGGCACCGAAGGAAACTTTGCCGATCGGGCAGTGGATGATGTTGGTCTTGTCGAGACGGTATTCGATCTTACCGGCTTTTGCTTCTTTGACGGCTTTTTCGATATCCATCGTGACAGTGCCTGCCTTGGGGTTAGGCATCAAGCCTTTCGGACCAAGGATACGACCGAGACGGCCGATAACACCCATCATATCGGGAGTAGCGATGATCACGTCGTAGTCGAACCAGTTTTCTTTCTGGATCTTCTGAACGAGATCTTCTGCGCCTACATAATCGGAACCTGCTTCTTCTGCTGCTTTGGCTTTGTCGCCTTTTGCGAAGACGAGGGTTCTTACAGTCTTACCGGTACCGTTGGGGAGGACGATAGCGCCTCTGACCTGCTGGTCTGCGTGACGGGAGTCAACGCCGAGACGGATATGAACTTCTACGGTTTCGTCGAATTTAGCTTTGGAAATGCTGCAAGCCGTTGCGAGAGCTTCGCCGGATTCGTAAAGCTTTGCTTTTTCTACGGCTGCTGCTGCGGATTTATAATTCTTTCCTCTTTTCATTGCTCTGCCCCTCCTTAGTCAACAACTTCTACGCCCATACTGCGGGCAGTGCCGGCGACCATGCTCATTGCGGCTTCGACAGAAGCGGCGTTGAGGTCGGGCATCTTGAGTTCTGCGATCTTCTTGACATCTTCCTTGGAGATCTTTGCGACCTTCGCGGAGTTGGGAGTTGCGGAACCGCTTTCGATGGAGCAAGCCTTTTTGATAAGGACTGCTGCGGGCGGAGTTTTGGTAATGAACGTGAAGGTACGGTCAGCATAAACGGTGATGACTACCGGGATGATGAGACCGATATCGTTCTTGGTGCGTTCATTGAATTCTTTTGTGAACATAGGGATTGCTACACCGTACTGACCGAGAGCAGGACCTACAGGGGGCTGAGGAGTAGCCTTTCCTGCCGGAAGCTGGAGTTTGATGTAACCGACGATTTTCTTTGCCATAATTTTACACCTCCGAATGTGGTAATTTTAATTCGGGACTTTGTCCCTCCCACACGGCATTACGGAACGGCAATATTCCGTGCGCCGTTCGCCCTGAATTTATACGGGCTTAACTTGTGAAACGTCAAGCTCTACCTGAGTTTCACGTCCGAAAAGCGAAGCACGAACCGTGACTTTCGTTTTGTCGGGAGAAATGTCTTCCGCGATGCCGATGAAACCGGCAAGAGGGCCGTCGATGATGCGGACGTTATCTCCGACACTGAATGCGATCTCGATGACCTTTACTTCGACTCCGAGTTTTTCTACCTCTTTATCGGAAAGGGGGACGGGACGCGATCCGGGACCGACAAAGCCGGTGACGCCGGTAGTGTTGCGGATGATGTGCCAGCTTTCGTCGTTCATAACCATCTTGACAAGCACATAGCTGGGGAAGATCTTGCGTTCGATTTCCTTTTCTTCTGTTCCCGAAACTTCTACTACCTTTTCTGTAGGTATCTTCACGTCGAAGATCATTTCGGAAAGTCCGCGATTCTCAACGATCTTTTCGATGTTGCTCGCGACTTTGTTCTCGTAGCCGGAATAGGTGTGGATCACATACCAGCGGGGAACGGAATCAACAGGCATTCCCATTGTTTCTTATCCTCACAGAATTTCAGCAAGCCACTGGAAGAGTTTGCTGAATCCAAGGTCCAGAAGTCCGACTGCGACTGCAACTGCGAGGACTTCAACGATAACCACGAGAAGTGATTTGTTGGTATCCTTCACAGAAGGCCAGGTGACTTTTTTTCTTTCGCTCTTAAGGTCTTTGAAAAACTTGACAATGCGATTTGTTTTCTTTTCAGCTTCTGCCATGACCGTGCCCCTTACTTGCTCTCTTTGTGGAGAGTGTGTTTGCGGCAGAACTTGCAATATTTTTTCATTTCAAGTCTGTCCGGGTCGTTCTTCTTGTTCTTGACAGTGTCGTAGTTTCTCTGTTTGCATTCGCTGCAAACCATTGTGATTTTAACTCTCATTTGTTCGGCACCTCCATAATTAAATGTAACCTCCCTCTAACGTACTTCCGGCGGAAATCGTTGACCGAAAGCAGGACACAAAAATAAAAGCCCTTTGCAGAGGTGAAGCCATTATATACGATTTTTCTTGGTTTGTCAATACTTTTTTGAAATAAAAACCGAATACTTGACAAAAAAATTACGTTATGTATAATATCAATAAAGAGGTGAAGCGTATGAAAGTCGCAGTAGTGGGTTCAAGAACGATAAATGCGGATATTTCGGCATATATGCCCGAAGGAATAGACGAAATAATCACGGGCGGTGCCGAAGGCATCGACTCTTCGGCGGAGCGCTTTGCCGACAGAAAATTCATTTCCAAGCATATAATACGTCCCGATTACGAAAAAAACGGCAAAAGCGCGCCGATAATCCGCGACAAACGCATAGTCGAGCTTGCCGACCTTGTCGTTGCGTTCTGGGACGGCGAATCGTCCGGCACGGCATTCACCGTGAAATATGCGCGCAAAATAGGCAAGCCCGTCAAAATATGGATGCTCAAAAAAGGCAGCCGCGATATGTTCGGCGCCTACGAATAACGTGCGCGGATAACTTTACACATTTTTTGCGGAAGACGATATAATGGTATAGGGAGTGATGACAATGAACTGCACTTTCGTACTGTCTTCCGTGACTTATGCTATGAAGGCATCAAAGCTGCTTGCTTACGAGGGCATTCCGTCTTCTCCCGTAAAAACGCCCGAGGTCAGAAAAGTACGCGGCTGCGGCTACGGTATCGCCGTAAAAGGCAGCTGCGACAGAGCCAAAGCGATACTTGCAAAAAACGGAATAAAGACGCTCGGAGTTATAGGAGAAAAGGAATAAGCGTCCGATGATATATTTTGACAACGCCGCCACATCGTTCCCGAAGGACCGCGGAATGGTAAGGGTGCTGACCGAAGCAATGCTGAAATGCGGCAACCCCGGAAGAAGCGGATACAAGGCGTCTATGTACGCATCCGAAAAACTCTACGAATGCCGCGAAGCGGCGGCGGAGATTTTCGGCACACTGCCCGAAAAGGTGATACTTCTGCCGTCCTGCACCGCCGCATTGAACACCGCGATAAAAGGACTTGTGAAAAACGGCAAAGCCGTGATGTCGAACCTCGAACACAACGCGGTGTGCCGCCCGCTCTATTCTCTGCGTGACAGGGGAATTGCCGAAGTCGTGACGTTCGATGCTCTTCACGATCCCGTCGGGAATTTCGTCAGAGCAGCCGACGGTGCGTCCGCTCTCGTCGTGACACATTCTTCCAACGTGTGCGGCGCCGTTCTTCCTGTCGCCGAGCTTGCGAGGGAAGCGAAAAGGCGCGGACTTTGCGTGATAATCGATGCGGCGCAGTCGGCGTGCCATATCCCCGTGAGCTTTGACACGATCGACGCCGACGTGATATGTATTGCGGGGCATAAAGGTCCCGGCGGGCCGCTCGGTACGGGACTGATGCTGCTGAATCCAAACGGAAGCACGGTCTTCGATACCCTCATCGAGGGCGGAACGGGCATATATTCGCTTGACGAAGCTATGCCGGACGTCATCCCCGAAAGATACGAAGCCGGCACCGTGAACGCTCCCGCGTTTGCTTCTCTTGCGTATATGCTGAATAAATACGTCCCCTGCGGAGCGGATAAAGAGGTCTTCGGGTTTCTGTGCGATGCTCTGGCGGATATGAAAGGCGTGAAAACGTATCTTCCGCCGAAGGGGATCGAAAAGCTGCCCATATTGCTTTTCAATGCGGACGGCATAAGCCCCGACGACGTTATGACACGCCTTGCCGAAAAAGATATCTGCGTGCGGAGCGGTTATCATTGTGCGCCGCTTGCCCATAAAGCACTCGGCAGCGTAAACGGCGGAGTCAGGATCAGTCTCGGAAAAAACAATACCCTGCGCGAAGCACGGATATTCGTTGACGAACTGCAAAGAATAATCAAAAGTAAATAATTCCGATGCGGTATGTGGTTTCGGACACATACCGCACTTTTTTTACTTTTTTCAAAATGGCTCTTGACTTTATCACTTTAGTGTGCTAATATGCTGAAGTATTATTCGGACACTTGAAATATCCGCTTTGCGGTCAAAAATATGTTTTGCGGACCGTCCGATAAAGCGATGATGGGAGGGGAAACAATGCCCGATTTTCATAACGGATCAACAGACAGACTTTTTAAGACGATTTCGGAGCTGAAAACCGCCGATGAATGTTATGCGTTCTTTGAAGACCTCTGCACGATAAAGGAAATTCAGGATATGGCGCAGAGATTCGACACCGCGATACTGCTTGACAAGGGATGCAGTTATCAGAAGATAGCGGAAGAAGTGGGGATAAGCACCGCGACGATAAGCCGCGTCAACCGCTGTCTTTCCTACGGAACAGGCGGCTATAAGGAAGCAATAAACAAAATGACCGGAGAAAACAGCAAATGACGATAAATGATACCATACTCACTTTCAGCGAAAAGCTGATATTCACGCTGCGCTCATTATATGAATCAAAAGGTTACAGACCGTACCGTATGAGCAAGTTCGAGGAATACGATCTGTACGCCAAGAACAAGGATTTCCTTGTGTCGGACAACGTCATCACGTTCACCGATACCGACGGCAAACTCCTTGCGCTCAAGCCCGACGTGACGCTTTCGATAATCAAGAATTCTTCCGACGAGCCGGAAAAGCTCAATAAGGTATATTATAACGAAAACGTGTACCGCGTTTCCAAAGGTACCGGCTCGTATAAAGAGATAATGCAGTCCGGCGTCGAGTGCTTCGGCGGACTGACGGAAAAAGACGTTTCCGACGTCATACTGCTTGCGTGCGAAAGCCTCGGGAAAATAGAAAACGAATACGCGCTCGGCATTTCCGATATCGGACTTATCGAAAGCGTAATGGATCACCTCGGCGTGTGGAAAGAGTCACGCGGCACCGTGTATAAAGCGATAAGCGAAAAAAACGTACACGAAACGGAGCGTATCTGCAGAGAGTGCGGCATCGACGAAGAAAAGCCCGCGCTTTTCGCGTCGCTCACGTCGTTCAGAGGAAGCGTCAAGGAAGCGGAAACCAAGCTCCGCGCTCTGCTTGACGACCTCGGATGTGAAAACAGCGGATTTTCGTCCGTCTTATCGCATCTTGCGTCAAGCCCGTTCTGCGATAAGATATTCGTCGATTTCTCCGTCATCGGAGACACGCATTATTATAACGGCATCGTCTTCCGCGGATTCGTAAAGGGGATCCCCGATTTCGTGCTTTCCGGCGGTCAGTACGACACGCTTATGAAAAAGCTCAAACGCAATTCCAAAGCCATCGGCTTTGCCGTGTATCTCGATCTGCTTGAACGCGGTGCGTCCCCGACAGACGACGACGGATTCATCAATATCGCGCTTCCCAAAGGCAGGCTCGGCGAAAAAGTCTACGCAATGTTTGAAAAAGCGGGCTTTGAATGTCCGTCGATCCTTGAACCCAACAGAAAACTCGTATTTGAAAATAAGGAAAAGAAGCTCCGCTATTTCTGGGTGAAGCCGTCGGACGTTGCGATATACGTCGAACGCGGCGCCGCCGATATTGGAGTTGCCGGAAAGGATATACTTCTTGAATACGAGCCGGAGGTTTTCGAGCTGCTCGACCTCGGCTTCGGCGTCTGCCGTATGGCAGTCGCGGCTCCCAACGGCTTTGCCGATGACGGAGTGTCAACCTTGCGGGTGGCTACCAAGTTTTCCAATATCGCAAAGACGTTCTATCAGTCGCGCGGACGCGATATTGATATCATCCACCTCAACGGCTCGATAGAGATCGCACCTATTCTGGGACTTTCGGACGTCATCGTGGATATCGTCGAAACGGGTGCGACGCTTCGGGAAAACGATCTTGCAGTAGTCGAAGAAATCGTCCCGATAAGCGCGCGTCTTATTGCAAACAAGGCGTCATTCGGATTCAAATTCAGACAGACGGAAAACATAGTAAACGGACTTTCAAAAATATTGGAGAACGCAAAATGATAAAAATAATGAAATACGGCGACGTTAAGAACGAAGAAATATTTGCCCGTACCGAGCAGAGCGTGAACGTTGAGGAGATCGTTGCCGGAATAATCGAAAACGTAAAGAAAAACGGAGACACCGCGCTTTTTGAATATACAAAAAAATTCGACAAAGCCGAGCTTGAAAACATTGAAGTTTCCAAAGAGGAAATAGACGAAGCGTTCACACTCGTCGAGTCGGAATTCGTCCGCATCCTCGAGGAAGCGGCGGCGAATATCAGAAAATTCCACGAAAAGCAAAAGAGAAACAGCTTTATCATAAACGACGAACGCGGCATCGTTATGGGGCAGAAGATAATCCCCGTTGACAAAGCAGGGCTTTATGTTCCGGGCGGGACCGCCGCATATCCTTCCACCGTGCTTATGGACAGCATACCGGCGAAGATCGCAGGCGTGAAGACGCTCGTTATGGTAACGCCTCCGAACGCCGAAGGCAAGGTCAACCCGGTCATTCTTGCCGCCGCAAAGGTCGCCGGCATCGACAAAATATACAAGGTCGGCGGCGCCCAGGCGATAGCCGCCCTCGCATACGGCACCGAAACGATACCCAAAGTCGATAAGATCGTAGGTCCCGGCAACGCATTCGTCGCCGAAGCGAAAAAACAGGTATTCGGCAGAGTTTCCATAGATATGATAGCAGGCCCGAGCGAAATACTCATCGTCGCCGACGGCAATACAGATCCCGCCTATGCGGCAGCCGACCTGCTTTCGCAAGCCGAACACGACAAAATGGCAAGCGCGGTGCTTGTCACCGATTCGGCGCCGCTTGCCGAAAAGGTCGCGGAAGAACTCGAAAAACAGCTTCCGCTGCTCGAAAGGGAAGACATAGCACGCGCTTCCATAGACAACAACGGCAAAATAATCGTCGCCGATGATCTTATGCAGGCAATAGATATCGCAAACGAGATCGCTCCCGAGCATCTTGAACTTTGCGTCGATTCGCCGTTCGATTACCTCGATTCCATACGTCACGCAGGCTCGGTATTTTTGGGCAGGAACTGCCCCGAAGCCCTCGGCGACTATCTCGCAGGCCCCAACCACACGCTCCCCACGAGCGGCAGCGCAAAATTTTCAAGCCCGCTTTCGGTCGATGATTTTATCAAAAAAACGCAGTACACCTATTTCACGTCCGAAGCTCTCGCAAATGTCGCCGACGACGTGGCGTACTTTGCGAAAAAAGAAGGACTTACCGCGCACGCGAGAAGCGCGGTCATAAGAACGGAGAAAAATAAGAAATGAGCGGATTTTTCAGCAGCAAATATTCTTCTCTCACGCCATACGTTCCGGGCGAACAGCCGCAGGACAGAAGCTATATCAAGCTCAACACCAACGAGTCTCCGTTTCCGCCGTCACCGCTCGCGCAGCGTCTTGCACGCGAAGAAGCGGGAAACCTTGAACTGTATTCCGATCCCGAATGCCGTTCCCTCATTTCGGCAGCCGCCGATATCATCGGTGTCGGAAAAGACGAAATACTTTTCACCAACGGCTCGGATGAGATACTCAATTTTGCGTTTATGGCGTTCTGCGACGAGTTACACCCCGCCGTCTTTCCGGATATCACCTACGGTTTTTACAAGGTCTTTGCCGAACTGAACGGCGTGCCTTACCGCGAAATACCGTTGAGGAGCGATTTCACCGTCAATGCCGACGACTATATAAACGTCGTAGGCACGATATTCATTGCAAATCCGAACGCTCCGACGGGTATAGCACTTGAGAAGAGCGAGATCGAAAGAATTATCTCCTCCAACCCGAATAACGTCGTGGTCGTGGACGAAGCGTACGTCGATTTCGGCGGCGAAAGCTGCATCGACCTCATACACAAATACGACAACCTGCTTGTGACGCAGACGTTTTCAAAGTCGCGTTCTCTTGCGGGTGCGCGTCTCGGCTTCGGCGTCGCCGCCTCTTCGCTGATAACCGACCTCAATACCGTCAAGTATTCCACCAACCCGTACAACGTGAACAGAATGACTATGGCGGCAGGCATCGGAGCGCTCACCGATAAAGCATATTTTGAAAAAAACTGCCGTCTTATCCGCGAAGTGCGCGAAAAAACCGAAGCAAAGCTCAAAGAACTCGGCTTCACGACGACAAATTCAAGCACGAACTTCATCTTTGCGTCGCACCCGAAGATAGGCGGAAAGGAACTGTATCTCCGTCTTAAAGAAAACGGCATACTCGTGCGTCACTTCGACACACCACATCTTCGTGATTATAACCGTATCACCGTCGGCAGCGAAAGACAGATGGACGAATTTATCTCCGTCGTAAGCAAAATCCTGGAGGAAGCGTAATGAGAAAAGTCACACTTGAAAGAAAAACAGCCGAAACTGATATAAAGCTCACGCTCGACCTTGACGGAAGCGGAAAGAGCAGCATCGACACCGGCTGCGGCTTCCTTGACCATATGATGACGCTTTTTGCCTCGCACGGCAGATTCGATATCGAACTGTACTGCAAGGGCGACACTTACGTTGACTATCACCATACCGTCGAGGATATCGGCATCACTCTCGGCAAAGCGTTCAGGGAAGCTCTCGGCGAAAAACGCGGCATACGCCGCTACGGCGACAAGATACTGCCTATGGATGAAACGCTGATCCTTGCCGCAGTCGATTTTTCCGGCAGAGAATATCTCGGGTACGATCTTGAAACACCTACCGAAAAGGTCGGCGATTTCGACACCGAACTTGTCGAGGAATTCTGGCTCGGATTCGTGCGTCAGGCTGAATGTGCGCTGCACATCCGAAAACTGGCAGGCAAAAATTCACACCATATAATCGAAGGTGCGTTCAAAGCCGTGTCACGCTGTCTGCGCGACGCCGTGAGCATAGATGAAGAATACAAAAACGAAATACCTTCGACAAAAGGAGTTCTGTAATGACCGCGATAATTGATTACGGAGTCGGAAATCTGTTCTCTCTCCTTTCGTCGTTTGCGGCGATAGGCGAAGAAGCAGTCGTCACGTCGGACGAAAACGTGATAGACTCCGCCGACCGCATAATCCTGCCCGGAGTCGGTGCGTTCGGCGATGCCGCCGAAAAACTGCGTTCCTCGGGTATGGCTGACGTGCTGAAAAAACAAAAAGAAAAAGGCAAACCCATACTCGGCATCTGCCTCGGTATGCAGCTCCTTTTTGAAAAAAGCTATGAATACGGCGAATATGACGGACTTGCGTTCATTCCGGGCGTGATAAAGCCGATATCCGATGTCGTGCCGAAAGAATACAAGATCCCACATATGGGCTGGAACAGACTTGATTATCAGGGCGAAAAGCACCCGCTTTTCAAATACCTCGGCGACGACGAATACGTTTATTTCGTCCATTCGTATTACGCCTGCGGCTGCGGCGAATATGTTACGGCAAACGCCGAATACGGGGAAGCGATCACCGCGTCGGTCGCCAAAGACAACGTGATGGGCTGTCAGTTCCACCCCGAAAAGAGCGGCGACACGGGGCTTGCCATACTTAAAGCGTTCTGCGAAATGAAAGAAGGAAAAATATGCTGATATTTCCCGCGATAGATCTGTACGAAGGACAGGCTGTCAGACTTTTCAAGGGCGACTATGCCCAAAAGACCGTTTATTCCGACGATCCCGTCAAAGTGGCGTTCGATTTCGTTTCTTCCGGAGCGACGCATATACATCTCGTCGATCTCGAGGGCGCAAAGGCAGGGACTACTCCCAATTTTGATATCGTGTGCCGCATAAAGAGCGAAACGGGACTTTTTGCCGAAATAGGCGGCGGCATCAGAGATATGAAGGTCATCGAAAAATATCTGTCGTCGGGTATCGACAGAGTCATCCTCGGCACCGCCGCGGTGACGAGCGAAGGCTTCGTGAGTGATGCCGTAAAAGAATACGGAGACAAGATCGCCGTCGGCATCGACATAAAAAACGGAAACGTCGCCATAAAAGGCTGGACGCAGGATTCGGGGATCGACGCTTTTGCGTTTGCCGAAAAAATGCAGGACTGCGGCGTTAAAACGCTTATCTGTACCGATATTTCAAAGGACGGCGCGATGAACGGCACAAACAGAGAACTTTATAAGGAACTTTCCGAAAAATACGATCTCGATATAACCGCGTCGGGCGGCGTTTCGTCACTCGACGACGTAAAAGCGCTCCGCTCTTTCGGTCTGTACGGAGCGATAATCGGCAAAGCATACTATACCGGCGATATTGACTTGCAAAAAGCGATAGAGGAAGCAAAATGATAACAAAAAGAATCATCCCCTGCCTTGACGTAAGAGACGGCAGGGTAGTAAAGGGAATAAATTTCACCGGACTGCGTGAGATATCGTCGCCCGTGGAGCTTGCAAAGTATTACAGCGCGAACGGAGCCGACGAGCTTGTATTTTATGACATAACCGCGTCGTCGGACGGCAGAAAGATATTTACGGATATTCTGTGCGAAACGGCGCGCAACGTCTTCATTCCGCTGACCGTCGGCGGAGGAATAAACACCGTTGCCGATTTTGACCGTGTACTCAAATGCGGAGCCGATAAGGTAAGCGTCAATTCGGGCGCGATACGCGATCCGTCACTTATAGGCAAAGCCGCAAAGCTTTACGGCGATCAGTGCGTCGTTTTGTCGGTGGATGTAAAACGTGTGGACGGAGTGTTCCGCGTATTTGCAAAAGGCGGCAGAGAGAACACGGGACTTGACGCGATAGAGTGGATAAAGCGCGGAGTGTCCGACGGCGCGGGCGAAATAGTGCTCAATTCGATAGATACCGACGGCGTAAAAAAAGGCTTTGACCTTGAAATGCTGAAGGCAGTCACCGAGGTCGTCGATGTCCCTGTTATAGCCTCAGGCGGCGCGGGATGTATCGCCGATTTCATCACACTGTTCAAAACGCTTCCGAAGGTCGAT
>JAZUKE010000007.1:0-7680 GCA_045643125.1 Eubacteriales bacterium
ATTCTGGGACCGTTTTATCTCCCCGTAATAGCTCTGCCGTCGGTGTGCTGGGCGTTTTTGCCGTACTGCGTAAAAAAACGAAAACGCGAAAAGCGTTCGTATTACACATTTTTTACCGAATCGTGGGCAAACAAATGCGAAGAAAAAGCACTCGGTCTGCCTACACCGAGATAAAACTATCTCACTCGGTCAGCTCAGAAATCAATGCGCATTTTGAAGTGAGTGGCTTCAAAACGAAATAGAGTTATTCCGTTATTCATATATGTCATAATCAATATTATTATCATTGACAAAACAAATTGAATATGGTATACTACCGAAAAATTCACGAAAGGAAATACGAAAATGAAGTTTTATGCAAATAAAATGCAGTATAACTATCAGCAGCGCGTTTGGTATTGGAAACAGACGGGCTTACATTTTCGTGTTTTTATTTTGTGATACATTTAGAATTTTTTGAACACGAAACGTGCAGGTTCGGTATGTATTCCGATACTTGCACTTTTTTTATATTTTAGGAGGAAAATCATGGATAAAAACGAGATTTTGAAAAACTATTACAGCAGACATAACGAAGACGGGCGGCTATTGTCACGTTTGGGAAATGTAGAATTTCTGACGACGGTATCATATATTGAAAAATATCTGAAAAAATGTGATAAAATCATTGAAATAGGCGCAGGTACCGGCAGATATTCACATTATTTTGCAAGGCAAGGTTATGAAGTTGATGCCATTGAGCTTATCGACTGCAATATCGAAGTTTTCAATGAAAATACGCAGCCGGGCGAAAATATCACGGTAACTCAGGGAGATGCTGTTGATTTGAAAGGGATTGAGAGCGAAAAATACGATATAACGCTGCTGCTCGGACCGATGTATCATCTTTTTGAAGAAAACGATGAACGTGCAGCACTTTCCGAGGCACTTCGTGTAACAAAAAAAGGCGGAGTTGTCTTTGCGGCATACGTGCTGAATGAAATGACTGTGATGAATTATATGTTTGCCAAAAACAATATCGAAACGGATGAGATGAGAGAACATATCAGAAAACATGGCTTTATCTGCGGAAAAATTATCGAAAAAGTCTTAGCCATTTACCGTATTGAGGATGTGGATAAACTAATGAGCGGTCTGAACGTGGAAATGCTTCACCGTGTCGGTACTGATATGTTTTCGGGAATGATACGACCGATGCTTGATTCAATGAGCGACGAAGCTTACAAATATTATGTTGATTATATTTTCTCAATCTGCGAACGTCCCGATATGATCGGTCTTTCCGGACATCTGTTAGACGTTTTCAAAAAAGTATAGCATACAATAAAAACTTCCTCAGGGCATTTCTTTAATGAAAGTGCCCCAAGGAAGATTTTTTATTTACCGGATTTTTTGATGAGTTTGGGGAGCAGCAGCCCCATAATGATCTCGGAATCCGTCCAGCCGGTTTCGCTTGCAAGAGGTCCCCAGCCGACGTCGTGAGGTGCGGCGTAAGGCTCGCCGAGGTCAAGGTCGAATGCGCGGTGCCAGCAACCGTCAAGAAGCGTGTTTTCGCTTCGCGTCTGCGTTCTCGCAAAGAAACCGCATATCCCGTTCCAAAGAACGGAGTATTTTTCGTCTTTTGTAACGTGATACGCCCATGCAAATCCCATCGGAAGCCAGTTTATCGAATAAAGAAGATCTGCCACGGGATCGCCGTTTTCGGTAAGCACGGAACATTCACCCGTCGATTCACGCGAACACGACGCCTTGTAGCCGTTATCCCATTCACAGACAGCACCGCATTTGTGCTTGTGAGAAACGATATCCGCTGTGACTTTTTCGAGCATCTCAAGATGTTTTGCGTCTTTCGTTATTCCGTAAAGCAGAGCAAGAGGGAATACAAGGCGGCATTCTTCCTCGGTTTCGCTCTGCTCTCTCTTTGTGTCGGGATAAAGCGACATAAGCGTTTCAAGTCCGCGTCTTGCGGTATCAAGATATATTTCGTTGCCAAAGCAGTAATAGCCGAGGAGCAGCGAAGCGTGATAATACGCCGAATAGTGTGCGCTCGGATAGCCGGAATCGGCATTTGAAAGTGAAGACATCGTTTCTTCGGTGGCATTCAGACAGTCGAAGCGCGCTTTCGGCGTGCCGTCCCTGCTTGTGAGTTTAACGAGGAAGTCGAGAGCATTTTTAAGTTCGGCTTCGTGTGTTTTTTCATCAAACAAATAATTTTCCATAAGAGTCGGTATCATCGCTCTTGCCGCGTCGTCGGGATAACATACGCCCCATGCGCTGTCGGTCCAGCGGAGCATACCGTCAAAGAGACCGCCTTTTATCTGCATAGGCGCAAAAACAAAATCTTTGAGTCTTCTGCTTATTTCACGCGACTGCACGTCGCCGGAAAGACGTGAATAGAATTCGAACGCGCCCGACGCTTCGCCGCTGCAATCCGTTCTTATGGCATCGGCAAGGAGTTGTTCTCCGTTATATGTGACCTCGTGGCGAAGTCCCTCGCGTATGCCGGAATATCCGTCGAGGACAAGGAATTGTTTAAGCCATTTTACGCCTCTTTCGGCAGCGTCAAGGACGTTTTGAGAATTGTCGTAAGTACATATCGGTTCCGGATAGCAGGAAATATCACTTCCCGTAAGCCATTTTACCATATATTTTATCAGCTTTTTCCAATCGTCTCTCGGAGCAAAACGTGCTTTATTGAAGTCGGCAATACGGAAAGACGTCATCATAACGTTGTCCCCGCACATCCAGATACCGTGTTTTGAATCGTTAAGTATGTCATCACGTTTTGCCGAAGTATGACGGTGCGCGATAAGATGCGTTTTGTAAACGAAAACAGGCTTCGCGTCCGACGGCAGCCAATACGGCTGATCGGTCAGATTGCTTTCGTCGTCAAGAATATCGCCGATCTCAAATCCGTCGATGTTTTCACAGACACATACGAGCCTGCTTCTCGTTGTCGTGACGGCGGAAGCAGAATAAATATCAAAAAACGACGGAAGCGCAACGGTCAGTATCTTCTTGCCGGCTTTGACTTCGTTTTCGATCTTTACGCGAAGCGACGGAGAAAGCAGTTTTCCGTTTGAAATAACGCAGTATGCGTCGTAGCCTTCAATGACCTCGTTTTCGGCGTCCGCCAAAGAAACGATTTTTGCTTCAACGGTTTTTTCGAGAATGTCCGAAAGGTCTGTATTTTGTTCTGACAATATCAAAAGCTTCATAATTTATACCTCGGCTGAAAATTTATAGATAAAATATAACATATTACCAAAAGAATGTCAACGAAATATTGATTTTTTGACAAATATGTGGTTTAATATAAACTGATAAGGTAGTGATAATTTATGAAAAGAACAATAAAGCATTTGATATCCTTTGCTTTAGCGATTGTATTATTATCAATGGAGATGTTTACTATGTACGCGCTTGAACCGACTTATATGCCTTCCGAACCTTACAGAAAAAGTTTGTATTATACAAAGCTCAAAAACGTCGTACTTACCGGAAACTATCACGCGGACATAGCGAGAGTAGCGCTTTCGCAGGTCGGCTATCACGAGGGCAACAGCGATTCCGAACTTGGCGGCGGAAATACGAGCGGAAATGACAATTATACCGAATACGGATATTGGTACGGTCTTCAGGACGCGTGGTGTGCTATGTTTATTAGTTGGTGCGCACGGCAGGCACAGATACCGAAAAATATAATCAGGAATTCGACTTTTGCCACGACAAGCGATTTCGGTCTTGAATTCCGCTGGAAGTCCGAATACACTCCGTCGGTCGGTGACCTGATAATATTTGATTATGCACCTTATAATATGGTGGATCCCGGCGAACACGGCGATCACGTCGGCCTTGTCGTGAACGTTGACGACGAAAAAGTATATACCGTCGAAGGAAATGCGGGAAACAGCGTGGCATACAAAAGCTACAATCTGACTTATTCGGAAATAAAAGGTTACGGCATTTACGGCGAACCGATAAATGAAGATATTACAACTGAAGCGGAAATGACCGATGTATCTGAAATATCAATAAAGGAATCGTCGGAAGAATCGAATGAGGAACCGGAAATAAAAGAAACTTCGTCTGAAGAAGATTCAGCTGATCACGAAAGCAAGAACATATCCGAATCAACAGAAGAAAGCCAAAAGATATCAAATAAGGAAATAGCACTTATATTCGGCGGAGCGGCGTTGATCGCCGCAGGTGCGGCGCTTCTTTTCCGGCATTTGAAACGCAAAAAGAAGTAATATCACCGTGTACAAAATCAGAATCAAAATAGTACAGAGGGGCAGAATATGTCAAACATAAGTAAAAAAACGTGGCTTAAAATATCGGCTATAGCTTTGACCTGCGCGCTTGTTCTCGTATCGGTATTTTTCATCGTAAAAGATATAGTCCGCGAGAAGGAGCTTGACAAGATACAGAAGCAGGCGATAACAGAGCTTGAACGGTACGACGGTCAGTACGACACGCAGAGCATCGTTCTGCGGAATACCAATCCGTCTACGGCAAAACTGCTTGCTGAAAAGCTGGGAGCAAAGCTGCGTATAACCTCCAACGGCAGCTTTGCCACGCTCACGCTCCCCGAAGGCGTGACAGTCGAAGATATATATAACAACGACGAAAACAGAGAACTTCTTGAGAAGTTTTCTCTTGACCTCTATGCTTCCGTCAGCGATATCGAAGATGAAGAAGCTGACGTCGAAACCCATCCGGCAGTTGCTCCGAGATATACGGTAAATGATACGCTTTATTCCAATCAATCCTACCTTGACTATCTCAATATGCAGAACGTATGGGATATGTATAAAGGCGACGGGATCACCGTTGCGGTCATTGATACGGGCATAGACACGCATCACCCCGAATTTGCGGGTAAGATATCGAACTATTCATACAATGCCACGGAAGACAAAATAGTAAAAGACTACGGAAACGACTGGTCGCTTGTCGAAGACGTGCAGGGACACGGTACGTCTGTTGCCGGCGTTATCGCAGCGTCTATGGACGGAAACGGTATCGTAGGTATCGCACCGAATGTAACACTTATCGTTATCAAATGCGAATGTAATGCGGACGGAAGCTTTCTCCGTTCGTCCGACCTTGTGTTCGGACTTTACTACGCCATAGAACGCGACGCCGACGTTGTTAATATGTCTTTCGGTTCTCCTTTTAATGTATTTTCCGAAGCACTCCGCCTCGCCGTTGACAGCGACGTTATCTGCGTTGCCGCCGCAGGAAACGATGCAACGTCCGGACTTACATATCCGGCGGCAGACCCCAACTGCATAGGTGTCGGCGCACTTGCCGACGGAAGCTGGGAACTTTCTGCATACTCCAACTTCGGTGATAACAGCGATATAGTCGCTCCCGGTACGGTGTATACCACAGCCATAGGCGGCACTTACAGGACAATAGACGGAACATCATTTTCATCTCCCATTGTTGCCGCTTCGGTTGCTCTGCTCAGACAGCAGAATTGGAATATGGAGTTTGAAGACGTTGTAGAACTCCTTTATGCTTCGTCATACGACCTCGGCGGACTCGGTGAAGACTTTTACTACGGATACGGCGCACTTGATATATCAGCGCTGATACTCGAAGAACGCGGAAAAGTCACGTTCGATATGCTGACCGATGAAGTGGACGATCTCGAATATGTATTTATCCGCAATCATACGCTTCAAACCATCCCCGAACCGGAACGTCTTTACGCGGTATTCGACGGCTGGTATTACGATATCCATGTTGAAGACGAGCTTAATTGGTATACTGACAAGTTCACGACTGATTTGACATTGTACGCAAACTGGGGCAACGAAGACGACGTGCTTCCGTATACATACGTCATTCTTGATGACGGAACTGTGGAAATTCGTTCATACACGGGACACAGAAGATATATCACGATACCGGATAAGATCGAAGGACGTATTGTTTCATCTATCGGCGACTTTGCGTTTATGGGTCAGACACGGCTCCGTCAGATCAATCTTCCGAGCGGGCTTGTGAATATCGGACTTCAGGCGTTCGCAAACTGCTCAAACCTCACCGAAATGGCTATCCCCGACGGAGTAAAAATAATAGGGGAAGCTACATTTGCAAACGATGCGCGTCTTTATGAAGTTACTTTCGGTAACGGAAGCAAGCTTACCACGATAGGCAACGGAGCTTTCCAAAACTGCGGACTTTTGGCGTTTGAAGTTCCTCAGAACGTGACAAGCGCAAACGGCTCTGCGTTTGTGGGATGTACGTCGCTTATGAATTTCACCGTCCGCAAAGGAAATACTGCGTTTACCGCCGAAAACGGCGTACTTTATAACAAGACAAAAAGCACGATTGTTGCATATCCGGCAGGGAAGACGGCTAAAACCTTCACCGTCCCCGACGAAACGACGATGATAGACATTTATTCGTTTGCTTACGCGAAGTTAAACGAGATAGACTTTGCAAATACGGAAATTATCGGCGAAAAAGCATTCACTATGTCTTCGCTTACGAAGGTCAATATGCCTGACAGTATACTTGCTGTCGGTAAAAGTGCGTTTGCTTCCTGCACCAAGCTTACGGAAGTAAAACTCAGCAGCAGTCTTACTTCCATTGAAGCAGGTACTTTCAATTACTGTATTTCGCTGACTTCGATAACCATTCCGAAGAAAGTACAAGCTTTACTTTATGATTTTATGCACGGCGGCGCATTTGAAAATTGTTTCGCACTCACAAGTGTCACATTTGAAGAGGGTTCCGAGCTCATCCTTATTGACACCAGTACATTCTGTAAGGACGATATCCGTTCCATTGATATTCCTTCGGGAGTAGTCACAATAGGAGGAGATGCATTTGCGCTCAACTACAACCTTTCAAGCGTGACATTTGCCGAAAACAGCGTACTGAACACTATCGGCGGCGGTAATAATTCCGAAAGTACGGGAACAGGAGCGTTTTACCGTTGTACTTCCTTGAAATCCATAACACTTCCCGAAAGCTTGACAGCTATCGGTGCGTTTGCCTTTGAAGCAAGCGGACTTAAGGAAGTCACTATCCCCAAAAACGTTTCTTCGCTCGGCGTAGGCGCGTTCGCGTCCTGTCACAGTCTTGAAAACATATTCGTTGACGATGCAAACACTCACTATATCGACATCGACGGCGTTGTTTATATCCCCGACAAAACCGAGATATACGAATATCCCGCGGGACGTAAAGATTCGTCCTATACTATCGAAAGCACAGTAACCAAAATAGGCGACTGCGCTTTCTACGGCTCGTGGAATCTGACCTCGGTTGAACTGCCGCAAAAACTCGAAACCGTCGGTGAATACGGATTTTATGACTGCGAGAATATTTACACATACAACCTTCCCGAATCTTTGACGTATATCGAGCGTTATGCTTTTTCGAATAACATAAATCTCGCTTACCTTAACATTCCCGATAACGTTATACAGATATCCAACTACGCCTTCGCGTACGACTATAACTGTTGGACAATCAGCTTTAATGACACCTCAAAGCTTCCGCGTATATCGTATGCGGCATTTGCGTATACGGGAATAACGAGCTTCCGTGTTCCGCCTAATGTTTCCACAATGGCGCAGTATGCTTTTGAAGGATGCACAAGACTGAACTCTTTCACTTTTGCTTCGGGAAGCAAGCTTGAAAGTATTTCGGCGTATA
>JAZUKE010000008.1:0-9992 GCA_045643125.1 Eubacteriales bacterium
GTTGAGAGTTGAGAGTGGAGTTGAGGAAATTATTTTCACGACGTGTCGTGAAAATAATCACCTCAATGTGCGAAGCACATATCATATCGCGCAAGCGATATATCATACGCCGTAGGCGTATATCATATTGCCGTAAGGCAATATATCATTTTCGCGCAAGCGAAACAACTACGTTTGGGAGGAATAATTATGCTGACCTGGGACATCGAAAACACCTGGTACGACGCCGGAAGCGAACTTGTCTGCGGCTGCGACGAAGCCGGACGCGGACCGCTCGCGGGCCCCGTATTTGCGGCTGCCGTCATTCTCCCGAAAGGGCTTGTAATCGAGGGGCTTGACGACTCCAAAAAGCTGAAAGAATCCAAAAGAGAAGAACTTTACGACATCATCCGCCGCGAAGCGGTGGACTTTGCCGTTGCCCACGCCGAAGTCTACGAGATAGAAGCCATAAACATCCTCAATGCGTCTATGCTCGCTATGCGCCGCGCCATCGCCGCGCTCCGCAAAACTCCCGACCTTGCACTCATCGACGGCAATATCGCAAGGGATTTTCAGATCAAAGCCGTCCCCGTCGTCAAGGGCGACGCAAAATCGCCGTCCATCGCCGCCGCGTCGATACTCGCAAAGGTCGAGCGTGACAGATACTGCGCGGAAATGGATCGCTTTTACCCCGGTTACAACTTTACCAAAAACAAGGGCTACGCCACAAAACAGCACAAAGCCGCGATATTGAAGAACGGGCCTGCGCCCGTCCACAGAAAATCTTTTTTGAGAAAGACGCTCGGTGATGCCATTGAACAGTTCGACATTTGGCAAAGCTGGTGAAGAAGCCGTCGCTTCGTACCTCAAAAAACGGCTCTGGCGCGTGATCGCCCGCAATTACCGCTCCCGCGGCGGAGAGCTTGACATCGTTGCCTACCGTTTCGGCGTGCTTGCGATAGTCGAGGTCAAAACGCGGAGCAGCGACGCCTTCGGTTCACCTGCCGATGCCGTCACCGCCGAAAAGCAAAGACGCATAAAAAGCGCCTACTACGGCTTCGCTTATGAACAGATGAAGTACAAAAGCGTGCCGGTGTGGTCGTTTTTACGTCGGGAACAGGTACTGCGCCACGTCAGAAAGACGCGGTTCGACGTTGCCGAGGTCTATATGGACAGGGCTATGCAGAACAAAACCATAAATTATATTAAAAATTTTTTTGAAATCCAAACAAGGTGATACTATGTATTTCGTTTCTACCCGTGACACAAGCAAAACAAAATATTCCTCCTGCGACGTCATCCGCCGCGGCATCTCGCCCGACGGTGGTCTTTTCTTCCCGGAAGACGCCGTTTCGTTCACCGAAAAGGAGCTTGAAGACATAAAAAAAGCGCCCTATGCCGAACGTGCCGCAAAGGTGCTGTCAAAATATCTCACGGATTTCACTTACGACGAGCTGCTCGAAAGTTGTGACGCCGCGTATTCCGCGTCACACTTCCCCGTCGGTGCCGCTCCGCTCCGCGTTTTCGGTGACGACAGTTTTCTTGAGCTTTACCACGGGCCGACCTGCGCTTTCAAAGACCTTGCACTTCAGCTTATGCCGCGGCTTCTCTCCCTTTCAATCGAAAAATCGGGCATCGGCGGCGACGCGCTCATCCTCGTTGCGACGTCCGGTGACACCGGCAAAGCCGCGCTCGAGGGCTTCAAGGACGTAAAACGCACCAAAATAATGGTTTTCTTCCCGAACGACGGCGTTTCGGAGATACAGAAAAAGCAGATGCTCACGCAAAAGGGCGAAAACGTGAAGGTCGTCGGCGTGACCGGCAATTTCGACGACTGCCAGACGGGCGTCAAGACGCTGTTCAACGACGAAAAGACGATTTCCGCCATAAGCGGAAAAGGCTGCTTCTTCTCGTCGGCAAACTCGATAAACTTCGGGCGTCTTGTGCCGCAGGTGGCTTACTATGTGTCCGCGAGCCTTGATATGGCAAAGGACGGAAAGGTCTGCAACATCACCGTGCCGACCGGGAATTTCGGCAACATCCTTGCCGCCTATATGGCGAAAAAGGCGGGGCTTCCCATCGGAAAACTTATATGCGCTTCCAACAGCAACAACGTGCTGACCGACTTTTTCAACACGGGCGTTTACGACAGACGGCGCGATTTCCGCGTTACCGCGTCGCCCTCTATGGATATCCTCGTTTCGTCCAACCTCGAACGCCTCATTTACCTTGTCTGCGGAGCCGAAAAGACCGCGCTTTATATGAAAGAGCTTAAAGAAAACGGCGTTTTCCGCCTTGACGACGCCGATATGGCGGTCATAAGAAATGATTTTGCCGCATACTTTGCAAACGAAAACGAATGTATGGCGGAGATCAAACGTGTTTATACCGGGAATGATTATCTGATAGACACGCACACCGCCGTGGCGTCCTTCTGCGCCGACAGATACAAAAAAGAAACGGGCGACAAGTCACCTATGATGATAGTTTCCACCGCGTCGCCGTTCAAGTTCGCGCCTGCCGTATGCGCGTCGCTCGGAGTGGAAAGCGGAAACGGCTTTGACGCCGTCGATAAATTGTCCGCTTTCACTTCTCTCCCCGTTCCCGCACCGATAAACGGCATAAGAAACGAAAAAGAAAGATTTTCCGACGTCATTTCTCCGTCGTCGCTCGGTGACGCCGTGATCGACTTTGCTTAACCGATGTCCCTTGCCTTGTAAGTGGCGCAGACGGTTTCGGAACAGCAGGTCGCAGACGAAGGACCTACCGATATTTTCTTTGCCGTACAGCAGTTTGCTCCGTCGTGATACGCGCAGTGCTTTACGGAACAGATAACGCCGGTGTTTTTGGTTTCTTTGTTTTGATTATCCATAATTTTTGCTCCTTTATCTTCATTGTCAGTTATAATTCTGCCCGACAATGAGAAAAATATACACAAGTACAAACAAAAAGAGGTATTTGATGGCTCTTTACGTTCTTTCGGACCTGCATCTGTCGTTCGGCGCCGACAAGCCTATGGACGTTTTCGGCGAAAGATGGGAAAACCACACCGAAAAAATATACAGGAATTGGCAGAGCACGGTAAAGGAAAACGACACCGTCGTCATTCCCGGCGATATTTCGTGGGGGATGGACTTCGGCTCGACTTTTGAAGACCTTAAATTCGTCGATTCGCTGAACGGCAGAAAGATCATCGGCAAGGGCAACCACGACTATTGGTGGCAGACGATGAAAAAGCTGAACGCGTTTATCAAAAGCGAAAAGCTCGACACGATATCTTTTCTTTTCAACAACGCCTACGCCGTCGAAAACTACATAGTCTGCGGCACGCGCGGCTGGATGCTTGACGACAACTATTCCGCCGACGACGAAAAGATCGTCCTGCGTGAGGCGGGACGTCTTGAGCTTTCGCTTGCCGACGCCGAAAGGTTAAAAAAAGACTATCCCGAAAACGAGATAGTCGTATTCTTGCATTATCCGCCGTCGTACAAAGGGAATGTATGTTCCCCGATAGCCGACGTGCTTGAAAAACACGGTATAAAGCGCTGCTTTTACGGACACCTGCACGGTGTCAGATGCGAAAGTCTCGATACCGTACTCGGCGGAACGCGGCTTTACTGCGTTTCATCCGATCTTATCGGCTTCAAGCCGATGAGAGTCTGAAAAAGTTTAAGCTTCCGGCACTTCTTCAAGGAAGATATCCGCGCCGACTCCGCAGAGTTTGCCCACGATGTCTTCATATCCGCGCTGGATGTATCTGATATCCTCAATGACGGTTCTGCCTTCTGCCGCAAGCCCCGCGATGACCATTGCCGCGCCGGCGCGCAGATCGACCGCCTTTACGACGGCGTTTTTGAGCGAGCCTTTGCCCTCGATCTTGCACACTCTGCCGTCAACGGTGATCTCACCGCCCATTTTGGCAAGCTCGGCAGTATAGCGGAAGCGGTTGTCGAAGACGCCCTCGGTCATAATGCTCGTGCCGTTGGCAAGGCACATAAGCACGCCCATCTGCGGATTCATATCCGTGGGGAATCCGGGATACGGAAGCGTTTTTATCCTGACGGGACGCAGTTCGCATCTGCCGTCAACTATCACCTGTTCGTCGCCCTCTTCAACGGAGCAGCCCATTTCGATAAGCTTTGCGGTGACGGATTCGAGGTGCTTGGGGATCACGTTGTCGATGATGAGACGCGATTTTGTCGCCGCGGCGGCGATCATATAAGTTCCCGCTTCGATCATATCGGGGATTATGGCGTAGGTCACGCCGTGAAGTTGTTTTACGCCCTTTATTTTTATTACATTGGTGCCCGCGCCGGTGATATCTGCTCCGCAGGCGTTGAGGAAGTTGGCAAGGTCAACGATATGCGGTTCTCTTGCGGCGTTGTCGATGGTGGTGACGCCTTCCGCCTTGCAGGCAGCCATCATTATGTTTATCGTGGCGCCGACGGATTCGATATCGAGATACACGGGGGACCCGACCGGTCTGCCGTGGCAGTCGCAGGCGATACAGCCGTCCTCTATGCAGACCTCGGCTCCGAGACTTTCAAAGCCTTTTATGTGCAGGTCTATCGGACGCACGCCGAAGTCGCACCCGCCGGGGACCGCCGACCTTGATTTGCCGAAACGTGATATTTCGGCACCGAGGACGTAGTAAGAGCCTCTGAGCTTCGTCGAAAGGTCGTACGGAGCGCTGCCGCAGATTATGTGAGTCGTGTCGATTCTGACGGTGGTGCGGTCGAGCATTTCGATCTCGGCACCCATTGCGCGGAGTATTTCAAGAGAAGAGGTAACGTCCTTTATTTCTGGCAGATTTTCGATAACGCAGACATCCTCGGCAAGGATGCTGGCAAAAATGATCGGAAGCGCCGCGTTTTTCATCCCGCTGACGGTGATCTTGCCGCTTAACCGACTGCCTCCGTTGATGACTATATGTTCCATAAAAAAGACCTTTCAGATTTATCTATACGCGGCGACAGCCGCTCCGAAAATTCAAAAACCACATAAGGGAGAACCCGCGAAAGGGGAAATCACTCCCCTTTAACAGAATATCATATTCGGCTTGATTAGTCAATACCCGATTTGCCCAAATCGGATTTTTCGTGACAAATGCACCAAAAATTTTCCGCTTTGTACATAATATGATTTTTTTGCGTTATTGACACCGTCAAAGCCGTTTGCAGAATCAACTGACACCCAAAAACAGAGGTTAAATAAATGTCTAAAGAAAAAACAAAACTCAAAATAATCCCGCTCGGAGGGACGAACGGGATAGGAAGAAATATGACCGTTTTCGAGTACGGCGACGATATGATTGTCGTTGACTGCGGCATCTCGTTCCCGGACGGAGAAATGTTCGGCGTTGACCTTGTCATCCCCGATATGACCTATATCGAAGAAAACAGCGACAAGCTCAAGGGGCTTATCATCACCCACGGTCACGAAGACCACATAGGCGCGGTACCGTATTTCCTCAAGCGTCTGCAAGCCCCCGTATACGGAACGCGGCTGACGCTCGGCATACTCGAAGACAAGCTCGACGAACACGACCTGCTCGACTACGCCGACCTCGTCGAGGTCAGCGCGGGAATGACGGTGAAGATCGGCGTTTTCAGCGTGGAATTCATCGCCGTCACCCATTCGATACCCGATGCCGTCGCGCTCTGCATAGAAACGCCCGTCGGCAGAGTGATCCACACGGGAGATTTCAAGATCGACCACACGCCAGTCGGCGGTGAGACGATCGACCTGCAGAGATTTGCGATCCTCGGCAGCAAGGGCGTAAGGCTGCTGCTGTGCGATTCGACCAACGTCGAAAGAAACGGCTACACTCCGTCCGAATCGCGCCTTTACAACTCGCTCGAACGCTATTTCGCGCTCAAGGACAAGCGCATCGTCGCGGCGACGTTCGCCTCGAACATACACCGCGTACAGCAGATAATCGACATTTCGGCAAAGTACGGCAGGCGCGTCGTGCTGACCGGCAGGTCTATGGTGAACATCGTCAGCACCGCGATAAAGCTGGGATATATGGATATCCCGAACGGGATACTCGCCGACGTTTCGGAGCTGAAAAAACTGCCGCCGAACAAGGTGACGATAATCACGACGGGCAGCCAGGGCGAGCCGATGTCGGCGCTCTACCGTATGGCGTTCGGCGAACACAACCAGATATCCGTCGGCAAGGGCGACCTCGTGATACTTTCGTCCTCCCCGATACCCGGCAACGAAAAACTGATAATCAACATAATAAACGAACTGCTTAAACGCGGCGTCGAGATCGTAAACGACGCGGTGACGGAGGTACACGTTTCGGGGCACGCCTGCGCGGAAGAGCTGAAGCTCATACATTCGCTCACACGTCCCGACTGCTTCATCCCCGTTCACGGCGAATACCGTCATCTCAAACGCCACGCCGAGCTTGCGAAAGAGCTTGGTATGCCGTCGGAGCGCGTCATCATCCCCGAAGACGGCAAGGTGATAGAGCTTGGCAAAAAGACGTTTGAAGTGAAAGGCGAAGTCCAGTCCGGTCAGGTTATGGTGGACGGCTACGGTGTCGGCGACGTGGGGCTTTCGGTACTGCGCGACAGAAAGCGTCTTGCCGAAGACGGCGTGCTGATCGTGTTCACGTCGGTGGATATCGCGTCGGGAACGATAGTCGCCGAGCCGGAGATATCGACACGCGGATTCGTATATGCAAAGGAGTCCACGGAATTTCTCGACGAGCTTAAAAAGCTGGCGCTCCGCTCGCTCGAACGCAGTCTTGACAAGGGAATGAACGATTTTGAAGCCCTCAAAATGCGGATGCGTGAGGATCTCGCGTCGGTCATCACTCAGCGCACAAAGAGAAAACCGGTGATAATCCCGGTCATCGTGGAGGCTGATATATGAAAGTATTGGTAACGGGCGCGACACGCGGCATCGGCAGAGCGATCGCCGAACGCTTCGCATCCGACGGTCACGAGGTTTACGGCACGTTCGTAAATTCCGACTACGAGGCAAAACAGCTCGAAAAACAGGGCGTGCGGATGTTTTTAAGCGACGTTTCGTCAAAGTCGGACGTTTCCTCCCTTTACGAAAAGACGGGGTACGTCGACGTTCTCGTCAACAACGCGGGCGTTTCTCTGCGCGAAATATTCCAGAACGTGACGGAGGACGAGGAAAACCGTCTTTACGGCGTGAACCTTTTCGGTCCTCTCAATATGATACGCCGCTATCTGCCCGATATGATAAACAACAAATACGGCGTGATAATCAATATTTCGTCGGTGTTCGGAGACGTCGGCGGCTCTATGGAGGTCGATTATTCGGCGTCGAAAGCTTCCCTGATCGGGCTTACCAAAGCGCTTGCAAAAGAGGTCGGACCCTCCTGCGTCCGGGTGAACTGCGTCACCCCCGGGATCATCGACACCGATATGAACGCGAACCTCTCTTTGGAGGAAGTCCGCGATATAGTTGACTGCATCCCGCTCGAATCGCTCGGAAAAGCCGAAAACGTCGCCGACGCCGTGGCTTTCCTCGCCTCCGAAAGTGCGTCCTATATAACGGGCGCCGTCATCCCCGTTGACGGAGGATGGAAAGGATAAGTGTTCGCTTACGCGAAGTGATGCGTTGCTTCGCAACGTGATGCACGCCTTCGGCGTGTGATGTGTTGCCTTCGGCAACGTGATGTGTGCTTCGCACGTTGAGGCGATTATTTTTGTAAATCTGAAAAATGAGTTTTCGGTTTTCAGAAAGAATTTACTCCCTCAAACACTTTTTAATAACATTCTATTGACAAAGCCGTTTTTTCAAAGTATAATAGATACAGAAGAAGGCAGTCGTTGATAGACGGTTAGCCCAAGATTGCGTTTATGAAATAAACCGCGCTATTGGACATGGGCGGTTTATTTCTTTTTCGTTAAGTATATAACGAGCGTTATGATGTCAACTATTAAAGAAAGCAACAAAATTACTTCCGTAAGTGTTATCATTACACCGCCCCCTTTCCAGAGGGCGAAAAGATGCCCTCTAAAAATAGAGGACTAACCGCCTACCGTGTATTACGACTGCCTTAAGAAGATTCTAACATATCCGACAATTTATGTCAAGAAAAAAATGCCAAATTCCAAATCCCAAATCAAGGAAATTATCAATTTTTTCCGGTGCGTCGAGGACGCCGCACCATACAACACTCTCGAAAGGAACTCCCTATGAAAAAAGCCCAACTTCTCGCCATTATCCTTGTCCTCGCTCTCGCCCTCTCCTCCTGCACGGGCAGCGGAAACGTAAAGGACGAAATGAATAAGCTGAACCGCGAAGACCTCGGGTTCGTCTGCTGGTACGACAGCTCGTGGCTTGTCGCGCAGAACACCGACACCGTCCTGCTCCAGGCTCCCGCCAAAGCCGACGGCGTGACCAACGAAACGATTATGATACGTTCCGTCGAATACGCCGGCGACGCTTTTGAATACGCCGTCGAGTATCTCAAATGCAACGATATCCCGGGTTTCATCATCAAAAAGGACAACCTCCCCGCAAAGGTCGGCGGCAAAGACGGTACCAATTACGTTTACGTTTACAACGTGGGCGATGCTCTGTACCGTTCCTGCAACTTTGCGGTACGCGCAAACGAAAGGATCTACGTCATTACATACACCTCCGCGGAGGAGGTCTTCGACGTCGATACCGCCGTCGTTTCGGCTGTCATCGAATACATCGAATTCGTCGATATCGTCCCTGCCGAAAGCAAGGTCATCGACTATAACGGCGGAAAAGCCGAAAGCGTCAACAAGGATTTCCGCTTCGACTACCCCGCAGGCTGGGGCATCGAACGTGAAGACGGGCTTATCTCGGTGTGCAGAAGCGACTCCAAAGCGTCCGTCACCGTTCAGGCGTTCTCGCTCCCGACCGAAAAATCGTCCTACGGCGCAAACCAGTTCTGGGAGGAGTACGAAGCGGAGATAAAAGCCACGTTCTCGGGCTACGTCCTCATCGACGGTCACGACGGGACGGAGTATAAGCTCGGCAAGGTGCCTGCCTGCAGAAAGGACTATTCGCTGTCCTTCGACGGCGGAAAATACGTCTATACCCAATACGCCGCCATCGCGGACGGGTACGTTTTCTCGGTCGTGTTCTGCGGAGACGAAGCCGACCACGCAAAGTATCTCGCCGATTTCGAGTCGATGATCGCGTCATTTGAGATAGACTGAACAAGGAAAAGAAAAAATAAAAAAACTTTTTATCGAAAAAGTGTTGACAAATTGACAACACTGTGGTATATTATCACTTGCCGATTCAAAAGAACGGCAACGGGGGTTTAGCTCAGCTGGGAGAGCATCTGCCTTACAAGCAGGAGGTCACAGGTTCGAGCCCTGTAGTCCCCACCATGTAAAAAACCTCTTTTGTCTACCAGACAAAAGAGGTTTTTTACAATGAAGCGCACCTGCGGTGCATGAAAAATGAAGCAGGGCTACGCCCTATGAAGCGTGGCTTCGCCACACGGAAAAGAACCGGTGCGCTTCGCTTCATGCGAACGAAGTGAGCGCTTCATGGCGGCAGCGCTGCCGCTTCATGTTTGCGAAGCAAACGCTTCATTCCTTTTTGGCAGCAGTCAGAAGTCGAGGGCTTTTTTGCGCAAAATCGGTTGAAACCTAAATTTTTCAAAAAGTATACTCTACTTCAAAAAAGCAGCGAAAAAGTACAGGAAATAATACAGAAAGGGGCAAGAAAATGCTTGCATTTTTCTTTACAGTATAGTATACTTATACTATACATTATTGTATTGTACACTGGTTTGGAGGTGCGTCATGCCGCTTGCTGCAAATGAAAGAGTAGAAGTGCCAAAGGGTGTTGTCAGAGCTTGACAAGGCAAAACTCATCATATCCGCCGACTCCGTTTCCGGAGCAAGGCTCCTCGATCCTCCCACAAGGATACAAAAAGACATCCTCGCTGCCCTTGTCTTGCAGATGCTTTATGTTCCGTGACGCGAGAATAAAATTGTTGGTTTGTCAATGATGTGTGACAGAATTCAGGA
>JAZUKE010000009.1:0-22217 GCA_045643125.1 Eubacteriales bacterium
AACTTCTCACATACTTTCCCGAACAGATACTCGGTCATCGCCTGCTTGTCGCGCGTATCCGTTACCGACGTGTATTCCTCGTACGTTATCGGCTTGCCGATGACGATGCGCGTTTTTCTGAAAATACCGGGCTGGCGGCGCTTTGTCACTATCGAAACGGGCAGCACCGTCGCTTTTGCCATACAGGCTATGAGCGAAACTCCCGAAAGAGCCTGATCCGGCTGCGGCTCGATACGTCTCATACGCGTCCCCTGCGGGAAAATGCCCACGCTCGTACCGCTTTCGATGGCGTTGATACATTCGCGTATCGCGGGGGTGTCAAGCCCTTTGCGGTTGATGGGAATGAACTTTGCTACTTTGAACACGAACTTCATAAACCAATTTTTCGTGAGTTCGCGCTTTGCGAGCCATCTGTGATTCTGTTTCAGCGACGCGGTCACAAGTATCGGATCGACGAGCGACGAATGGTTCGCACATAGCAGATACGCGCCCTCCGGCTCGTTTTCCGCTCCCTCGATCTTTACGCGGTAAAGAAATCTGAAAGGATATTTGAGTATACATTTAAGAACGGAGTATGTGCTCATTTCTTCAATTTTTCCCTTATTATTTCCGCGGCTTTTTCCACAGTCTGTTCGCGGTCAAGCCCGCTGTTGTCGAACAATACCGCGTCGGAAGCGGGAATGGCGGGAGCAACGTCGCGGTTTCTGTCGTTGTCGTCGCGCCACGACATATCTTTTTTCACTTCTTCAAGCGTTACCGCCTGACCTTTGGAAAGCAGTTCCTCGTAGCGTCTGAGCGCTCTCGCTTCATCGGACGCAAAAAGGAAGATCTTTACGTCGGCATCCGGCAATATGACCGTGCCTATATCTCTGCCGTCCATAATGCAGTCGTTGTCTCTTGCGATATCGCGCTGCAAAGACAGGACGTGCGCCCTTACCTCGGGAAGCTTGGAAACATCGGACGCATAGATGGATGAACGCGGTGTGCGGATCTCGTCGCCCATACGCTCGCCGTTCAGATACACAACGCTTCCGCCGTTTTCGAGCTTCATCGTGATGTCTATTTCGGGCAGGCAGGCGACGATGCCGTCTTTGTCGGTGCTTTCAAGGTCTTTGCGCTGAACGTAAAGCCCGACTGTACGGTAGATCGCTCCGGTGTCGATATACACAAGACCGAGTTTTGAAGCAAGCCCTTTGGCAAGAGTGGATTTTCCGCTCCCGCTGGGACCGTCGATCGCTATATTCAGATGTTTACAAATTTTTCTTTCCACTTTTGCAGACTCCGACCGATAATAATATAACAAAATACATTGTAACATATTTTTTTGCATTGTCAAGTATGTTTTGCCTTTTAATATATATAATTTGTAAACATTTATAGATATAAATATAGATAAAAAAACATTCTGCGCCGTTTTGTGATAAAATAATGTCAAATTACAAATTACAAATTTCAAATTAAGGAAATTATTTTCGCACACGGTGCGAAAATAATAAAAAAATCTTGACAAAACCGTTTTTGCAACATATAATGAATATAGAAAAAGGCAGCCGTTGATAGACGGTTAGTCCAAACTTAGTTTATAGAAATGAACCGAAATTTGGAAGATTGGCGGTTCATTTCTTTTTTGTTGTTATATCTACAACAAGTGCAATAATTGCTACGATCAATGTCGCAAAAAGGAACAAAGCTTCGTATGTAACCATTCCACCGCCCCCTTTCCGAGGGCGAAAAGATGCCCTCTCAGGATAAAGAGGACTAACCGCCTACCGTGTATTACGACTGCCTTGATTAAATTCTATCATATCCAAAATTTTATGTCAAGACAAAAAATGACAAATTACAAATTAAGGAAATTATTTTCGCACACGGTGCGAAAATAATAACCTCAACTCCACTCTCCACTCTCAACACTTCGCTCTCACTTCGCTCTTTCTGAAAACTGAAAACTGAAAACTTTATTTCTTCCTTATTACTTTATTACTTCTTACTTCAAAAAAGCGTGCTGCGTTTTTTTCGCAGCACGTTTTTCAGTCGTATTTTATCCTTTGCGTTTCTTTATCACTATTACCGCGGCGACGGCGATAACTGCTATTGCGGCGGCGACGGCGATTATTATTCCCGTACGGCTTCCGCTTTCTTTTGCTTCGGAAACGTCGGAGGAAATGCTGCTTTCTTCGGGAATGACGGATTCTTCACCTGACGATTCTTCTTCCGTCGATGATCCTTCGTCGGAAGACGAAAGCTCTTCGCTCGTTTCTTCAACGTATTCGGTGTGCTTTATAAAGGGAAGACGGGTAAGTATCCTTACGACGTAATCGAGGTCGGAAGAGATGACGGAGGAAGCTTTTTCGTCCGTGCAGACGACTTTTATCGCCTTTATCTTTTCTGCCGCTTCTTCGGGAGAAAGCTTTTCGATATCGCCGATTATTTTGTCGATTTCCGATACGATCGCCGCTCTCTGATCGTTCGTCATACCTCCGCAGGGGACTATCACCTCGTCCATACGCTGTTTTGCGTATTCCAGCATCGTGACGGCGTTCTGAAGTGTGTCGTAAGACGGAGTGACCGCCGCGTTGCGGAACGGGCCTTTGCCGAAGAAGCTGCCGAGATTCTTGGAGATGACCGCGTTCGATTCAAAGAACGTCACACCGTCGCAGCCGTAGGCAACGGAAGCTTTTTCGTGGACAAGCAGATGTTCGGGGGTAAGCGCAGCCTCGAACGCGCCGAGCCCTGCCGAGACGAACGCGCCCTTTGCGTAACCGAGTACGTCGGGCAGGCAGGCGATCGCGCTGTCGTAATACGACATAGGCTTGAGCAGGTCTATCCAGCCGTTGTCGAGCCATACGGTGTAGTCCTGGTAAACCGTTTCTTTCGCTTCCTTGGGGTTCGTAACGACGTCCGCGCAGAGCAGAGTCGTGGGAGATACTTCGTCAAAGAGCTTTCTGACCTCTCCGACGAACGAGTTTACCATATCGCATCTGTACTGCACCCAGCTTTCCCAATAATCGGCGCTCGTGTCGTTTTTGGGAGTCACGGTCTGTCCCGTGGCTTCCTGCCAGCCCTTTATCGTTATGTCATCGTAGCCGTAATCTTCGCTGTCGCGGGCGCGGTAGCGAATGTAGTCAAGCTCGAAGCCGTCAATTTCGTAGGTCGTGAGCAGGTATCTGTAAAGGTCGAGCAGAAATGCTCTGACTTCGGGATGCGCGGGGTTGAGGAAACAAAACGTGTCGTCGCTGTTTACGATATGGTCGTAGCCGAGGTTGGAAATGTTCCTCCATTCGGGCTTTTTGTACCACGGGGAACGTGCAAGGTCTGTTCCGTTCGTGTGTCCCCAATAGAATATCGGCATCCAGAGATGAAGCTCCATTCCTCTCGAATGACATTCCTTTATGTAAGCGTCCAGCACGTCAAAACCGCGGAAAAGCGGGTTCTGTTCGCAAAGTGAGCCTTCGGGAGCGGGGCAGATGAGCATACCGTTGTAGTTGGTCTCGATGCAGATCGTGTTGATGCCCGCATCGTAAAGCTGCTGCACCTTGCTTGCAACCTGTTTGTGAGTCGTTTCGACGGGACGGATCCAGCATCCGCGTGTTTCGACGGGACGGCTTTCGGAGCAGAAAAGCGAGGCTTCGGCTATCGTTCCGTTAAAAGCATTGAAAGACGAGTATTTCTCGGCCATTTCCGTCGCGGAAGCGAAGGCGGAAGCGTATTCTTCACATTTTTTGACGGCGTTTTCGGCGGCATCATAGTCGCCGAATATATAGGACGCCTTTGCTTTTTCTATCGTCTCTTTCGCGGACGCGATCTCGGAACTCATAAAGAGCATATACGAATTGTCGTCCATACTGAACGTGATGGTCTTGGCGGTCGTGTCGTAGGTGACAGCCATACCCATTTTCACGTTGTCTTGGAGCCATTCCAGTGACGTTCCGTGTCCCGACACGACATAACCGTTTTCTGGAACGAGCGTATTGTTGCCGCCCATAGCGGTCACCCGTCCGTCAACGACGGTGACTTCGTATCCCCAATCGTTGGTGGCGGTCTTTCTGCCGGAATTTGTATATATTACAATATGATTCTCGCCTCTCGTACCGTTTATCGAATTGTAGGAGTGCGTCATCGTGTATGAGAGATCCTGCGTTATGACGGGATCGGACGAGAGGATGAGCGTGTTTGAATAAGGTCTGTACGATGCGTACATATCCTTTTTGGCGTTGTCGCGCACCCAGTCGCTGTTAGTGCCGTGACCGGAAATGACGAACCCGTCTTCGGGTATCGTTTCGTTGCCGGACGTGGTGACTCTTATGATCTTACCCGTTTTGTCAACGACGGCTTCCGTTCCCCATTGGTTGGTATTGGTCGTGGTGCCGAAATCGGGCGTATAGATTATCAGCGCATTTTCGCTTCTCGAGGTGTTGACTCCCGTCGGGGTGACGGTGATGATATCGTCCTCGGCGGATGAAGCGAACGAAAACGACGTTATCAGGATCAGAACGCACAGCGTAAGACAAACAAGTTTTTTCATTTTGTACCTCTTTTCATTTTGCGGCGGCGCCGATGCCGGAAAGCATACCCGTCACGAGCGACGCGCCGTTTCCGACGATCGCCTTGAACGACGTTTCGCTCTTTCTGCCGAAAGCGTCGGTCAGTTCCACGGTGACGTTATCACAGCCGGTAAAGCCTTTTTCGGGGGTATAGGTGAGCTTGGATGTTGAAGGGCGGACTGTCGTTTTGCCGTGAGGCGACACCGATGACGCTGAAATATCCGCTTTGTAAATATCGCTTTCCGTGAACGACAAAGCAAAAGTGTTCTGCGACGAATCGGGACGGACGGCGATATTGCCCACGGAAAGCTCGATCTTTTCGGGGGAATAGGTCTTTTTGATGAATTTATAGGTCAATTTGTAAAGATAGTTCAGATACGGATCGGACGAGGTATAAAGCACATATATCGTACCGGGACCTGCGCCCTGGTAAAACGTCTGGAGCGCGTTCATATAGCCGTCTTTCCAGCCGTAAAAAAGGTATTTTTCGTAGTTTTCGCCTTTTTCTTTTGCTTCGGCGGTCTTGAAATAGCTCGGCTCCGCGGTCTCGATCTCGACGCCGACACGGTGTTCTTTTATCTGCGAGGCGAATTCTTCGAGCATTTCCGCCTTGAAATAATCCTTGTGAGCAAAGTTCGGCTGCATCACGGCTCCGTCAAAGCCGTAGCTTTCCCATCTGTCCCAGCCCTGCGACAGATAGAACGGATCGTAAAGCAGGCATCCGCCCGGCAGTATCTCGTCTATGGCTTTTTTCGCTTCGCCTATCAGCTTGTCTTCGTGATCCGAAAGCTGATACGGCATCTCCTCACGCATCCAATAGAAGCCGATAAGCTCGATGTTTTTGAAATCGCATTCCCTGAACTTCGTGCATACCATATCCACATACCAGCGCACTATCGCCGCGCGTTCTTCAAGGGTACGCGAATACTCGTTTTTGCCGTCGCCGTTTATGTCGCCGAACGGCTTTGAACTCATCGGGGAAAACGGAATGGTGAGCATTACCTTTACTTTTTCGTTTATCCCGAGGGCTTCGTTGCGTGTCGCGGCCGCTTCATCGAGAGCGTGAAGATTTGCGCCCTCCTTGAAGGTATGGGAAGCGTAAAGCTCCCAGTCGGACATCGTTCCGCCCTGCTGATTGTCGGACGGAGCCATTCTGCCGCCCGACGGGTATTCGACGGCACACGGTACGAACGCCACGGTATCGAACATCGTATCGACTACCTTGCCTTTTTCCATATAAGAAATATACGGCAGCAGCTCTTCGGCGGTGTTGTCCGCTTTCGACTGCGTGGTGTAGTAGCCGTCGTATATCTTGATAATGCTTGAAGCACCGTTCATACGGTCTTCTCCCTGCGGATACACTCCGGGGGCAACCGGTTCGGTGTATGCGGGGACGCTCTGACAGCCCGAAACGTCGTTTTTTCCGTAGACCTCTATTTCGTCGCAGTAGACGAAAACGCCGACCTCGAATTCTACCTTGACGTATCTTGCCTTGTACGGCTTTTCCGCTTCAAGCGACAGTTTGACTTTCTTTGCGCTCGGCGTATACGTTTCGTAGCCGTCCTTCGTTTCACAGCAGACGTAGTGTTCGCCGTCGTCGGAAAGCCACAGCTTCATATAAGTCGGCGTATAGACGCCCGATCCTGCGCCGTAACTGTAAAAGCTGCCGCAAAATCCGTCTATCCGCATTTCGCATCCGAGGTCAAAGCACACTCTTCTTCCCACCGAACGGAAAGCATGGTAATAGCCCTTGTCCGAAAGGGAGGAGGACGCATATTTGCCGTCGGTGAGCATCATACCGCTGTCGATGTCGAATTCTTCGCCGTGTTCGACGTAATTGCGGTACGAGCCTTCGGTAGATGCGGTGAATTCTATCGTGTAGTCAAGCCCTTTTACGATATTTTCGCTCTGCGCCGACACTGCGGAGGGCATTATCAGAGTGGATATCATACAGAGCGCAAGCAGCAGAATGAATATTCGCTTCGTTTTCATTTCTTCGTATATTCACGCTTTATTTTGGCGGATGTTGTTTTGGCAAACTCCTTGTCTCTTATCTTGATCGCTTTTATCGCCTTGTGATTGGGCTGATCCGCGTTGTAGAGGTCGATTATGCGCTTCACTTCCGCTTCGACATCGGTGATGTTGTTGGCTTTCGCAAAAGCAAGATCGGGGAATATCTCGGCGCCGACGACGGCTTCGCCGTTGGGACCGGGGAATTCGCGCACGACTATCTCGGCAAGCAGATCGCTCATCTGATGCAGCTTGTATTCAAGCTCCTCGGGGTAAATGTTCTTGCCGTTGGGCAGGATGATGAGGTTTTTGAGTCTTCCCGTGACGCAAAGACGGTTGTCCTTGTAGGTCTTGCCTATGTCTCCGGTGTGGAACCAGCCGTCGGAGTCTATCGCCTGACGTGTCTTTTCTTCGTCCTTGTAGTAGCCCATCATCACGTTGGGAGCCTTGACGCAGATCTCGCCTTCGCCGTTTTCGTTCGGGTTTTCTATCTTTATTTCAACACCCGGCATTATCGTACCGACGCAGTTGTAGTCGTGGAATTCGGGACGTGTGATGGTGATTATCGGCGCACATTCGGTTATTCCGTAGCCGGTGCAGAGCGTGATGCCTATGGAATAGAAGAAATCGGCGATCTCGGGCGAAAGCGGCGCGCCGCCGCAGATTATTTCAAGCAGTCTGCCGCCGAAGGTCTCGTGTATCTCGGCAAAGAGCTGCTGTCTGAGGTCGATGCCGAATTTCAATAAGAAATTCGATACCTTTATCGCGGTCTTGACCTTTTTCGTCTTGCCCTGGTCTTCTATCTTGTTCCAGATCGAACGGTACATCTTTTCCACGAAAAGCGGGACAAGCTGAACGTCTGTCGGACGGTATTCCTTTAAGTTGGGCATAAGGGTACGCAGGTTTTCGTTTATGTGGTTGGTGTTGCCCGAATGGAACATACCGAGTATGCCGCAGGTGGATTCGAGCGTGTGGTAATAGGGAAGCACGGAAAGGCAGGAGTACGCGACGCGCATAATGTCCGGCGAATGGCTGATGACGTAGCATATCGCGCGCTGATTGTGCATAACGCCCTTTGCCTTGCCCGTGGTGCCGGACGTGAAGACAAGCTCCGACAGTCTTTCGGGATCGGGGAGGATATCGGTGTAGCGCGCGTCGCCCGCAAGATAAAGCTCGCGCCCTTTTTTGCGTATGTCGTCAAGACAGATGTGCTTTTCGTCACGCTTTGCCGGCTCGTCCATACAGATGTAAAGGGTGATGTTCGGCAGTTTTCCGTTTTCTTCAAGAGAGATTATCTTTTTTTCTACCGATTTTGAATATATTATCGCCGACGAATCCGAGAAATTGAATATGTATTCAAGCTCGTCCTCCTGCAGCATATTGTCGGTGGGGACGGCGACACCGTCGGACGCGAGGACGGCGTAGAACGAAAGCGCCCATTTGTAGCAGTTGTTGCCGATTATGACGATATGCTTGTCGGAAATGCCGTATTCGCAAAGTCCCGTGCCGAGCGAATTGACTTCCGTCTTGAATTCTCTGAACGTAACGGACTTCACCTCACCGTTTTCACGGAATTTCCAGGCGGGTTTGTCGCCGTATCTTTCGGAGCATACGTCGATTATTTCGCGTACCGAATGTACTATCGGACAGCTGTGGTAATAGGGATAGTCTTTTTTCCTGTTGCGGTAGCGTTTGAATTTTGGCTCTTTTACTTCTGACATTGTAAATACCTCCGAAATGAGTATATGGCGGAGAAATACACATTCTCCCACATTTATATCACATTATATCACGTTTTATTGCGAAAAGCAACAAAAAATCATCACATAAATTCAAGCAAAAACACGTTTCCCGCGGCATCGGCGTAGTAAGTCCTGCCGCCGCAGACGGAAATGAACTCCGGCTCCGTCCTCATTCCGTAGGAGTAAAAATCCAGGACCGCGTAAACTTCTTTATTCTTTACGTCGATGATCTGCATTTTTGCCGGTGCCGACACGGAATCGGTAAAGCCTTCGGTCGAGTAAAGCAGACCGTCCGCAAAGCAGGCTCCCTGCAAAAAGTTTGAATACGGCGCGTCAAAACTGCTTCTCACGTCCGTTTCTTCAAGCGTCACAACGCTGCAGCCGTATTTTTCGCAGTAAACGCCGTCTTTCAGCTTGGGCAGAGCGAACGAAAAGTACCGCGTGGTCTTCTCTTTGTCGCGCATAGTGAACGCCCACAGAGTGCTTCCGTCCTTGTCAACGGCAAAGTTGCCGTAGGGACGCACGTCCGTTTTGCCCGGGTACGATTTCCAGAGCAGGACGTTTTCGGTAAAGCCGATCTTTATCACCTGCACGAGAGAAGATGCGAAAACGCTGCCGCTCCTCGTTATGCGATAAACGCCGCAGACGCCTTCAAGACGGTCTTCCGACGTCTGATAACTGTTGTATACGTTGGTGTAAAGCAGCGGGAATTCGTCGTTTTCGTCATAGTATTCGTTCCCGAAAGAGACCGAATTGGAGTGTATTCTGAGAAGATCGTATTTGTCGATGCGAAACGAGGATATTTCATCCCCGCTCGTTTTGTCGTAGACGCTGCAAGTGCCGACGGCATCGAAGCGGAACAGAAAGTCACCGAAAACCTCGCCGTCCTGCCCGCATATCGTGCGGAACAGCTTCGTCACCCTGACGTTTTTCGTTTCCCCGGATTTTTCAAGAATGTATGTGTATGTTTTTGATCCGTTTTCCATTATTATTCACCCTGCCGTTCAGATAATTTTTATAACTGTATAATATCATAACCATCTGTGAAAATCAAGCAGAACATTGCTTCTGCCGTAAGCCGGAAAAGGAAAACGGAATTATGGCGGCAAGCGAAAAAACGGTGCGCCGTTACATCGGAACTTACGGAACAAGGGAAAACGGATCGGCATAATGTATGTTTTTTTGCCCGAAAAACGTATTTTATTATTGACAATATACATATAAAAGCAGTATTATAAAAATACGTATATATTTACCCGCGATATGCGGAGAATCGGAGGTAAAAATGAAAAAGACGGCAAAAATAGTCTCTCTTTTACTGACAATCATCATTTTGGGAGGGGTAGTTATGCAGACACCGTTTGCATCTGCCGAAAATGGCAAAATAAGGATCGCCGTTCTGTTCGATAACGTGCTTGCCGGCTCCGAGGGAGCCGCCGACACCGATGTTGAGGCTTTGTGCAAGCTTTACACCGACGCGGGCTACGACGTGAAGAAACTGAACGTCAAAGAATTTGCGGACGAAAGCGTGCTTTCGGCAGACGCATTTGACGTCGTTGTGCTTCCTTACGGCGACGCTTTTCCGCTTTCGGGCATCACGAGCTTCAAAAAATTCGTGGCAAAAGGCGGCAAAGTCATAACTCTCGGCGGCTACGCGTTCTCAAACGTGCTTGACACCGAAGGCGAGATCAACCAGGAAAGCTTCGGACTTCTGCTCGAATCTCCGGACGTATCGGACTCTCACTATACGCTCACACTCAACAAAGGCAAGCTCGAGGCGAACAGGACGTACACGATAAGCGTCGATATGAAGTTCGACGGACTTGCCACCAACGGACGCGACTACGGCATCGCCTACACGTCCGTGTATCTGTACGGTCCGAGCGGGCTTGATTCGTTCAAGGATTTCGCTTTCGCCGAAAACGGAGTTTCCGCCGACTGGATAACTTACAGCTACAAATTCACGACACCGGCTTCCTTTACCAAAGCCGATATCAACCTCGGCTTCTACCGTATGTCGGGCAAAGCGGGCTACGACAACCTGCGCGTCGTCGATTCAGAAGGAAACGAAGTGATCTGCTATACGTTTGACGATCAGACCATTCCGTCCGGCTTTATCAAAACCGCTGTCGGAGCATTCAGCGCCTCGTTCATCGAGGGCGTAAAAAATACCGGCGACATCGACGTCATCCTCGGCACCGATACCCCCGATTGGGTGGGCGACTACGCGCTTTATGCTCCGTCGAACATCCCGCTTTTCGATCCCGAACACGTCTATTCGGACGCCGCGGCGTTCCCCGCAGCAAATCAGGACGTCTTTTCGGCTTCTTCCGCCATTGAAGGCAAGATCGGCGGTTACAGCGCCATCACCGTCATCGGCGAAAACAAACTGCGCTGGGATCCTCTTATGTACGCTCACGACGCATCCGGCGAGGTAGTCGGTACTGTCGGCGCGATCGCACACATTTTCCCCGAAACAAAGAAAAAAGGCGGCTGGAACGCCGTCTGGGACGACTACGAAGCAACGTCCATAGCGTTCTTCGGCGTGAACACGACTGATATCGTCAAAAAGGGCAACGACGAATTCCGTAAAGGTATGGTAAAACTCGTCGATGTTCTCGTCAACGACGTTTACACCGGATACGCGCTCAACAAATACGACTGCTACAAGGAAACCGAGATCCCCACTCTTACCGCCCACGTCTGCAACTCGACCGCCGAAGATACGACGGGCAAGGCAGTCCTTGAAATAATCAACGAAGAAACGGGCAAGACCGTCTTCACGATAGAAAAGGATTTCAAGACCTCGGCTAAAAAGTCGTCGTCCGTCATCCTCAAATGGGACGATCCGACATTCGATACCGACTTTTACCGCGAACGCGTCACGCTCAAGGATAAAGACGGAAACGTGATCGACGTTTACGAGACCGCCTTTGCCGTCTGGAAAGACGAAGTCGTAAAGAACGGCGTCAATTATACCTATCACGACAACTACATTTTCGCCGTCAACGACGACGGTACCGAAACCCCCGTTATCGCCTCCGGCGTAGACTGCAGCAGCAACCTCTACATACTTTACGACCAGACTCCGCTCGTGACCTATTACGAGATGATGGAGAGAATGGACGCCGGTATCAATATATGCGAATACCTCGGTGCGCTGCACAACGATATCAGCAGCGAATCCTATATGCGCAAGGTCGACCTTGCCGTGTACCTCGCGCAGAAATTCAATCAGATCTTTATGCAGGGCATCTCGATAGGCGCCAACACCGCCATCACCGATTCCGAGATGAAGAACTATGTGAAGACCTGCAAAAAGCTTGCCGAACGCTACAAGGATGTTCCGGGGTTCATCTATTATCCCAACGGCGACCTTGTGTGCGAGCTTTCCGACAGAATGAACCCGGCTTTCAAGGAATTCATCAATTCCAAATACAAAACCGACGAGGAGCTTCAAAAGTCGTGGAACGACAGCAGCGTCACGCTCGACACCGTAAAGCTCGAGCTTGACTACTCCGGCGACGACAAATGGACGAACTTAAAGATCTTCGACTACAACGTTTTCAGAAGCACGCTCGTTGAAAAATGGATAAACACTCTTGCCGAAACCATAAGAGAGGTCGATACGTCGGGCAAACTCGTGATCTGCGAGTTTTACAGCTATCCGTTCTCGGGCATCGACATTCCGACCGCCCTCGGGACTACCGACTATTCCAACATCGGTTTCTTTGAAGACGCTTCGATCTTCCCGCAGACGCTTTCCTATTCCGATCAGCGCTATATCGGCAAGGCAATGGGCATCGGCGAATACGGCAGACGCACCAACACGCTGATGAACGCCGCTTCCTACACCTTCCACCGCGCCGTAACGCAGGAAGAAGCCACACGCCACGTCTTCACCGTTTACAACAACGCCGTGACGATGGGCGCAAACCACATCCATCTCTGGTGCTGGGCTGACTCCACCGAATACATCTTCCCGTGGGGAACGCAGTTCGCGCTTGACGGCGCAAGACGTCCGCTCTATTATAATATAAGGAACGCTTCGCTGTTCGCGCGCACGTTCGAGCCGGTCTATACGTCGCCCGAGGTTGCGTACCTCACCGCCGACAGAACACGCTTCAGCAGCAACACCTATATCGGACATCACGACGTCGTTCGCGGGCTTGATATCCTCGAAAGAACGAATATCGCAAAATATATCACCATCAACGACAGCAACCTCATCATTCCCGACTCGGTCAAAGTCATTTTCTACCCGATCTCCTACGATCCGTCCGACGAAGTTATCGAAAAACTCACGGAATTCGTCAAAAAAGGCGGCGTGCTGTATCTGTCGGGTGACATTTCCTACGATGAATACCGTGACCACACCAAGACTGACCGTCTTGAAGCCCTCGCGGGCGTCAAATGCGAAAAGGTGCTGTTCGACGGCTACAATTTCAAAAAGTCCGACGACCTCACCTATACCAACGGCGAAATAATACGCTCCGGCTCTCCCAATATCACCATAAGCCTCGCAGGCGCCGAAGCCGTATATTACGACAACAAGAACAATCCCATCATCACGAAGTATAAGCTCGGCGACGGCATTGTCGTGTTCAGCAGCGATCCGATAGAGCTTTACACTTCGGCAAAGACTTCGGTAAAGGACGCCGCGGTATATACCTACGTTATGTCGCTTGCGGGAGTTGAACCGTACGCGATAGAGACGGAAAGAGACAACGGTGCGTTCAAGCTTTCCGAGCTTACTCTTGCCGACGGCAGCTCGGCGTACAGCATTTTCAACTGCGACAGCGAAAATGCCAAGAATATGAAGGTGAACGTAAAGGGACTCGACGTTGAAATGAACGTACCCGCTTCCACCACCTACATCTTCCGCGTGTCCGAAGACGGTCTGTTCGGCGTGCAGAACACGGGATCCGTCAAGGTCAACGGAAAAGAAGCCGTGTTCAACGGCGCGTTCGCCGAGGTCTACACGCTCGACGGAAAGACGATCGACAAATCAAAACAGATCATCGCAACGCCTCTTGCCGAAGGACAGATGAAGATAGCGAACGACGCGATCAAAGGCGATATCACAATCCTTTCCGGCGACACCGTGAACGGCATCTTCGTAACCCAGAACAGCATAATTCCGAAGATCGAAGACGGATACATCGTCTTTGACGTTGCGGAAGAAGACGTGAACAAGATACTCCTTATCTCCGACGGCGACGCGATACTCGATTCCGTGAGCGCTCTCGTGACCGGCTTCACCTGCCATTCGCTGAATGAGCTTGCGAAGAACGAAAGCGAAGAAAAGGACGTTTCCGAAACATCCGAAAATGTCGAGATCAATGAAAAATCGTCACTTCTCCCGTATTTCATCATCGGCGGCGTGCTTGTCGTCGGCGCACTTGCGGCACTCGTTATCATAAAAAAGAAAAAGAAATAAAAATAAACAATTTGGAGGAAACACAATGAAAAAAGCGTTATCACTTTCTCTCATTCTCTGCGTACTCATCACCGCCGTTTTCTTCACGTCCTGCGGAAGCGAAGAGAACGAACCGTCTTCCTCGGCTGTGTCTGAAGAATCAAAGACTGCCGAAACCTCTGCCGAAGAAAGTTCTGAAGAGACCTCGGCTCCCTACGTTCCCGATATTTACAGCGGTACGGATTATTTCGGCAAGACGTTCACCGTATGGTCAACGACCTGGAACACCAGCGCCTACACGTCCGAGATCATATACAACGTGGACAATTATGACGAAATGATCTCCGAAGGCGTCAACAACGCCATCCAGGCACGCAACGACAAGGTCTACGATACTCTCGGCGTAAGGATCGACGAGATATACTACGGCTCTCCCACACGTTACGGCAGCGATACCCTCAAATACATCCGCGATTTCATCAACGCTTCCGAAAGCGATATCAGCGCGTTCTGCATCTGCCTTTACGACTGCGGCACGCTCAGCCTCGAAGGCTCGCTTTACGACCTCAATTCGCTTAATAACATCAAAACGACCAATCCCTGGTGGGAACAGTATTTCAACGAAAGCGTCACTATCGACGGCAAGCTTTATTTCACTATCGGCGACATAGGCTTTACTTCTATGGGACAGACTCCCTGCGTGTTCTACAACGCCGACCTCGTTGAAAGTCTCGGACTCGAAGACCCCGTCAAGGTGGCTGTTGACGGCAAATGGACTATCGACAAAGCACTCGAATATTCCAAATCGCTCTGCATCGACTCCGCGGCTCCCGACGGAATGGACTATCTCGATCAGTACGGCTGGTCAGGTCAGTACGACGACATCTATTCGATGCTCTTCGGCGCAGGCGTCCGCATCCTTTCTCCCGGTTCGGACGGATATCCCGTTCTTACCCTCAACAACGAGACCGCAATGGGCACCGTCGACAAGATCATCGCTCTTATGACAGACGATTGCTATATGTCCGGCAACGACTACTTCAACGTGTCCTCCACTCCTATGGAGCTTCTTGCCGACGCTTTTGAAGAGGGAAGATGTATCTTCTACTCCGGCGGCGTCTATCTGGCGGCACAATTCGATATGCCCGACGTGTTCGGCATACTTCCCGTTCCCAAATTCAACGAGCAGCAGGAACATTATTATTCGCTCCTCAACACCTGGACGACCAACGCATACTGCATCGGCGCCAACCTCGACGACGAAGAAGCGGAATTTTCCGCGGCAGTCCTTGACGTTATGGGCTATTATTCCTGGAAAGAATACCCCGATTCCATCGCCACCAACTATTACGGCGTAATGCTCAAAAACCAGAAGCTCGCGCTCGAAGATTCCGAAGCGATGCTCGACCTCATCTTTGAAGCGAGAGGCTGCGAAGTCGGCTCCATTTATCAGATCGGCAAGCTCAACGGCGGCACCAAAGCCGTCAACGACGTACTTGTCGAACTCATCAGCAGCAAGACTCCCGGCGGATTCGCTTCCAAATACGAAACCTACGGCAGCATTTTCGAAAAAGACCTTGAAACTCTGATAGACACGTTCAAATCCAACAGCTGATGATGAAAAACAACGATACCTTAAACAATACGGAAAATATAAACGATACCGACAATAACGGCATCATAGCCGATATCGACGAATCGGAGCTTGAAGAAATGATGGCAGGCGGAATAATGGCAAGAAGGTCATTGAACGCCATCATCGGCTCCAACAACCGAAGCATAGAGATATTCCGCCTTTTCCTGATGCTCTGCGCCTGCATTTTTATGCTCGGACTTCCGTCGTTCAGGCTCAGCTCCTACGTTCAGTCCGCCTGCGGATTCGCACCGCTTGCGTTCTTCATACTTTCCGGCTTCCTCGTACTCGGTGACAAGGAAAAGAGAGAAGAACGCATCGTCCGTGCGATAAAGCACAGCGGTATCGCTTTCGCCGCAATGCTCGTACTGAACGTTGCGATAAACGTGGCGCTGTTCCGCATCGTCATTGTGAAAAAAGCGGAAAAAAGAAACGGAGAAATATTGTAATGAACAAAAAAATACGTCTTATATCAATTCTGACCGCCCTTCTTCTCGTACTGCCGACGCTTATCTGCGGCTGCGGGACAGAAAGCGGCGATACGTCGTCGGAAGGCGAACAGTCGGTAAACGCTGAAAGCACCGACGTTTCGGCAGAAGCTTCTCAGACGGAGGAACCGTCTTCCGAAGAGGAAATATCCGACGAAACATCAAAATCCGGAGATAAAGTTATGAAAACAGTATGTATATCAAACGGGAAAAAATACAAGACCTCTCTTGCGTCGTCGCAGACCTACCCCGACGTTTACGGCACGGGACTGACCGACGGACTTCTTGCCCCGCGTGAAGGCGTAACGTACACCGAACAGCGCTCTTTCGGCTACGAAGCCGGCTCGTCAAGCCCGTTCACCATCACCGTTGACTTTGAAGAAGTCGTTGACGGCGTAAAAAGGTTTGAAGTCGATTATCTGTGCGCCAACGAAGCGGGCGTCGGCGCTCCGAGATCGGTCACCGTCAAGTATTCCGAAGACGGCAAGATCTGGTCGATATCGCACACCTGCACGCTCCCCGAATATTCCGAACGCACGATGCAGACCGCGTTTTTCGAGCTTGAAGAAACGGTCAGCTGTCAGTATGTGCGCTTTTCGGTGATAGGCGGCGCACACTGGACTTTCCTCGACGAAGTCGCGGTATACGCCGAACGCGAAGTCGATGACACCGAAAAAGTAAAAGCGGACGAGATAGAAAAACAGTACGGTGAAGAAACGCTCACGTCCGACGAAAGAGCAAAACTCCTTGAAAAAGTAAAGACAGGAGACGCCGACAAGACAAAGGAACGCATCGAGATCGGCGCAACGTACAAGGCATCCAAGACGCCGCTTTCCCAGTATGCCGACACGACGGCAAGAAAGCTCTGCGACGGAACTACCGGCACACGTCTTGAAGACGGCACCTGGGTAGGTTATGAAGCCGAAGGCGGTCTTGAGATAGTGCTTACTCTCGATTCCGAGCATACCGACGTTGCGGCATTCGAGCTGCACGTCTGCGGAGTCGAAGCGATCAAAGCCGCTTATCCCAACTGCGTGACCGTATACGTTTCAAACGACAAGAACGACTGGACGGAAGTCGGCAGGACCTACGCCACCACGAAAGAGCAGGAAACATTCGGTTTCGTTCTCGAACTGCCGTGTACAGTTAAGGCAAAATACGTTAAATTCGTCCTTTCCGACACCGAAAGCGAAATTTTCCTCATCGACGAAGCCGCGGCATATTACTACGGCGAAAAGGTCGATGACAGTGCGGTATATCCTCCCGTCTCCTTCCCCGAAGTGACCGAAAGGGTGTATTGGAGCAAGGATGAAGCAGACTATTCCAAAGAAACCGACCTTATCAAGGGGCTCGGACAGCAGATATCCTGCCCTGCGGGTTTCTCGGTCGATGACAAATCCTCCAACTCCTCCGCATCTCTCGGTCTTATGACAAACGGACTTTACGCACCCGATACCAATATTCACGACGGCGCTTACTTCAAATTCAACGCCGGCGGCGGCAGAAATATTTACTACGATATCGGCAGGATATCGGCGCTCACTTCGTTTGAGGTCAGCTTCATCTACTACCCGTCGTGGGGCGTTTACGTTCCGAACACGGTGACGGTGATGCTTTCCAACGACGCAAAGGATTGGTACGTTGTCGGCGGAATGACGATAAACGGGACCAAAGACGGCGAAAAAGTCGTTGGCAAGCTCACCCTCGATTCTCCCGTTGCCGCACGCTTCATCTGCTATTCGTTCCCCGTATCGGGCTGGGCAGGTATTGACGAGATTCTGGCAAACGGAACCAAAGAAGTGCCCTCCGGCACGAAGTATATCGAAGAAATGGGGCTTGAAAAGCGCAATCTTTCCGGCTCCTCCGAGACGGAAGGCTGGGCAAATGCCGATCCGTCGCTTCTCGGCGGCGTAAAGGACGTGTTCCTCGCTTACCACGGCAAGAGCAGCGCCTGGACTGCCGATCAGCTTTACAGCGAGATCGCCTACGTTGACGCAGACGGCAAGGCGCTCGACACTATGTTCGACGGAATACTGTTCCTTATGGGCGGTATGTTCCCGTCGGGACTCGGCGGAGGCACCGGCGGCGTCCTCAATTACAACAGGACCGATGCCGATTGGCTCGTCGAAACGCTTTTCAAAAAAGATCAGAACATAATGGCACTTGAAGAAGCGACCGGAAAACTCAAAAAAGAGCTGTCGCTTCCCGATGATTACAAGGTCAAATTCTTTGTGTCTCTCTATTATCCGAGCTGCGGCAGCTTCGGCGACATAGACGGCGACGGCGTGAGCGAAACGACGTCTACCAACGAAGGCAGATCGAAGATACTCAAATGGTGGATAGATATGTACGAGAAGGAGCTTGCAAAGCACACCTTCGAGAACATCACGTTCGGCGGCTTCTATTGGTACAACGAATCCATAAAGAGCGATGAAAAACCGATGCTCAACGCGGTCGCGGACTGCGTACACGGATACGGCAGCCAGTTCTTCTGGATCCCGTACTATTCCGCATCCGGAATTGCCGAATGGAAATCCTTCGGCTTCGACACCGCCTGCCTGCAGCCCAACTTCGCGTTCCACCTCGACGTACCCGCGTCCCGCGTCATTTCCGCTTCCGCTACCGCCGATCTGCTCGGATTGTCGATAGAAATAGAAATGGACGGCAAGGTGACGACCGATCCGAGATACAGACTGCACTACTACGAATATCTCAAGCAGGGCGCAAAGCTCGGATTTATGAAGAACGCTATGCATCTGTACTATATGGGAACGAACCCGTATGTACTCGCAAAATCCGCGTCGCCCGATATAAGACTGATATACGATTATACCTATCAGTTCATAAAAGGCACGATCAAAACGTCGCCCGACAAGCTCGACGACATCGCTTTTGAAGCGAAAACCAACAAACCTGCTTCGGGAAAACTCATAAACGACGAATTACCTCACGGTTTCGTACTCGTCACTCCGCCGTCTCACGGCACCGTGACGCTTAACGACGACGGCAGCTTCGACTACTACCCCGATAAGGACTATTCGGGAACGGATGTGTTCACGTTCCGCTACTCGAACCTTATGGACTATTCCGGCGAAATAACCGTAAATATCAACGTGAAGTAAAAAACACAAAAAGTCAAGTGCGATTTGCCGAATCGCGCTTGTCTTTTTTTGCGGATATTTTCGGCGGTTTTTGCGTAAAATACGAAAAAACGGAACGGGTGCTTTTGCTATGAACACTATTGAATTCAAAAATGTCTTTATCACGTCGCACGCATCGGTCGCGGGAAAGCTCGAAAGCGAAGGCCCGCTCGGAAAACTGTTCGACCACATCGGCGACGACGGCTATTTCGGAAAAGAGACCTGGGAACAGGCGGAAAGCGAAATGTCGCGCATCGCCTCGAATCTCGCGCTTTCAAAGTCGTTCCTCACCGAAAAGGACGTGTCGCTTATCGTCGGCGGCGACCTGCTCAACCAATGCACTGCAACGTCTTTTTCCGCGGAGAGCTTTTCGTCGCCGTTTCTCGGGCTTTACGGTGCCTGCTCGACCTCTGCGGAATCGCTTATCGCGGGCAGCGTCTTCGTTGAAAACGGCTACGCAAAGAACGCGCTGTGCGTCGCGTCGTCGCACTTCTGCTCGTCCGAAAAACAGTTCCGCTTTCCGCTCGAAAATAAAAACGCGAAGGAGGCTTGAAAATAAAGGAAGAACCGGACATATCGGATATAAAAACATTATTAAAATGGAGGTTCAATATGACCGGAATTCATGAAAAACGGAGCAAAAAATTTTTGACTGACGGAACGTATTTTTTGAACGTTTCGGGGGTGTCCGTATGAGCCGGAAACCGTATCATCGTAAAGAAATCGTTATTACGGTCAAAGAAAACCCGCTCGACGTCGAGGCGGTAAAGTACATAAAGCTTTTCAGCACGGTGATCGCCGCCGATAAAAAGCAAAAGGAAAACCGGAAAAGTGCGTCACAAGCGAAAACGTAATGGACAAGTTTGTCTAAGGATGATGGGGCTTTCGTTTTCACAAAGCCCCTTTTTCGCATGTCGGACGTGCGTCTTAATAAAACTTTATAAAAAACTCAATCAATATGTGATTGCATTTTAAAGTTGATGCGAGTATAATCAAAAGTGAAAACGGAGGTGAAACAATGCCCGAAAAAACCTGGTTCAAGCTTGATAATGCGGCAAACATATATCCGCCCACTCATTCAAAAAACTGGGCGGCGATGTTCAGACTTTCGGCGACTCTGAACGAAAATATCGACATCGAGATACTGAAAACTTCACTCGAACACGCTCTCGTCCGCTTCCCGTCGTTCTCGTGCAGACTGAAACGCGGCTTTTTCTGGTATTATTTCGACCGTATAAACGGTATTCCGCCGATAAAGGAAGACGTCAGAAACCCGATGACGTATCTGCGTCTCAAGGACAACCGCTATTTTATGTTTTCGGTACGTTATTATCGAAACCGCGTGTCGCTCGAATTCTTCCACGCCGTCACCGACGGCATGGGCGGACTTACTTTTCTGCTTTCGATAGTGCGCGAATACATTCGTCTGCGCTATGGAGAAAATATCCCCGTCACAGACAAGATACTATCCTGCTCAGACTCGCCGTCACCCGAAGAATACGAGGATTCTTTTCTGAAATACGCGAGGAAACATACGATAAGCCGTTCCGAGCCGACGGCGTATCACCCGACAGGTACTCCCGTCGCAAGGCACGAAATGCTCATAACATCGGGCAAAGTCGATACGGCATCGCTGAAAGAACTTGCGAAAAGCTACGGCGTCACGGTCGGAGTGATGCTCGCGGCGATACTCAACTATTCGGTCTATCAAAAACAAATGACCGAAAAAAGCGCTTTTCTTCGCAAAAAATGGGCAAAAGTCTCGGTCCCCGTCAATCTGCGCAGATTCTATCCCACAAAAACGCTCCGCAATTTCTCGTCATACATCAATCCCGGGATCGATCCGAAACTCGGCGAATACACGTTTGACGAGATCCTCGTGCAGGTAAAGAGCGCCATGGATATGTACGTCAACGAAAAGCAGCTCAACGGCAGGTTTTCCGGCAACGTGTCAGCCCAAAAACTTTGGGTGGTGCGCGCAATGCCGCTGTTAATAAAGTCACCGGTACTCAAATGCGCTTATCTTATCAACGGCGACAGATATCTGTCGTCAACGATCACAAATCTCGGACAGATCGATATTCCCGAAGAAATGGAAAAATATCTGATACGTCTTGATTTTATACTTGGTCAGCCGGGAGTGAGAAGAAGCGACTGCGCCGTCATAAGTTGCGGCGGAAACACTTATATCAACTTTTCGCGTACCTTTGCCGAGGCGGATATAGAACGCCGCTTCTTCACGTTCCTTGTCAGAAACGGGGTAAAGGTGTTCATCGAAAGCAACGGGAGGTGCCTGTAATGTCATATTGTGTACACTGCGGAGTGGAACTTGCCGACAGTGAGGAAAAGTGTCCGCTTTGCTTTACCCCGGTCTGTGACCCGTCAAGAACGAAAAAAAGCGGAGAAGTGCCGCTGTATCCCGAAAAGACCGAGTTTTTTCCGAGCCGGATAAACCGTCGGTTTCTTTCGTTCCTGTTTTCGCTGGCGCTTCTGATCCCGTTTGGGGTAGTAATCGTCATCGATTTGCTTACGGGCCCCGGTAAAATAACGTGGTCGCTATACGTTCTCGGTGCTGAGATATGCCTTTGGACCGTTTTCGTTTTTCCGGTGCTGTGTCCGGGAATTCCGGCATACGTTTACATACTGCTCGATTACGGTTCCGCGTGTCTGTATCTGCTTCTCATTGAGACCGCTGCGGAAAAAAGCGGCTGGTTCGTTCCGCTCGCTTTGCCGCTCACTCTTTCGGCTTGCGCCGCGACGCTTATATGCGCGTTTATTCTGCAAAGGAAAAAAAGCGGAACTATAGGAAAACTCGGTTGGATATGTTTCACGGTCTCGTTCCTCGTGACCGGTGTCGACGTGCTCATAAAGCACTACGTTTCGTCTTCGTTCGTTCCCGGATGGTCGCTCTGCGCGGCGGCGCCGCTCCTCGTGTTCAGCATACTTCTCATAATCATTTCAAAAAGCGCACGGGTCAACGAGTGGATCAAGAAAAACCTTTTTGTATAGCATCCCATAAGAAAAGCACCTGCCGCAAAGCACGGCAGACACCATACATTATTTTGCTCGGTATCCCTTGATTGCCGCCGATAATCAAGGGATACCTTTTTTCTTTGAAATCCACTATATACGGCCACCAAAAAAGTCAAGTGCGATTTGCCGAATCGCGCTTGTCTTTTTTTGCGGATATTTTCGGCGGTTTTTGCGTAAAATACGAAAAAACGGAATGGGTGCTTTTGCT
>JAZUKE010000010.1:0-1581 GCA_045643125.1 Eubacteriales bacterium
AGATGGAGGTATTCTGATGTTTATCGGCAGAGAAAGCGAATTAAAAACGCTGAATAATCTTTATATATCCGACCGATTTGAATTTGTCGTCATCTACGGCCGCCGCCGCGTTGGCAAGACAGCGCTGATCAACGAGTTCATCGGCAATAAAAACGCGATATATTTTATGGGCGTTGAAAGCAACGCTAAGCAGAATCTTGAAAACTTTTCAAAAAGCATTATCGAGTATGTCGGCGGTATCGAAGCGGATACTTCTTTCACTTCCTATCAAGCGGCACTGGAGTACGTTTTCCGGCTTTCCGAAAAGGAACGAATCATTCTCGCTATTGACGAGTACCCTTATGTCGCCCGTAGTTCCAAGAGCCTTGCTTCAACTTTGCAGCTGCTGATTGACAAATATAAAGACACGTCCAAAATGATGCTGATTCTCTGTGGCTCGTCAATGTCGTATATGGAGGATCACGTCCTCGCTTATAAAGCACCGCTCTACGGCAGTCGCACCGCACAGTTGAAACTGCTGCCCTTCACATTTGACGAAACCTGCCGCCTGTTCGGCAAATTCAAAGGCGAAGATAAAGCACTTCTCTACGGAATATTCGGCGGTACACCACAGTACCTGCTTCAGGTCAGCGACAAGTTGAGCGTTGCGGACAACATGAAAAACACCTATCTGAATCCTGCAAGTGCCATTTTTGAAGAGCCGGTCAATCTCTTAAAGCAGGAAGTCCGTGAGCCGGCGATTTACACGGCAATCATCACAGCAATCGCCACCGGTTCATCCCGAATGTCCGAAATCTGCTCCAAGGTCGGTGAAGAAACAAATACCGTTTCCACCTATATCAAAAACCTTGTCACTCTCGGTATCATTCAAAAGGAATCACCCTACGGCGAAAAAAGCTCCAAGAAGTCCATCTATTCCATTTCGGACAATATGTTCCGCTTTTGGTACCGCTTCGTTCCCGAAAATGCTTCGGTCATCGCCCGCGGCGGCGCCGACCTTGTTTATAAACGTATCGAGCCGGAACTATCGCAATATATGGGCGGCGTGTTCGAGGATATCTGCACACAATATCTTTGGAAGCAGCTTATCGACAGCAAATCTCCCGTCAATTTCCGTGAACTCGGACGCTGGTGGGGCACGAACGCGAAGACCAAATCGCAGGAAGAGATCGACATTATGGGCGCGGACAAAAATGCCGCCCTCTTTGCAGAATGCAAATGGACGAATGAAAAGGTCGATCTCGGCGTGCTGGAGACGCTTGTCGAGCGCAGCAATCTGTTCAGCTACAAGGAAAAGTATTTCTATCTCTTTGCTAAAACCGGCTTTACAAAGGGCTGCATCGGGAAAGCAGAAGAGCTTGGCAATGTTACACTCGTGACCTTCGACGAAATGCTGAACGCATAAAGCATAAGAAATCGAACCGATAACACGCTCTTAGGAGGGCGACAACAAATCCATTCTCCGAAGTATTCCGAGACTTTTTCTATGGTGTTTCTTATACTGATTTTTTTCTGGCTTCCGATGGGAGTCAGAAAAACATTCCTTATGGCGGCGTTATTCTTTTTGAGAGGGGCCTTTTG
>JAZUKE010000011.1:0-8680 GCA_045643125.1 Eubacteriales bacterium
TTCGTCCGAAGAACCCGCCGCCTCTTCCGAAGAGATCACAGAGTCATCCGAAGAGGAATCAAATGAAGAATCCCTTGAAATTTCCGAAGAACCCGGAATCGACGTTGCCGATTTCATCACGCAGTATGTCAGCTTCGGCGCCACGATAGATGACCCAAACGAAGCCCTCATCAAGGCGAGATGCACCGACGCTGCCTCCGTAAGAGTTACTTCCGTCAACGAAGGCGCAGTCGATGATATCGCAGGCGTGCTTGTTTTCAATTTTGATTACAACGGATTCACCATCGCAAGCGAAAAAGGCTCATACGACGATTACGCGGTCTATGTCCTTGAATACAATCCAAAGACGTTCCACTACGAAAAAACTCAGTCGTACAAAGTAGAAGACGAAGGCAAGGATTCCGTCAAGATACCCTCCGACGGTTTCGTACTTGCCATTCACTCATACTTTGACGATTACATCAAAGCGGTCGATGCAACAGCTGAAGGTCAGGCGTTCTTCCCGCACGGATTCCGTGCCACCAATATGCTCGATGCCGAGATTCCGAAAATGACTCCGATGATCGACGGCGAAGTCACCGAAGAGGAATACGGCGGGCTGATCTGGGATATCGTTCCCGACAGCGGTTTTGCAAATTTCGGACAGTTTGAAGTTGAAAACTACTACGCATCCGGCAAAGTACATTTCTGCTACGACGACGATTATCTCTATGTAGGCGTTATCGTATCTTCTCCCTATCACGTCAACCCGCTTACGCAGGAAAACGCATCGGGTATGTGGAAATACGAATGTATACAGATCAACACGACATCCGTGTCCCCCGCAGGCGAATATTTCTTTGAAAATTGGGATAACGCCGTCAACTCCAAAGCGGTGGACGAAGGTATGATCCGTCAGTACGGCTTTGCTGTCAACGACGAAGGCGAATCCATATCCTGCATCTGGATGCCGAGCGGCGCGACTTACGGCGGTGAGACCGTCTGCGTGCGCGATGACGGCAATCAAGTTACCGTATATGAAGCAAAGATCCCTTGGGGTGAGATACTCGGTGACACCGAGCCGAAGGAAGGCACCGTTCTCGGTGTTTCGATCTCACTCAACGCCGGCGACGGCACTTTCAAGAACATCCTGCTCCGTGACGGCGGCGGTATCATAGGACTCAACGACTGGACAAAAGTCCCCGTGATAACCCTCGGCTGAAAACAGTCAGACTTCAAAAGCAAAAGCGGCGGAGATCGCATCGTTCGGGGTGCGTTCTCCGCTTTCGTATATAATAATCATTGACTTTTCGGCTTTTCTGTGATAAACTGATGACAATAAAGTAAAGGAGATATTACGATGAAAAAATCAAGTATTGCTTTCCTTATCCTGCTCGTTATGCTGTTTACCGTTGCGCTGCAGGCGTGCAGTGAAGCAACCGGCGACAACAACAGTTCCGCTTCTGCGGCTTCGGAATCTTCGGAAACGTCGCTTCAGCCCGAGCAAAGCGAAGAATCGTCATCCCCCGTTGACGACACTCCCAAGCTTGAGCTTCCCGATGATCTTATGTTTCCCGATGAAGAAGTCACGATACTCATAAGGACCGGAGACCTTTATCAGATGGAATTCGGCACCGAAGAGATCGACGATTCCGCGCTCAATGCTTTGCTTATCGAAAGAACTCAGGCAGTCGAAGAAAGACTCGGCATCAAGATTAACACCATCGTTCAGCAGACGGATGCCGGCACTTACGCTCCTAACAACTTTAACCAAAAGGTTATGAACGCCATACTTTCCGGCGACCCCGGTTATGATCTTATAGCGTTCTACGCATATTACGGCGTCAAGCTCGGAACTGACCAATATCTCTATAATATGTGGGACGTTCCGTATCTCAATTTTGAAAAGCCCTGGTGGAACCGTGACTACATAGAAGAGATGACAGTCAACAACAATCTGTATTTTCTTGTCGGCGACGCCTGCTTCACGTCACTTGACTTTATGTTCACGATGTATTTCAACAAAGATCTCGTCGCACGTCATTATCCCGACGTCAACCTTTACGATATCGTTGACAAGGGCGACTGGACGATGGATACTTACCGCGAACTTATCAAAGATACATACGAAGAGCGCGACGGCGACGGGCTCAAATCAGACGGCGACTTTTTCGGTATGTACGCCGCCACCGCTGCTACTCCGCTTGACGCAATGTTTGCGGCAATGGACTGCAAGATCACCGAAAAGAACAGCGACGGCATCCCCGAACTCATCTTCTACAACGAAAGATGCATAAATTTCTTTGACACGATGTATGAATTCCTCTTTGAAACTCCCGGTGTTCAGCCCGGTCACTATACCGGCGAATCGGGTGCGCTTGCAAAGGAAAAATTTGAAAAATCCGAATCCATATTCTGTATCGGAACTCTCAATTACAGCGAAACGCTGCGTGACGCCAATTTCGTTTACGGCATACTTCCCATCCCTAAAATGAATAAAGATCAGGAATTCTACCATACCTGCTGCACCGACGGATGCTCGATCCTCGCCATCCCGAACTGCATCGACGAAGAAAGACTTGAACTCATCGGCGCAACAATGGAACTCTTTGCCTACGAGTCCTACAAAACCGTTACGCCCAACTATTTCACCAAGATAGTCAAGAACGGTTATCTCGATTCCGACGACGACCTCAGAATGTACGATATTCTCCACGACGGAATGACGTACAATTTCGGCGTTTCGAATTCCTGTATGCTTAACGACATCCAGCACCTTGTCCGCGAAGTGCTTGACAAGAGAAGCCGCGATTTCAAATCCGCATATGATTCCGTCGCACCCGCTGCGGAAAAGGCGCTTAATGACCTCATCGAAAACTACAACTGAAAAAGCAAAAAAGAGGTATCGCAATGCAACACTGTATTGAATCGGGAAAACTGAAAATCACGTTCACAAACCTTTACTGCGGTATTTCCGAGATAATTGCCGACGGCGAAAAACTGCTGTCGGTTCGCCCCGGTTCGCTCTTTACCTTAAGTGCCGAAAAACTGTCTGACGGCACGGCGCTCAAGGTGTTTTCGTACCCCGATTTTGAGGAAATGAAGATTGAAAAAGACGGCAATATAACCGTCCTCACCTGTTCCGGCTGCAAAAAACTGCCGTCGGTAACTGTCGTGATGACGCTGACCGCTTTCACCGAACAAAACCGCATCGAAACGGAAACCGAGGTACTTTCGCAGAACACCGAGTACACGCTTCTCAACTGTTCGTACCCGAATCTGTGGTTCGACGCGACCGACGACGCTCGTTTTCTGTCGCCCTACGGCTGCGGCGAGCTTATGAAAGCCGATAATGCGCTTTTCGGGCACGGCTACGGCTCTGTGCAGGAATATCCGTCATACGGCGTATCGTTCCAATTCACCGCCGTGTGGAACGCTTCGTCGCGCAAGGGCATTTATTACGGTATGCACGATCCGACGCCTTCGATCAAACAGTTCTCATTTATACGCGGCGCCGGAGAACCGACGATGTATGTCGGTTTCTCGCAGCATCTTGAAAACACCGACCGCGTTTCCAACGGACAGAAGCTTTACGGCAAAGCTGTCTGGCAGCAGATCGACGGCGACTGGTACGACGCCGCCGTACTGTATCGCGGCTGGATGGAAAATAACGCCCGCTGGATGCCCGAAATGGGCAAATACTCCCGTTCTGATGCACATTGGCTCAATGACATAGACGCATGGTGGCTCGTCCACATCAACGGCGACACTTTTGCCGACGAGATAATCGAAGCGGCAAAGGATCTCGGCGCAAAGAGCGCGGTACATTTGTATCTGTGGCATCAGAACCCGTTTGACAACGATTATCCTCACTATTTCCCCGAAAAAGAGTGCGTCAGACGTGAGCTTAAAAAGGTGCAGGACGCAGGCATCAAGGTCATCCCGTACATCAACGGACGTCTTTGGGACACTCACGACCGCGGTGCCGAGGATTGGCAGTTCACCGAAAAGGCAAAACCATTCTGCACGAAAGACCGTCACGGCAATGTGTTCACCGAGTCGTACTCTTCAAAAGAATCCGACGGCTCTCCCGTTGTGCTGTCGATAATGTGTCCCTCGACCAAGCTTTGGCAGAATACGCTTAAAGGTGTAGTCGGAGGCATACTTGACGACGTAGGCTTCGACGGAGTATATATGGATCAGATCGCGGCGGCAAAGCCGTGGCTCTGCTCCGATCCGACACACGACCACCCCGCAGGCGGCGGAAAATGGTGGAACGAGAGTTATTACGACCTTATCCGCACCGTTGCCGACGGACACGATCCCGAAAGATCGGTGTTTGCGACCGAATGCACCGCAGAAATGTTTATGGGACGTATTCAGGCATATCTGTCGTGGCTTTGGGTAAAGAACGACCAGGTGCCGGCGTTCCCCGTCGTTTACTCCGACAAGGTTGTACTGTTCGGACGCGCATACAACGGTATCAAAGGCGAGAATTCCGATGCCAACCGCATTTTCGCGGCTCAATCTCTGCTTTTCGGCGATCAGATGGGCTGGATATCGCCCGCGTCATACAACGCGCTTAACTGCAAGGCGTTTTTCAAAAAGCTGGTACATATACGCGCCGAGCTGCACGATCTGCTGTCCCACGGCATTATGCTCCGTCCTCCGATGCTTTCCGACGACGGTCCGCGGCTTCACAGCGAAAACGTCGGACACGCATATTTCAGGACGGTCGATTATCCGTCAGTACAGGGTGCGCTTTGGCGGGAAAAAGAAACCGGCAGAAAAGTTCTGCTTATCGTCAACGCTGCTTCTGTCAGCGTGAATGTCTCGCTTGAAACCGAGTTCCCCGACGGTGACTATGTGCTTCAAGGTGATCTTTCCGACACTTTGCACGTTGCCGGGAATAAAGCGTCTCTCTCACTCCCAGCGGAAGCGTGTGTCTGGGCAGAAGCAAGATAATAAAGAAAGTGTACTTTTATCCGCAGTCGGATACAGGTACACTTTTTAACAGAAAGAAAGGTACACTATGTCAAGCAAAATGAAAAAACTGTTTTCGCTTCTCCTTGCCGTAGCTTTGTCAGTTTCCTTTTTTGCGTTTTATCCGTCTGCCGATAATTCCGTAAGCGTCGGCGAAGACCGGATATCCGACGTTTCCCGCCGCGAATATGTCAATGCAATGCTTGCATATCATCTTTCCGAAAACGGAGAGAAGCTCTTATCCGACGCACTGCAAAACGGAAAGTCCGCGATATTCTTCTTTGAAGGCGCAAGCAACAACACTTTGCGCGGCAGCATTTATTCCAATTATGAAAAATACCGTTTTGCCTGTGTGTGTATCGTCGTGAAGCTTGTTGACGGAAAGCCCGAGATCGTATTTTTCGATGACTTTTCTTCGACGATCCCCGACCATCCGAGAGACGCTTATTCGCATAACGAAGCCATTGCAACTCTTGTAGACGGCGTATATCCGGTGATCAACTGCAATCATTACACCTATGCGGCGCTTCACGTTCCCGCTTACGATTGGGGAACTGCGATACGCTGCTCTCAGACCGAATATTATACCGACACCTGCTATGGTATAAATATCCATAACCGCGGCTCGAATATGCTCTATCCCGGCTCTCAGAATTCGCTCGGCTGCCTTATCGTCGGCAAATGCGCTGCCAATTCCGAAAGCTACAACGATTTTATGTACGCAGTCACCGGAATCAAAAATGCGTTTTCTTCTGTTTTTGACGAGGTTTCTATCGACTGCGGCTGCGTTATCATCGACAGAGCGCTCTATAAAAACGAGCTTTTGAAGATATACGACAGCGGCAAAGGAGACAAGCTTTCTGTCGTCAATCAGATAACGGCTTACACCAACAAAATCAACTCTTTCGCCAGAAAATATATCCCCACCGATGAATCCGGCTCCGGATCACAGGGCGACTTCAACGGCGACGGAAAGATCAATACCGCCGACGCGATTTATCTGCTCCGAAATATGATGCGTCCTTCAAAATATCCCGTCAATCAGAGCAGCGACTTCAACGGTGACGGCAAAGCAAACAGCGCGGACGCCGTGTATCTGCTTCGCTGGATCTTACGGCATTAGATTGATACACAAAAAAACAGCACCGTCTGCGCCGTAATAACGTCAGACGGTAACTATTGAAAAAAGAGGTCAGTTTTGTTTATGAGAAAAACAGCATTTGCGGTGATGATCCTGCTGATAGCGGCGCTATTTCTGCCTGCCGCGGCGGCTTCAGCCGAAAACATAACGTATGACGGAGTATCTAACAGGATATACGCATTGCAGGAGAAATTTCCGCAGGGAATGTGTTGGAATCATCTTGTTGAATCTGAAGACGATATCGGGCTAAATCAGAAAAAGGAACAGGGCAGGGCGCGCGAACGCTTTGCCGACGGCGTGACGACGCATACCTGCGCTTCTCATAGCTCGTGGGAAACCGTGGATATCGGTCAATACGAGTGCAACTTTTTCGACGGCGGTTCTCAATGCTACGGATTTGCGCGAAAGATATTCTACGACGTGTTCGGTCTGCGGGTATCGCAGTCGGAATACAGATACGATTACCGTAACATACAGGTCGGCGACTACGTCAGATTCGGCGACAACAAAACGGGTCATTCGTTCATCGTTCTTTCAAAGGACGGGAATATGGTCACTGCCCTCGAATGTAATTGGGGCGAAAGATGCGTTATATATTGGGGCGTCCATACTTACGATCTTGAGGGCGTGCTGACTTCCGCAGGCGGAAAAGAATACTCTTTCAATCACTACGTTCACGCATCAAATTACGACGAAATAAACAGAGAATACTCCACTCCGACTCCCCCGTCACCGGTTTTGCCGACGACTCCGATAGGAACGTACGGCGTTATCCTCGGAAGCGACGCTTACACGACGGAAAACCCGTTCTATGAAGAATATATGTCGTCCCCCGATGACTGCGACAACTGCAAATGGTATGCGTGGGGACGCGCTTATGAAAAGCTTGGCATCAAACCCGTTTTCAGCGGTGAGATCAATACTTGGATTGATAATCCCGGTGAGTACGGGACAGGTACGGTACCAAGAACAAACTCCATAGCGATATGGAACGGGACTCACGCCGCGTTCATCGAAAAATACGAAGACGGAATATTGTATATTTCCGAAAGCAACTTTTACGTTGACGGCGATGATGCCGATCGGCGCAACATTTATTCAGACGGTTATTTTGACGGTGACATATATACGAATACGTTTACTGATCATTCGGAGCCGCTGCCGTCGTCATACGCCGAAAGAGGACTGCCGGACCGTTACATTTACCTTGAAAAATTCGATCCGGATTCCATTCGATGCAACTTCGACGGAAATGACTTGCTCGACACCGCCGACGCCGTCTTCCTGCTTCGGAATATGATGAGATCCGAAAGATACCCCGTCACCCAAAGCTCGGACGTGAACGGCGACGGTAAGTTCGACATTGACGACGTACTGTATCTGCTCCGCCATATTGCCGACAAATCAGATTATCCGCTCCCGAACGTATGAAGCGGTATCAAAATCGTTTTTCAGCCTTTCTTTGAACGGACCTTGTTTACATATTCGGAGAACTGCGAGTAAACGACTTCCGTTTCCTCCATACCGAGTCCCATACGGTGCCCGGGTTCATTGAGCAGCCCGGTAAACTGATAACCGTAGACCTGTTCAAGTACATCGTATACACGGATCTCTTTTATGAGATTCTCGCAGTTTTTCGGTCTCAGACCTTCATCGAACGGAAAATCGAATATCTCCATATCTACCCAGAAATGTGTGCCTGTTTCGGCGCACATTTCTGCTATTTCGGCAATGTTGTTTTCGCTTCGCGCAAAAGCAAACGGTATCACTATGTCAAGATTTCTGTATATTTCACGCCATTCATCACGATAAAGATGCATACGGATATTATTTGGCGCCATAGCGATAGGCTTTGTGGGTGCAAGGTCGTGAGCAAACTTTTTGAATTCGCGGAAGAAGTCCTGTATATCCTTATACTTTTCGTTCTCGACCGGCGGATAATCGTAATAAAGCGACCCCATAATTTCTTCCGAAATATACCAGCCGTAGAAGGATTTATGATGACCGTAACGGTCGAAAAGTTCTTTTGCAACCATTTTGTGCCACTTCAATGATTCCGGCGAAAAATCGAACCAGGCGTAAAGTCCCACACCGGGGAAAACCGCCATATCACATTCGTCTGCCGCAGACAGTATCGCTTCGATGGGATCGTCTGCGCCGAGCGGCTGACGTCCGGGGTAAAGTTTGCTGTCGTAAAAAGCTTTACCGTCGTAGGTCTCGGCAGTCTTATCGTGCTGATAGCAATAATATGGGCTGTCAAATACGTTTTGTATCAGAACGCTCGTTACTCCGATTTTGTGCATCGAATAGACCTGCTGCTTCCAGCCTTCGTCGGTCAGCTTTTTCAATGCGGTGTTGAAATAGCGTGCTTCGTCTTCGCTCCAATGGCAGATGCTTACCCAGCATCCGTCAAGAAGGCAGGTGGAATTAACGTCGGAAGCAACGACTTCGTAGCTCTGCTTTACGGTCTCCAAAAGATCATCGCCCGAATCATAAAAACAAATCAGAAAGTCGAACTTCCCTATTATGCCGTTGAGTTCGGGCTTTATTTTGTTAAGCTCTCTTTTGTTTTTTATT
>JAZUKE010000012.1:0-29653 GCA_045643125.1 Eubacteriales bacterium
ATGCCCTCTTGGGAAGAAATTGTACCGATGATGTACGATAAAGGTCTTGACGGCTGGCTTGATGAAATAGTTCGGGTTGTTTATAATCCCGAGCATTCAGAGCGTTTTATTATTATGAAAAGTGAACATGGTTATTATAAATACGTTTATGAGATACTTCACCAATTTGACGAAGAAGAATGGATGTATATAGGTAGCCAACCCGGCGCGTTTCCGGCAATGTGGGAGCCGGTTGGTGATAATTGCGTGTCATTATTCTCCGGTATGGAAGAAGCATTAGAAGCCATTAAAGCATTACCCGAATACAAGTTGCATTTTTTATCAGAAGATTAAAAAATGCTTTTCTGTACCTTTTTCGATTTCTTAGCTTGAAAATGTACCTTTTGGTCGTTCTTAGACAAGAAAAAAGCATCGCAACAGCGATGCTTTTTTCAATGAAGTCGCCCCTGCGGTGCTAATGAAGGAATGAAGACGCTTCGCTAATGAAGAAATGGAATGAGAGAATGAAAGAAATTGGGGGGGCGGCTTTGCTTCATTAGTGAGCGGAGCGAACGACTTCATGGCGGTTCCTCCGCCGCTTCATTAACGAGTGAAGCGAGTGCCTTCATTAACCGCCGGCAGTCGGAAACTGAAGGTTTTTTACACAAAACCGTTTGAAAAGTCTACAAAAATATGTTACAATAACCACAGCATATCGGAATTTACGGAGGCAAAGAATGTTTGATTGCGGGTTTACAATGGACAAAAACCGGTTCAGATACCGTGCGGCAGCAATTATCGTTGAAAACAACTGCGTATTATTTGCCGGGAACGAACGGGAAGATTATCTGTACTCCATCGGCGGCGCAGTACATATGGGAGAAACTGCGGAGGATGCAGTTCTCCGTGAAGTTTTTGAAGAAACGGGCGTTCATTATGAAATTGACCGCTTGGCTGTAATTCACGAAAACTTTTTCGATTCCAATACGGGTGCCTTAAAAGACTTAAGCTGCCACGAAATCAGTTTTTACTTTTTGATGAAGCCGAAAGGAACGCAGGAATTGAACAGTCACAGCACAACGATCGGCGGCATAAAGGAAGATATGCATTGGATCCCGATCGAAGATCTTGGGAAATACAAAGCATTCCCTTCTTTTATGAAAGATTATCTGAGCCGAGAACACACGGAGATCGAACATATCGTCACAGACGAAAGAAAACTGTAATTTTGCGGGAGCTTTCCCGCTTTTTTATTTGCAAAAAATCCTTGTATAAAGCGCAAAAGCGTGATATAATGCGTATATGCGAGGTATTTATATGCAAAAAACCGCTTTTATCATATTTTTAATATTTGCCCTGCTTTTCGTTTCGTGCGACGGTTCAGGCATAGTGGAAGAAAGCAAAGAAGAAACAGTCTCCGAGCCGGCATCAAAGCAAGACGGCGAAAGCTCCGTATCATCTGACGCGGAAAGCCTTGACGAACCGAGTGAAGAGAACTCCGCGGAGGAAAGCGAAAAGAGCTTCGACGAACCGAGTGAAGAAAGCGAAGAACAGAGCGAGGAAGTCCCGGAGGGATATTTTTACGCATACGGCGAAGACGATCTTGTATCGTTCGTCTCAGAAAAAGCAAACAAAGAGAAAACTCTGCTTCTCAAAGACGACATTACCCTTTCCGACGATCTCATTTTTCCTTTTCCTTTCATCCTCGATCCCGACGGGCATAAGATAAACGCCGATCCTTACGGGATCTCATTCGTCACGGAAGAAAAAGGCGCGTTCGTCATCGGCGGCTGCGCCGACGCGATAAAAACGATATACGCGCCGGACTGCGACGTTATCATCACCGGTGATGCTCCGTCTTACGACTACGCGGAAAAATATTTCGCGTTCGCTTCCTACAACGGCATCTGCCGTCCCGAATCGCTTTTCTTCGGCGGAAAAACGCCCGAAAAGATCACGCTTGACGCGGTCGACGGCGTTATCGACGGAAATCATATCCGTTTTTCCGTTCCTTTCCTCAAAAAATTCAGCGTTTCGTCCGAGCTTCTCGAAGTGACGGATGAAGATATCACCGACAGCGGGATCGTCTCCGAAGACGGCAGAAGCTATATCGTCGTCACCGACAAGGACGGCGGCAAACGCTCGTTCCTCGTTGTCGCAGAGCGTCTGAATAACGTACTGCCCGTTATTTATATCGACGTCGAAGACGGAAAAACCGTCGTTTCAAAGGACGAATATCTGAACTGCACCGTTACGGTGGATTACAATTCTTACGAAGGCTCGGAGGAGTTTGACGAGATCGTTTCGCTTTCTGCCGGAGTGCGCGGCAGAGGACATTCAAGCTGGGAGCTTGAAAAGAAGCCTTACAAGCTGAAATTTGAAGAAAAGGCTTCCCTTTTCGGACTTACGAAAGCCAAAAAATGGGTGCTTCAGGCAAACCACACCGACAGAACTCTGTTCCGCAACACGCTTGCGATGCGTATGGGGGCAGTCCTTGACAATATGCCGTTCGTGCCTCATTCTTACCCCGTCGATCTGTTCGTGAACGGCGAATATGCCGGCGTATACACGCTGACGGAGCAGATAGAGATCCACAAAGGCAGGATAGAGGGCGAAGAAGATTCGACGGAGATCGACACCGACTATCTTATCGAAATGGGCGAAGACGAAACGAAGACCTCGTTCGGCTCAAACGTGTTCCATTCGTCGCTTGAACTGTTTATGGCGATAAAAAATCCGAGCGAAGACGTGCTTACCAAGGAGCAGTACGACTTTGTAAGAGATTATTTCAACAAAGCGGACGACGCCGTGAAAAAAGGCGAAGGCTATGAAGAGTATATCGACGTCGATTCCCTTATCGACTGGTTCATACTCGACGAATTCAGCTATAACCTCGACTGCACATTCAGACGAAGCGGGATCTATCTCAAAAGAAAAGGCGGAAAGATATATCTTGCGTCCCCGTGGGACTTTGACTGTGCTTTCGGCAATTTTTCGCTTGACAACTACGAATACACGGGCTGGATAAGTCTGGGGAATACCAAAACCGACAACTACGACGAATACATAAAAACGAATTGGATGGATTACCTGCTCAAAAACGACGCCTTTAAGAAAAAACTGAAAGAACGCTGGGAAGAAGTCGGAGAAACGCTTTATACCACGGCAGCGGAAACGATAAAAATGCTCGGAGAACAGGTCTCGCCGTCCGCATCGTGCAATTTCACCGTGTGGAAAAACGTGTTCGGCAAAAAGCTGCAATACGAATCGGTCAAATCGCGCACGCTGATGACTTACGAAGAACAGCTTGACTATCTTGAATGGTTCATCGAAACGCGCTACAACTGGATAAACGAAGAAATTTCAAAATACTGAAAACGGAGTGATATTATGCGTAAAACACTTTCATTTATGCTTTCGCTTGTTTTAATGTCTTTGGCTTTCACTTCAACGCTCGTCACGTCCGCAGACGGCGATGACACGCTGATAATTCCCGTCGATTCCGTCAACGGCACGCGCTGGGAAGACACTATGTGCGTCTACAAAGACCGCGCCTCGACCGAGCAGAACCAATGGGGCTGGAACGTGGTCGTTTCGTCAGACGGAGTCGTGATAAACAAGGTGGAGTCCGGCAATACGCTCGGTACGGATCTTGCCGTGCCGAAGGGCGGATTCGTGCTTTCGGCAGTCGGAACGCTCGGAAAAAATATGTTCGATTCGATAAACCTCGGCGACCACGCGATATTCGACGAATACGCTTCCCGCGTTATGGTGTCAAAAGACGAAATACAGCCATTCTATTCGGTTTCGCACAAGTTTACGTCCTACAATCAGCCGCGTTACGCGAATACGCTGATAATCTACAACAAGGGAAAATCCACCTCCACCAACACCTGGGGCTACGAAGTCGTCGCCGACAAGGACGGATTCATCGTTTCGGCAGGCGGCAACGACAACGCGATCCCCGAAAACGGGTTCGTTATTTCGGCAATAGAAGCCGAAGACAAGAATTTTCTCAAAACGTACTGCGTCGTCGGCTCCAAGGTCACGATAAGCGGTATGAGTTTTAATGTCGATTACAACGAAAGTATGCTTGAAAACACCGTCAAAGCCGAGATCGCACTCGTGCGCGAAAAAGCGGCAAAGGCGATATCGGAAAAGCGTCTTGTCGATACCGAGACGGTGATAAAAGAGCTTGACAAGCTCCAAACGTCTTCCATAAAGACGCTTGAAGAGCGTAATTCGCTTATCAAAGAGATAAAACGCATCGGCACCGGACTTATCGAAAACCGCATCGTCGGCATCAGAAGCGTGTGGTACGTCCCCACCGAAAGGACGGAGGACGCCGTAATAAAGACCGTTGCCGAAATGAAGAGCGCCGGCATAAACCAGCTCTGTCTCGGCACGACGGAAGGCGCCGGCACTATCGTCCGCCTGCCCGATTCGTTCCCGTTCAAAACAAAAGCAACGCTTCGCAATATCGACCTGCTTGCGGTATTCGTCAGAGAATGTCACGAAAACGGCATCGAGATCGTGCTTTCCGTCCCCGTTTTCGCGTGTCACGAGACCGACGGCAAACATTCGTCGTGGATGGCGCTTCCTAACAAACAGACCGAAAACGCCGAGTCGTTCTGGTCGCCCGCAAACGACGAATACATCGCCTATTTCAAAGATTATGTAAACCACATAATCACGAATTACGACATAGACGGTTTCCAGTACGACTACATCCGCTACCCGTATTTTGACGGAAACGTGGATTACGGCTACGACGACGCGGCGAAAGAACTGTTTTTGAAAGAAACGGGGCTTGATGAAGACGCCTTCGACGACGTAAAAGCCAAACTTCGTTCAAGCAAATATTGGAATGAATGGGTCACATTCAAGCGTGACCTCATAACGAGATGTGTCGGCGAGATATCCGCTCTTATCAACGAAGTACGCCCCGATATCTATATTTCAGCCTGTCTCGCGCACGACACGGGCAGCGACCTTTATTTCCAGGACGGCAAAGCGTGGGTGCAGAAGGGGTACGTTGACGGTATCTATCCGATGAGTTACGGTGCCGGCATTATGGAGCAGGCTCCGCAGAAATTCACGTCCTACAACACCGAAAAATCGTTCACCGTAATGGGCAGCGGCGCGTATCTGTCGCTTTCGACCGACGAAATGGTGCGTCAGACCGAGCAGACGCGCGAATTTCTTGCCGACGGCATCGCCTATTTTGAGTGGACGGCATACAAGCAGCACGGCTACGCGGAATATCTCGTTTCCACAGTCAATTCGTCGGAGTGCATATCGTTCACCTACGACGAAAACGAAGCCCTCAAGGAGCTGTTTGCTTCTGCAAAGGAGCGTTTTGCGCGGTACGCGGAAGATGACGTGTCTTCCCTCTTTGCGTCGCCCTCGGAGCCGTCCGAACTCAAAAAAGAGCTTGAAAAAATCGTTCCTTACGACAAAGAGCTGTATTACGACATCGACCTTGCAATAAGGCTGTGTAATTTCTCACGCGCCGAATACAAGGACACTTTCGTTTTCCCTGGTGACGAAACGAGCGAGCCGTCAGACGAAAGCCGTGACGTTTCCGAAGAAAGCGCCGCCGAAGAAACGTCTGCCGAAGAAGTCGGAACACATAAGAAAAGCGAAAGCAAGATCGCGCTTATCTGTATCCTCTGCGGTGCGGCGACGGCAATAGGCTGCTTTTTATCGTTTATGAAGCGCAAAAAAACGCAAAAGTGATAAAAAGGTATTGAAATATATTCCGAATTCTGTATAATAAAAGTACAATAAATTTTTGAAAGGAAAATAAAAATGGAAAACAACATCCCCTTCAAACGCTTCGGCACGATGATAGATATGTCGCGCAACGCCGTTATGTCCGTATCCGCTCTTAAAGAATGGATAGATATATGCGCTTCTCTCGGCTATACCGCGCTTTATCTTTACACCGAAGACACTTATGAAGTACAGAACAACCCCTGCTTCGGCTATATGAGAGGTCGTTATACGCAGGAAGAAATGAAAGAAATAGACGATTACGGCTATGCTCACGGCATCGAGGTCATCCCCTGCATCCAGACGCTTGCACATATGAACTGCATCGTCCGCTGGCCCGATTACTGCTACCACAAGGATATCGACGACATTATGCTTGCCGACGACGAATTCATCTATCAGCTCATCGACGATATGTTCGCCACTCTTACCCGCAATTTCCGTACCCGTACCATCAATATCGGTATGGACGAAGCACACAACATCGGCAGAGGTCAGTACCTTGATAAGCACGGCAACTGCGACAGAACGGAAATATTCCTCAAGCATCTGCAGAAAGTCGCCGACATAGCCAAGAAATACGGCTGCGAAGTCGCTATCTGGAGCGATATGTTCTTCCGCCTTGCCACAGGCGGCAACTACTACGTTTCCAACGCAGGCATCGACACCTCCGTTTCAGAAAAAATACCCGAAAACGTACAGCTCGTTTATTGGGATTACTACTCCACCGACAAAAAGAGATACGATTCGATGCTCAAAGCGCACGCTTCTCTCAAAAAAGGAAGCTGGTTCGCAGGCGGTCTCTGGTGCTGGATGGGACCGGCTCCCCACAACGCTTACAGTATGAACGCTACCGAAAAAGCAATGAGAAGCTGCCGCGAACACGACGTTACCGACGTTATGCTCACTATGTGGGGCGACAACGGCGGCGAATGCTCGCGCTTTGCGCTTCTTCCCTCTCTTTTCTACGCTTCCGAGATCGCAAAGGGCATCAAAGGTATGGCGCAGATCAAAGCCGATTTCAAGGAATGGTGCGGCATTTCGTTCGATTCCTTTATGCTGCTTGACCTGCCCGGCACTCCCGAATTCAGCAAAGATTTCGTCGTCAACCCCGACAAGTATATGCTTTACAACGATCCGTTCATCGGTCTCCACGACTGCACCGTTGTCGGCGGCGAAGGCGAAAAGTTCGCTTCCTGTGCAAGAAAACTTGCGAGAATGGCAAAGAACGAAAAATACGGTCATCTCTTCCTTACTATGCAGAAGCTCTGCGAAGTCCTCGCCATCAAATACGAGCTTGGCGTAAAGACGAGAAACGCTTACAAAGCAGGCGACAAAGAAGCCCTCAAAGCCCTTATCCCCGACTACAAGAAGCTTTCAAAGAAGCTCGAAGAATACTACAACGCATACCGCGTTCAGTGGTTCAAGGAAAACAAGGCGTTCGGCTTTGAAGTCCAGGATCTCCGTCTCGGCGGTCTTATGAGACGCGTCAAGAACTGCGCCGAAAGACTTGCCGACTACGTTGACGGAAAGACCGACAAGATCGACGAGCTTGAAGAAGACGTCCTCTATATGTACGGCACCGCCGAAGACAACAAGCATCCGCTCCATTTCAACTGGTGGGGGCAGACCGTCACTCCCAGCGTCATAGGCTGATTTGCTTTAATGAAAAAATATATATCTTTGCTCTGCCTTTTCTGTCTGTTGATCTTCTCGCTTTGCTCCTGCGCAGCCATGCTGCCCGAAGAAAGCATAGCGGAAACAAGCAAGGAAGGAGCCGAAGAATCGTCAGACGAGGTATCGGAAAAAATATCCGAAGAAACGTCGGAAGAAATATCCGAAGAAGTATCGGAGGAGACATCCGAAGAAGTATCGGAGGAGACATCCGAAGGAACGACAGAAGAAATATCCGAAGAAGTATCGGAGGAGATATCCGAAGAAACGTCGGAAAATGACAACCTTGAAGCCGAAAAAGCGGCAATAACCGGAGAGTATTTCGATTCTCTCGGCAAAAAGGCGAAAAAAGTCGTAACGAACGGTTTTCTCGATTGGGTCGCGTCCGAATACGGCGGAGACGTGATAAAAGGCATAAAAAAATCCCTCGATGACGGAACGTACACCGAGGAAAAATGGTACGAGCTTACGAAAAGCACCGTGCTTGTGCTTGACTGCCATTACAAAAACGTCTTTGACACGGAAAGCGAATATTACCGCGACGACGTCAAAGTCATCGGCGACACGGACGGCAGTATCGTCATACGCATCACGGGTGATTTTTCGCTTGCCGACAACTGGGATATTATGCCCAAGTACGACGCGAGAGGTCAAGGGCTTGAAGGCGTGCTTTCAAAGAGAACGATCGAGTGTCTGCAAAGCGCCGATATCACGCTCGTCAACAACGAATTCTGCTATTCAAAGCGCGGAACGCCGCTTCCCGGCAAGGCGTGGACGTTCAGAGCCGATCCGTCAAGGGTGAGCATCTTCAATGAGCTTGGCGTTGACGTGGTATCGCTTGCCAACAACCACGCATACGACTACGGCGCGGATGCGTTCCTCGATACGATGCAGACGCTTCGTGACGCGGATATCCCGTATATAGGCGGCGGCAAAGACCTTGACGAAGCCCAAAAGCCGTTTTATTTCATCGTGAACGGCAGAATGATATCGTTTGCCGCGGCATCGCGTGCCGAAGTCAACAAAATGACGCCGCAGGCGACCGACACGGCTCCCGGCATCTTACGCACCTACGACGCGACGCTCTACAACGGAGTTCTGAAAAAAGCCGCCGAAAACAGCGATTACTGCGTCGCCTACGTTCATTGGGGCGTCGAGGACTCGCACGAAATAGGAGAAGGGCTTTACGAGATGGGAGCCGGCTACATTGATTCGGGTGCGGATATAGTCGTCGGCGCACACGCTCACCTGCTCCAGGGCATCGAGTTTTACGACGGCGTTCCGATAGTGTTCAACCTCGGCAACTTCCTTTTCACGTCCGAAAGCGTGCGTACCGCCATATTCGAGCTGACGCTTGACGCCGACACGCTGAAACCCGTTTATCGCATCATCCCGTGTCTGCAATCCGGCACCAAAACCGAGATCGTGGACGAAGGCAGCTATTATTGGACGAATATAATCGACTTTATGCGCAGCCATTCCTACAAAGTAAAATTCACCGACGACGGATATTTCACCGCGGAATAATAAATAATAAAGAGAAATTCAAGCGTACCTCCGTTTGCGAAAGTACGCTTGATTTTTTTACTTTTTCATTCGAGCGGCGCAAAGAACGAGTTTGTCTTCGGTCTGAAATTTATATCATTGAGAGTATATCGGAATTGAGTTTGACGTATTCCTTTGTTTCGTCGGGAGTGAACGGACGGGCAAGGAGGAGAGAAGACATATAGATCTGCTTTGCGACGAGCTTCTGCTTGTCGCTTTCCATATCCTTGAGCTTTGCGACTGCCTTGTTTGCAAGGTTTACCGTGAGTTTTTCTTCGGCGGGCATTCCGCCGCCGTTCATACCGTACATCTTCATCATATCGGCAAAGCGTCTTGATTCTTCGCTGACGGTGATGAGCGCGGGAGCGTCGTCTTCGCCGAGGGAGGCAAACGAAATATCTTCTTCTTTTTTGCCGGTGACTTCGGCAAACAATGCCGCCAGCTTCTTGTCGCTGTCGCCCTTTTCGCCTATGGCGTCAACGCCGGAGTCGATACGGCTGAACTTGACCTTGTCGTTTTTGCTTTCAAGGAACTGGATGAACTGCGTATCTACGAGTCTGTCGGCGATAACGACGTTTATTCCCTTTGCGTTATACACGGAAATGTAGTAGCTGTGGGCTTCCTTGTCGGCGGTGTAATAAACCGTTCCCTCTTCCTTTTCGCCGAGGTATTCGCCAACCGTAACGTATTTGTCATCGGTCTGCTTGAACATAAGCGCGTCCTTGACACGTTCGTAGAACTTGTTGTCCCTCATAGAACCGTAGCGCATAATGAGCGAAAGTCCGTCGTAATTCTTTTCAAGCGATTCTCTTTCGCTGTTGAAGAGATAATTGAATCTGTCGGCGACCTTTTTGGAAATGTGCTGCGACACTTTGGAAACGTAGGTGTTCGTCTGCAGATAGCTTCTCGACACGTTGAGCGGAAGCTCGGGGCAGTCAAGCACGCCGCGGACGTAGATAAGGAATTCGGGCAGGACTTCCTTGATATTATCGGAAACGAAGACCTGGTTGTAATAAAGGTTGACCTTGGGTTCAAGCGGCTCAAATTCGTTCTTTATCTTGGGGAAATAGAGTATTCCCTTGAAATTGAGCGGATAATCGGCGTTGATATGAACGTACATAAGCGGATCTTCATAGTCGCCGGTGAGTTTTTTGTAAAATTCGTTGTATTCTTCGGGCTTGACGTCGGACGGATTCTTCTGCCAAAGCGGCTCGGTGTCGTTGATGGTCTCCGTCTTGTCGCCTTCGGAAAATTCCACCGGGTACGGCATAAACGAGCAGTATTTTTTAAGTATCTCTTTGACCTTTTCGCAGTCGAGATAAGACGCTTCCTCGCTCGAAACGTGGATCACGACATCGGTGCCGCGGCTTTCCTTGCCGCATTCTTCCATTTCGTATTCGCCGTTTTCGTCGCAGGTCCAATGCACGGCTTTTTCGTCCTTGAACGACTTGGTGAAAAGTTCGGTCTTATCGGAGACCATAAACACGGAATAGAAACCGAGTCCGAAATGTCCGATGATGCCGGACGTGTTGCCGTCTTTGGATTCGTATTTGTCGATGAAATCGAGTGCGCCCGAAAGTGCGATCTGATTGATGTCCTTTTTGACTTCGTCTCCGGTCATACCGATGCCGTTATCGGACACGGTGAGCGTTCCCGCTTCCTTATCGACCTTTACGGACACCTTGTATGCGCTCTCTTCGTCGGACGCATCGCCGAGAGATACGAGACGCTTGTGCTTGGTGATGGCGTCACACGCGTTGGAAACCACTTCGCGGAGGAATATATCCTTATCCGAATAGAGCCAGCGTTTGATGACGGGGAAAATGTTTTGAGTCTGAACGGAAATACCGCCTTTTTCCATAAAATATATACCTTCCTTTCAAAGTTAAAGACGGACACAAAGCTGTCCGTCTTTCTCTGTCTTTTTTGATTATTGACTTATTGATACGCGAACAGTCCGGTCATTCGGCGTCGGGAACGGTGTCTTCGTTTTCGTCGCCGTCTTCGTTGTCTTCTTTTTCAAAATCGCAGAAAACCTCGTCTTCGTCGAAGCCGCTGCCGAAGAAATCTTCTTCCTCTTCCATAAGCTCTTCGCCAAGATCGGTCATATCGGCTTTAAGATTGTTTCTGTCCTTATAGAGCAGATAGGCTCCGGCAAGTCCGCCTGCGGCAGATATCGCGGCAAACGCTTTTGCAAGGCTTCTCTTCTTGTTCCAATAAAGAAGGAACAGAATAAAGAAAGACACGGAATGGATGCACAGACAAATGGCAAGTATGAGTTTGCTTTTTTTCATAATTTTCCTCCTTAAGGAATTGTATGTATGTTTTTTTATTTCTTAACGAGCGTTCTGAGGTATGCGTCGATAAATCCGTCAAGCTCGCCGTCCATTACCGCGGCGATATTGCCGGTCTCGAAATCGGTACGGTTATCCTTTACAAGGGTGTACGGCATAAATACGTAAGAGCGTATCTGGCTGCCCCATTCGATATTCATTTTGACGCCCTGGATATCTTCGACTTTTTCGAGGTGCTCTCTTTCTTTTATTTCAAGCAGTTTGCTCTTGAGCATACGGAGCGCGGTCTCTCTGTTCTGAACCTGGCTGCGTTCTGTCTGACAGCCGACGACGATGCCCGTGGGGATGTGCGTGATGCGGATCGCGGAGTCGGTCTTGTTGATGTGCTGACCGCCTGCGCCCGACGCGCGGTGCGCTTCTATTTTGAGGTCGTCCTCGTTTATTTCGATCTTCTTCATATCGTCGTTGAATTCGGGCATAACCTCGACCGACGCAAACGAAGTGTGTCTTCTGCCGGAGGCATCGAACGGCGATACGCGGACGAGTCTGTGTACGCCGGATTCGCTCTTGAGAAGTCCGTAGGCGTTCTCGCCCGAAATGAGGATGGAAACGGCTTTTATGCCCGCTTCGTCGCCGTCGAGATAATCAAGCACTTTTACCTTGAACTTGCTTCTTTCGGCAAAACGGGTATACATTCTGTAAAGCATTTCCGCCCAGTCCTGCGCTTCGGTACCGCCTGCGCCCGGATGTATCGAAAGAATGGCGTTGCTGTGGTCGTATTCGCCCGAAAGCATAACGGCGATCCTCTGCTTGTCGTAGCGCTTTTCAAGCTCGGTGAGTTCGGGTATTATCTCCTCGGCAAGATCCTCGTCGTCGGCATCGACGGCAAGCTCGATAAGCTCGTGCAGATCGTCGAAAGCCTTTTTGAGCGCCATAAAGTCGGTATACATACCCTTTTTGCTTTTAAGCTCGGCAAGCACCCTGCGGCTGTTTTCGGCATCGTTCCAAAAGCCGTCGGCGGCAGTCTGCGCTTCCAGCTCGCTTATATCGCTGCCGAGTTTTTCGGCGTCTATGGAATCTCCGAGAGACGTGATGTTTTCTTCGAGAGCTTTGACTCTCGGCATATTCTGTTCGATTTTGATAAGCAAAGCAAAATTCTCCTTAATCATTCAGACGATTGTAACTACATTATATAAAGCACGGGCGGGATTGTCAAGCATTTTTGCCCAAAATGCGCCCTTTTTACGCCAAATCAAAGCCGATCACCCCTGTAAGCCGGGTTCTGTTCAAAACGGTCATCTATCTTGCGTGCGCGTTGCCGCGAACGTCCTTGCCACCTTTGAAAACTGCCGAGCAGGCATTGACGTTTTCTTTTGCGGTGTTGCTCCGGATAGGGTTTACATGGCAGTACGGTCTCCCGCACCCCGGTGAGCTCTTACCTCGCCTTTCCATCCTTACCGCGTGAAGCGGCGGTTTATTTCTGTTGCACTTGCCCTGAAGTCGCCTTCGGCGGACGTTATCCGTTATCCTTGCTCTGCGGAGCCCGGACTTTCCTCACGGCAGGACCTTTCGGTATGCTGCCGCGCGACCGTTCGGAGTAGTCGGCATTGTTATTATACCACGTTTTTCGGTATTTGTAAACTGATTTTTTGCATTTTAACAAAATATCGTCAATTTTCAAAATTATATGTTTTTTGTGTTGATTATTACGTCATATTGATATATAATGATTATATCCAATATAGTTTCGGAGGTAATTATGCCGCATTGCGAAACACTCTTTCCGCGTGGAAAAAAGATCGGCTTCATAGGGCTCGGCAGATCGAACTTTCCCGTTGCGGAAATGCTTAAAAATCAGGGCTTCGACGTTACATTGCGTGACAAAAAGCCGGCTTCTCCGATAGACGGCTACAACTGTATTTTCGGGGAAAATTATCTTGACGGCATCACGGAAGACGTACTGTTTCTCGCACCCGTCATACGTCCCGACGTGCCGCAGATAGTAAAGGCAAAGGAAAACGGCGTTTACGTCACGTCGGAAGTGAACGAATATATGCTCCGCCGCAAAGGCAAGGTGATAGCCGTCACCGGCAGCGACGGAAAAACGACCACGACCACGCTTATAAACGAAATACTCAAAAAGTCCGGCATCAAGACCATACTCGGCGGAAATATCGGCTACAACCTTATGGTGAACCTCGAAAACGAGGACGAAGACACCGTGACGGTGTGCGAGCTTTCGTCGTTTCAGCTTATGAAGCTCACGGCTCCTCCCGACGTTGCCGTGATAACCAACGTGTCGCCGAATCATCTTGACTGGCACCGTGATATGAACGAGTACATAGACGCGAAGAAAAACATCTTCCGCTTTATGAAGCACGGCAGATGCATCATCTGCGGCGACGACAAAACCTCGATGTCGTTCAGGGACGAAATTCCTGTACCGTATACTGTCACTTCGGGAACTGAATTTCTGAAAAACGGCGTGTGCTTCAATGACGAAGGCATCTTCGTTGACGGCGTAAAAGTGCTTGACGACGGCGATATCATCCTGCCCGGACGTCACAACCGATACAACTATTGCGAAGCCATAGCGGCAACGCTCGGTCTTGCACGCGAAGGAGCCGCCAAAGAAGTGGCAAAAGAATTCCCCGGCGTGCCGCATCGCATACAGTTCGTGCGCGAAAAAGACGGCGTGAAGTATTACAATTCGTCGATCGACTCGTCGCCGACGCGGACTGCGGCAGCGCTCAGATCGTTCAGGCAAAAACTCATAGTCATCTGCGGAGGCTATGACAAACACATACCGCTCGAACCTATGGCGCCGCTCCTTGAAGAAAGGGCAAAAGCCGTCGTTCTTATGGGAGTTACGGGAGCCAAGATAGACGTTATCCTTAAAGATGCGTCCTATTCGGGAATAGTCGAACACGCTTCGTCTATGAAGGAAGCGGTCGAAAAAGCGTCTTTTCTGGCAAAAGACGGCGATATCGTGATACTTTCGCCGGCAGCAGCCAGCTTTGATATGTTCAAAAATTTTGAGGAAAGAGGAGAAATATTCGTTGACTGCGTCAACGGACTGTGACGAAATGGAAAATGTACTGAATTTTGCAAAGCAGTTGTGCGCTCTCCCCTCCGTTTCCGGCTACGAGGAAATGGCGTTTGAGGGGCTTGCGGAGATCTGCAAGGGTATGTTCGACGAAACATACACCAACCCCGCCGGATCATTCACCGGCGTGATCAGATGCGGCAAAAAGGACGCAAAAATACTGCTTCTCGACGCGCATCTTGACGAAATAGGCTTTATCGTTTCCCGCGTTTACGACGACGGTTTTCTTTCGGTAGTCCGTGCGGGCGGCGTCGATCCGCGCGTGCTTTCGGCTTCCGAAGTCACCGTTTACGGCAAAAGACCGATAAAAGGCGTTTTCACGTCCAAGCCGCCTCATCTCCAGGCTCCCGGCGAATCTTCAAAAAAGATCGAGCTTGACGACCTTTACATAGACACGGGACTGAGCGGCGAAGAACTCAAGTCGCTCGTAAGGATCGGCGACTGTGCCGACGCACGTTCCCCCATCACCGAACTCAAAAACAACTACATTATGGGCAAATCGCTCGACGACAAGATCTGCATTGCCCAGATACTCCGCGCCGTCCAGCTCATCGACAGAAGCAAGCTCGGCGTTGACATTTACTGTCTGTTCTCCGCAGGCGAAGAAATAGGCGGAAAAGGCGCGATAACCGGTGCGTTCAACATAGATGCCGATTATGCCGTCGCTCTTGACGTCTGCAACTGCTTTATGCCGAAAGGGCGCGAATCGCTCAAAGAGCTTCGCCCGGGACGCGGCAGCGTTATCTCCTATTCTTCCACCACCAACCGCAGAGTCACCACGATGCTGATGGACACCGCAAGAAAACACGGTATCAAGTTCCAGCCGAAAGGCGAACCGGGACACACGGGCACGAACGCGCACCATATACAGATATCCCACAGCGGTATCCCCTGCACCAATATGTCCGTTCCGCTCCGCTATATGCATACCCCGGTGGAAGTCATAAACCTTGAAGACGTAAAGACGGGCGCCGAAATACTTGCCCGCTTTGCCGAAGATTTGGGAGGCGAAAACAATGACTGACAAACTCCTTGAAAAGCTCTGCAACGCTTTCGGACCGTCGTCGGGAGAAGACGAGGTAAGAGAAATAATCATCGACGCAGTAAAGCCCTACGCCACGTCGTACCGTGTTGACAAATGCGGCAACCTCGTCGTTTTCAAGCAGGGCAAAAACAGAAGACAGAAAAAAGTCCTGCTTTCCGCTCATATGGACGAAGTGGGATTTATGGTCAAGACCGTTGACGAAAACGGCTTCATCCTGTTCGGCGAAGTCGGCAGCGTTGACCGCCGCGTCGCTTCCGGCAGACGCATCGTCCTCGGCGACGACAGGATCCCCGCAGTTATCGCCGCAAAAGCGATACACCTTCAGACCGCTGAAGAAAAAGGCATCGTTCCCCCGATGAACGAACTTTTCATCGACCTCGGCTGCGAGAACACCGAAGACAGCTGGAAGTACGTTTTCCCGGGCGATCTCGCCGTATTTGAGCCGAACTTCGAAGAATTCGGCGACCACAAGATAAAATCCAAAGCCATCGACGACAGATTCGGATGCTGGACACTGTGCAGGATAATCGCTTCCGAGCTTGAATACGACACCTATTTTGCGTTCGTCACCGCCGAAGAGGAAGGCTGCCGCGGTGCGCTCAATATAGCATATTCCGAAAAAGCCGATGAGGTCATCGTCGTTGAAGGCACGACCGCCGGAGATATCCACGGTGCGCCCAAGTCCAAGCTCGCCTGCCTGCTCGGCGAAGGCGCCGTGATCTCGTTTATGGACAGAGGCACGGTCTATAATCCCGAGATCGTTTCCAACATAGTCTCCATTGCAAGAGAAAATAACATAAAATATCAGATAAAGAACGTAGTTGCCGGCGGCAACGACGCATCCGCTTATCAGAAGGGCTATTTCCCCACCCGTGTCGCCGCGATCTCCGCGCCCGTGCGCTACATCCACTCCGCCTGCTCCATTGCCGACGTGCGTGACTTTGAAGAAATCGAAAAACTGCTCGTCGCCGTTATTTCAAAAGAAAGTTTTTAATAAAGGAGAAAATAGAAAATGTTTGATACCGTCAAAAAATATATAACTCCGTTTTCCGTTACCGGCAATGAAGAAGGACTTGCGTCGATCATCGCCGAGGATATGAAGCCTTACAGCGATTCGATCACCGTCGATCCTATGGGCAACCTTATATGCTTCAAAAAAGGTCTTGATTCCTCCAAAAAGGTTATGTTCGCGTCCCATATGGACGAGATCGGCTTTGTCGTCACCTACATCGAAAGCAACGGCTTCATACGCGTTTCCAACGTAGGCGGCATCCGTGCCATACCCTCGTCTTCGCGCGAAGTCACGTTCAAGAACGGCACGAAAGGCGTCATACTCGTTGATGACGGAGTGAGCGGAAACGACATTGACGTTTCAAAGATGTTCGTCGATATAGGCGCAAAGGACAAAAAGGACGCGCTCAAAAAAGTCGGTGTCGGCGATTACCTCGCCCTTTCGCAGAACATCACCAGACTTGCAAACCGCCGTTACGCCGGGAAGGCGCTTGACGACCGTATAGGCTGCGCCGCCGTCGCAGACGCCGCGAAAGCCGCCAAGACCGTAAAATTCGATACATACTACGTCTTCACCGTTCAGGAAGAAGTCGGCTGTCGCGGTGCTAAAGCCGCCGCAAACGTGATCTGCCCCGATTACGCCATCGCCTGCGACGTTACGCCCACCTACGATATCCCCGGCGCAAAACCCGGTGAAGTCAAGCTCGGCGGAGGCGCCGCGATAAAGATCAAGGATTCGTCCGTCATCTGCTCCAAGAAGATAGTTGACCGCCTTACCGCTCTTGCCGAAAGCAAAAAGATAAAATATCAGTACGAAGTCCTCGTTGCAGGCGGCACCGATACGTCGTCTATGCAGGTAGCAGGCGCCGGAAGCTACGCAGGCTGCATCTCGATCCCCGTCAGATACGTTCATCAGCCCGTCGAGACCGTCGATATGAACGACTACGACGCCGCCGTTGACCTCTTCACCGCATTCATCGAGGAAGGTATCTGATCTATGATTTCCGAAAATCTCCGCGCTCTCGCCCGTGACTGCGAAGCCGAGCTGAAAGAAGTTTTTGCCGAGATCGACGAAATTTCAAGGTACAACACCGAAAAGGTGCTTGAAGCGTTTGCCGAATACGGACTTTCGGAACGTCATTTCAACCCGACGACGGGCTACGGCTACAACGACGACGGCAGAGACGTCGCCGACAGGATATACGCCCGCGTCCTCGGCTGTGATGAAGGCTTCGTGAGGCACTTTATCATTTCCGGCACGCACGCCATTACTATCGGGCTGACGTCGCTTCTCCGTCCCGGTGACACGCTTTACGCCGTTTCGGGCAAGCCCTACGACACGCTCGACAACGTGATAGGCTTCAACGGCACTCCCGGCTCGCTCAAGGAGTTCGGCGTTTCCTACCGCGAGACTTCGCTTATCGACAACAAATATCTGAACACCGACGAGATAATCCGCACCCTCAAAGAGGACAAAACCATAAAAGTCGTGCATATCCAGCGTTCAAAAGGCTACGCTTCGCGCAGGACGCTCGGCGCAAAGGAGATATCTGCCCTTTACGACGAGATAAAAAAAGTCTCCGACGCATTTGTGTTCGTTGACAACTGCTACGGAGAATTCACATCGCGCGAAGAGCCGAAAGCCGATCTGCTCGTCGGCTCGCTTATAAAGAATATAGGCGGCGGCATTGCCGAATGCGGCGGATATATCTGCGGCACGCATAAAGCCGTCGAGCTTGCCTCCTACCGCACCACCATTCCGGGTATCGGGCTTGAAGCGGGTGCGTCGCTCGGACAGAATAAGAACATCCTCAAAGGTCTGTTCTACGCGCCTCACACCGTCGCCAACGCCAAGAAGACCGCGCATTTTGCCGCTCTTCTTTTCCTAAAACTCGGTTATGCCGTCAATCCCGATCCGTTCGAGCTGCGCGAGGACATCGTGCAGATAATCTCGCTGAACACCCCCGAAAAGCTGATAGCGTTCTGTCAGGGCATTCAGTCCGGCTCTCCCGTCGATTCGTTTGCTCTGCCCATACCGGACGAAATGCCCGGTTACGCCGACAAAGTGATAATGGCGTCCGGCTCGTTCACGCAAGGCTCGTCGATAGAGCTTTCGGCTGACGCGCCGCTTCGTGCGCCGTATGACGTTTATCTGCAAGGCGGTCTCACTTACGAAAGCGGACGCTACGGCGTTCTGAAAGCAGCTGAACGCGTTTTGAACACGAAATGAAAGGCGTAATATGAATTTAAGGCTTGATAAACTCACTTACGAAAACAAAGACAAGATAATCGAGCTTCTCGATGAATGGAGGACATACAACGAAAATAATCCGTCTGCCAACCATTCGCCATGGGCAATATTCCGCAACGACCATAAGGATTTCGACTATTACATAGCGAACCTTGAAATAAAAGAAGGGACCGACCAATGGGTCCCTGGTTCGGTTTTCTTCTGTTACGACATTGACCGCGATATCTACGTCGGCGCGGTCAATATCAGACACCGACTCAACGATTCGCTCCTTTTTACCGGCGGTCATATCGGAGACGGCATAAGACCGAGCGAAAGGCGCAAAGGCTACGGCACCGCGATGCTTGCTCTTGCACTTGACGAGTGTAAAAAGCTCGGCATAGATAAAGTGCTGATGACCTGCGACAAGGACAACATCGGCTCGGCAAAGGCAATTCAGAAAAACGGCGGTGTCAAAGAAAACGAAGTCGAGGAAGACGGCGTTATCGAAGAAAGATATTGGATCACGCTGCGATAAATAGAGCCCTTTTTTCATTGAAATATCAATTACTTGTTGATATTGAAACAACAAATTGATAATTGTTTTTTCTCCATTGATTTGCTATACTATTATCACACCGGTGAAAAACAAATTCGGAGGATTTATATATGCAAATCAAATTAGGAGAAAGAATCAAGCTGCTTCGCAAGCGCAGTGACAGAACACAGGAAGACCTTGCTCATTCACTCGGCGTGACGAGTCAGGCTGTTTCACGCTGGGAAGCAAACGGCGGATATCCCGATATGGAAATGATCCCGTCGATCGCAAATTATTTCGGAATAACCATCGACGAGCTGTTTGGATACGAAAGCGACCGTGCTAATAAAGTCGACCGTTATTACGAAGAAATCATCGGAATGAATCAAAAAAACAACGGCGTTGACAGATGTATGGATGAATGTATCGCATACGCGAGAGAATGTCTTGCGGAATTTCCGGAAGAAAAGAAACTTCTTTATGCGCTTGCGACCGTACTTTTCAACGCGGGGTACGTTCGGTATGCCGAGCATCATCTGACTGACAAAGACGGATATGACGTTTATGACACCGAACGCCATCGCAAATATCACGAATGGCAGGAAGCCATAAAAATATACGAAAGGCTGCTTCCCACGCTTGTGCCCGGAGAAATGAGAGATAATACCGTTCGTGAGCTTCTCCAGCTTTACCTTAATATAGGCGAAAAAGAAAAAGCAAGCGAAGTCATCAATGCGCTTCCCGATATTTCTTCCTGCCGTGAACTTATGACGATAAACGGATGCGACGGCAAAGACCGTGCTTCCGCCTGTGCCGAGGCACTTTTGAAAGTCGTTTCGACTTCCGCCGATCTGATGATTTACAGCGTTCTCGTCAATCAGGAAAACATCGGAAAAAGTGAAGCCGTTGAAATTATCAAAAATGCGATTGGGCTATATAAACTCGTTATGCCCGACGGCAACTTCGGCATTTATAACGCACAACTTGCATCCATAAATTTGTTTTTGTCCGAACAGCTTTGGGCTGCCGGTGAACACGACGCCGCGTTTGAAGCGTTGGACAAAGCACTTGAACACGCAAAGCAAAACGAAGCCGCACGTTCATCGAGCGGACTATACTACACTTCCCCCGCCGTAAAGCTCGCCAAAATCGAGGTCAAAGAGTTTACGGAAGCCGGAATCGCAGCCGATCTCCCCAACGATTGGCCTTGGTGGTCTGTAAACGGTATCGATGTCGTCAAAGCGGAAATTCAAAAAGATCCACGTTGGGATGAATGGGTAAAGCGTACAAAAAGTTGAATTATTCTTTCCTTAACGCGACGCTGATATCTTTCATATCCATAAAATGGTTTGAAAGACGGAGTTCCCTGCCGTTTTCCATTTTGAAATAGTTGGTGTACCCCACGGTTTCGACATAAACGACGTTTTCCGTTCTTCCGTCACTGAAACGGATAGTCACCTTTTCCCCACCCGAAAGGATGAGGCTGCCCACAAGTGCGTTCATAAGCGTAACCCCCTTAATAACTCAAAAAACGCAGGAACAGACCTGCGTTTTTCGTTTGTTTACTTATTAGGCGAAAATATTATTTGTCCTTTTTATCGGCTTTCTTTTCGTCTTTCTTTTCTTCCTTCTTATAGAGCTTGTCAGCGTCTACGAGAGTGATAAGAGCCATTTCGGCACCGTCGCCGCGACGGGGACCAAGCTTGTAAACTGCGGTATAGCCGCCGTTTCTTTCAGCATAGTAAGGTCCGATTTTATCGAAGAGTTTATAAACAACTTCTTCCTTTTTGAGGAACGCAAGAACACGTCTCTTGGAAGCAAGGTTGTTGGTTTTACCGATAGTGATTATTTTCTCGGCAAGAGCGCTGACTTCTTTGGCACGGGTGACCGTAGTTTCGAGCTTGCCGTTCTCGAGAAGATATGTTACCATACCTTTGAGCATCGACATTCTGTGCTCGGTGGCTCTGCCTAATTTTCTTGTTCCGGGCATTTGAGTTTGCCTCCTTCTCTAAATTTTGCGTTAATCGTCTGATTTCTTCAGAGCAAGTCCCAGAGACTGGAGTTTCTGGATGACTTCTTCCAAAGATTTCTTGCCGAGGTTTCTGACCTTTATCATATCTTCCTCGGTACGGTTGATAAGATCTTCAACAGTGTCGATGCCTGCGCGTTTGAGACAGTTGAAAGAACGAACTGACATATCGAGTTCTTCGATTGTCATATCAAGGACTTTCTCCTTGACGGATTCTTTGCTTTCAACAAGTATCTCTGTATCCTTTGTGCTTTCGGAAAGTTCAACAAAGAGTGAAAGATGCTCGCTGAGTATCTTTGCGGAAAGCGAAACCGCTTCCTTCGCGTTGATGACACCGTTAGTGGTAAGTTCAAGAGTGAGCTTATCGTAGTCAGTAATGTTGCCTACACGAGTGTTCTGAACGGTAAAGTTACAATTCTTTACAGGCGTATAGATCGAATCGGTGTAAATGGTGCCGATGACCGGGCTTCCGTTCTGTTTGTTCTTCTCGGAAGAAACATATCCTCTGCCGTGGTCGAAAGTGATCTCCATATAGAACGAAGCGTCATCTTCGAGTGTGCAGATGTGAAGATCGGGGTTAAGTATCTCGATATCGCTGTCGCAGACGATGTTGCCCGCGGTGATATCCGTACAGCCGACTTCTTTGATGTAAACAGTCTTGGGACCATTGCAATAAAGCTGTGCAACGATTCTCTTGATGTTGAGGACGATTTCGGTTACGTCTTCTTTAACGCCTTTTACGGTAGACAGTTCATGAAGAACGCCGTCGATTTTTATGCTTGTTGCAGCCACACCGGGCAACGAACTGAGTAGCACTCTTCTGAGAGAGTTGCCGAGTGTAATACCATAACCACGTTCAAGGGGTTCGATAACAAAAGTGCCGTGTTTTCCATCTTCGCTTACTTCTGCGGTAGTAATGCTCGGTCTTTCGATTTCGATCATTGATAAAAACCTCCTTAATGGTTTCTATTATTTGGAATACAACTCTACGATGCGTTGTTCCTCGAACGGGAAATCCACATCTTCTCTCTTAGGTAATGCTGCTACAGTCGCGACTGCGTTTTCTTTGTCTACGCTGAGCCATGCGGGAATGGTCTTCCCGTTGATATTTTCGACAAGCGATTTAATTTTTGCACTCTTACGGCTTGCTTCGCAAACGGTGATAACGTCGTTGAGTTTAACGATGTAGGAAGGGATATCTACCTTTTTACCGTTTACGGTGAAATGACCGTGACGTACGAGCTGACGGGATTCCTTGCGGCTGTCTGCCATACCCATACGGAAAACTACGTTGTCAAGTCTGCGTTCAATGAGGGTGAGCAGGTTTTCACCGGTCTGACCTTCTTTGTTGTCGGCTTTTACAAAGTAGTTCTTAAACTGCTTCTCTAAAATACCATAATATCTCTTTGCCTTCTGCTTTTCACGGAGCTGGAGACCGTATTCTTTAGGTCTTCTTCTGCCTGCGTTGGCACCGTGCTGGCCGGGAGCTTTCTGACGTCTGTCAAAAGAGCATTTATCGGAAAAGCATCTGTCGCCTTTGAGCATCAGTTTGACGCCTTCTTTGCGGCAAAGCCTGCAAGCGGGTCCTGTATATCTTGCCATTGTAAACCTCCAAATTATTTTAGATTAAACACGTCTTCTCTTGGGCGGTCTGCAGCCGTTGTGAGGGATCGGTGTTACGTCTTTAATAGAAGTGATTTCGAGACCTGCGACCTGAAGAGCTCTGATTGCGGCTTCTCTTCCCTGACCGGGACCTTTTACATACACTTCAACTGTTTTGAGACCATGTTCCATTGCTGCTTTAGCTGCGGTTTCTGCTGCGCTCTGAGCTGCAAAGGGAGTGGATTTACGGGAACCTCTGAAATTGAGTCCGCCCGCCGATGCCCACGAAATGGCGTTGCCCTGAGTATCGGTAATAGTAACTATTGTGTTATTGAAGCTGGAACGAATATGTGCGGCACCGCTGGCAATATTCTTGCGTTCACGACGCTTTTTCGTAACAACTTTTTTCTGCTGTTTTGCCATGTGTGGTATTATCCTCCTTACTTCTTCTTGTTAGCGATCGTCTTAACGGGGCCTTTTCTGGTTCTCGCGTTCGTCTTGGTTCTCTGTCCTCTTACGGGGAGACCTTTTCTGTGACGGACACCGCGATAGCAGTCGATTTCGACCATGCGTTTGATATTGAGTGCAACGTCTCTTCTGAGGTCACCTTCAACGATGTAATCGTTTTCGATAACTTCACGGAGCTTTGCAATATCGTCTTCGGTAAGATCTTTAACACGAGTATCGGGATTGATACCGGTTTTTGCGAGTATCTCGTTGGAACGGCTTCTGCCTATACCATATATATAAGTGAGTCCGATTTCAACACGTTTTGCGTTAGGAATGTCAACGCCGGAAATACGAGCCATTGTTACACCTCTCTCCTATCCTTGTTTCTGCTTGTGTTTGGGATTTTCGCATATAACCATTACTTTGCCTTTACGCTTAATGATTTTACACTTTTCACAAATCTTCTTTACAGAAGGCTTTACTTTCATAAATGATACCTCCGAATCGAAATATTTATTTCGCTCTGTACGTTATCCTTCCCTGAGTGAGATCATAGATCGAAACTTCGACCGTGACCTTGTCACCGGGCAGGATCCTTATATAATGCATACGCATTTTTCCTGAAATGTGAGCAGTTACCATATGTCCGTTGCTGAGTTTTACCTTGAATACGGTATTGGGCAGCACCTCGGTAACCACGCCTTCAAATTCAATGACGTCTTCTTTAGCCAGAATTATTCCTCCTTAATGATGTTATCAGAACAGTTTGTTTCGGCATTTTCTCTGCGATAGGAAGCAAGAACTTTTCTTATTCTGCCGTCCGTAACGCATCCGATATCGGTAAGTCCGCTTTCGGCGACTTCTCTTATATGTTTGGTCTTTTTCTTTTTCGGCGTAGCCGCTTTTCTCTTTTTTCCGTCTGCACAGAAGACGTATTCGCCTTCCTGACGCAGCACGAGAAACGCGCCGCCTTTATCGTTTCCTGCATCGGAAACAACAATTTTTCCTGAAAAATCAATCATAATCTGCCGCTGTCAATCGGGAACGGTAGTGATCTCGGGGCCGTTTGCGGTTATCGCAACGGTGTTTTCGTAGTGAGCCGAAAGCTTACCGTCGAGCGTTACGACTGTCCAGCCGTCGCTCAATGATTTGACCTTCCACGTTCCCACGTTTACCATAGGTTCGATGGCGAGTGTCATACCTTCGCGCAGCAGCAAGCCGTGACCTGCTCTGCCGTAGTTCGGTACGCTCGGATCTTCGTGCATTTCTCTGCCTATGCCGTGTCCGACATAGTCTCTCACGACGGAAAAGCCGTTTTGAACGACATATTCCTCGATGGCAGAGCCGATATCACCGATTCTGTTTCCCGGGCAGGCTTTTTCGATTCCTTTGAAAAAGCTTTCCTTTGTAACGTCGATGAGCTTCTGCGCTTCTTCGCTTATTTCGCCGACGGCGAAAGTGCCGGCGCAGTCGCCCTGGTACCCTTTATAGATGGCACCAACGTCGATTTTTACGATATCTCCGTTTTTAAGCACGCGGTTCGACGGTATGCCGTGGATCACCTGCTCGTTGACGGAAACGCAAGCCGACGCAGGGAAACCGCCGTAGCCGAGGAATGACGGTGTTGCGCCGTGAGAGGTTATCACTTCGCGTATCTTTTTGTCGATCTGCTTGGTGGTTATTCCCTCTTTTACCATTGCCGCGGCTTCGGCTCTTGCAAGAGCGGTTATCCTTCCGGCATCGCGCATTCTTGCAAGCTCCTCTGCTGATTTGATCGTAATCATTCTATACCGAGCGCCTTGAAGACCAGGCGTGTGGTATCTTTGACATCATTCTGACCTGCTACTGTTCTGACAAGCCCCTTCTTCTCATAGAAGTCTTTGAGAGGCTCTGTCTGGCTGTGGTAAGTGTCAAGACGGCTTTTTACGACTTCGGGATCATCGTCCTTACGGGTGACAAGCTCGCCGCCGCATTTGTCGCAATGGACATTGTCTTTGGTCGGGTTGAAAATGAGGTGATAAGAAGCACCGCATTCACCGCAAAGACGGCGGTTGGAAAGTCTGTTGATGATGACTTCGTCGGTAACTTCGATCGAAAGGACTGCGTCGATCTTAACGCCCATAGCATCGAGTGCTTCCGCCTGGGGTATCGTTCTGGGGAAACCGTCGAGAATATAGCCGTTTTCACAGTCTTTTTCGGCAAGGCGTTCTTTGATGATAGCGGTTACGATATCATCGGAAACGAGTTTGCCTGCTTCGATGAAGGATTTTGCTTTAAGTCCGGTGGGAGTGCCGTTCTTCATTGCTTCCCTGAGGACTGCACCTGTGGAAATGGTGGGTATATTGAGCTTTTCGCAGATGAAATCTGCCTGTGTGCCTTTGCCGGCACCCGGAGGGCCGAAAAGAATTATATTCATAAAGACACCTTCTTATTCAAGGAAACCCTTGTAGTTACGCATAGTGATCTGTGCTTCGAGGGTACGTGTGGTTTCAAGTGCAACGCCGATAACGATGAGGAGCGAAGTACCGCCGAATCCGCCGCCGAGGATGGTGGACAGAACGTTGAAAGCCGACACGGAGGGGAACCACTGACTGAGCATATAGAGAAGAAGCGGGAAGATTGCGATGATCGAAAGGAAGATCGCGCCCATAAATACTACTCTGTCGAGTATCTTCTTGATATATTCAGCAGTAGATCTGCCGGGACGATATCCGAGGATCGTACCGCCGTTCTTCTGAAGGTTCGATGCAACTTCCATCGGGTTGAAGGAGATCGAAGAATAGAAGTAAGCGAACGCTATGATAAGCACGAAATAAACTATTGCATAGAAAGGATATGCAGAGTTCTGAGAGAACCACTTTGTTACGCCGTCTTTCCAGGAGAGGAAGATGAGGGAGAGAGTAGCGGGAAGCATTACGATCGACTGAGCGAAAATGATAGGCATAACGCCGTTCATATTGAGCTTAAGAGGAAGGAATGTATTGTTGCCGCCGTAAACTCTTCTGCCGACCTGTCTCTTTGCGTACTGAACGGGGAGTCTTCTTTCCGCTTCGGTAACATAGATTACGAACCAGATGATCGCAACCATAAACACGATAGCGACAAGAACCCATACGAAGTACCAGAAAGAACCGCCGTCACTGAACGCGTACTTGATGTACGCGATGATGCTGTTGAGGATTCTGGGAGTGCTGGAAAGAATGTTGACGAAGAGGATCATCGAGATACCGTTGCCGATGCCTTTTTCGTCGATTCTTTCGCCCATCCACATTACGATGCAGGCGCCTGCGGTAAGAGCTGCCACAACAACGACAGCAACGAACCATTCGGCAACGCCGCCGTAATTGAATACGTTTACATAGGTATTCGTGCCGGTCTGAACAGCTTTAAGCATACGATAGTAGCCGAATGCAAGAACGATAGCAAGACCTACGGTGAGGTATCTTGTTATATTCTGCATTTTCTGCTGTCCGTCGGGAGTTTCCTGCATATCTTTGAGTTTGGGGAAAGCGACGGTGAGAAGCTGAATAACTATGGATGCCGTAATGTACGGTGAAATGGCGAGTGCAAACAGTGTGCCGTTAGAGAGAGCAGAACCGGAAAGGAGGTTCAGATATCCGACGATCGAAGTGGAATCGTTGAAATAAGAAGCGATTTTGGCACTGTCGATGAAAGGTACGGGGATCTGAGAGCCGATTCTGAATATTGCAAGAACAATGAAGGTATATATAATTTTTTTTCTGATGTCTTGAACTTTCCAAGCGTTCTTTAACGTCTCAAACATCATACCACCTCGGCTGTTCCGCCCACTGCTTCGATTTTTTCTTTAGCAGCCTGGGAGAACACGGCTGCCTTAACTGTAAGCTTTTTGGTAAGTTCGCCGTTACCGAGAACCTTGAGACCGCTGAGTTCCTTACGGATGACGCCGGTATTAAGGAGAACTTCGATATCGACTACTTCGCCGTCTTCAAAGAAATTATTGAGTGTGGAAAGGTTTACGATGGCGTATTCCTTAGCAAAATGATTCTTGAAACCTCTCTTAGGAAGTTTTCTGTATATGGGGAGCTGGCCGCCTTCAAAACCGGGTCTTACACCGCCGCCGGAGCGAGCGTTCTGACCTTTGTGGCCGCGTCCGCCGGTTTTTCCGTTACCGCTGCCGGGGCCTCTGCCTTTTCTGTAATTGGGCTTGGTGCTGCCGGGAGCCGGAGAAAGCTCATGAAGCTTCATAATAATTTCCTCCTTATGGATCATTTAACTTCATCAACGGTGATGAGGTGGGATATTACGTTGATCTTGCCTTCAACTGTTATATCCTTTTCGACGATCTTGCTGTCGCCGATCTTGGTAAGACCAAGGGATTTAGCAGTGAGGATCTGTTTTTCGGGGCGAGCGATGAGGCTTTTTACGAGAGTGATCTTAACTTGCATTTCGATTACCCTCCTTAACCTTTGACCGCTTCGACGGAAATGCCGCGTGCCAGAGCAACTTCTTCAACAGTGCGAAGCTCTTTGAGTGCTTCAAAGGTAGCTTTTACGACGTTGGTGGGGTTGTTGGAACGAAGGGATTTGCCGCGGATGTTGGAGATACCGACAGATTCGAGAACGGCACGCATAGTACCGCCGGCGATGATACCGGTACCGGGGGCAGCCGGTTTGAGAAGAACACGACCGGAGCCGTATTCACCGATGATCTCGTGAGGAATCGTGGTGTCTTTAAGAGAAACGGTGATGATGTTTCTCTTTGCTGCTTCGAGAGCCTTACGGATGGCTTCGGGAACTTCGGCAGCTTTGCCGAGACCGTAGCCAACGTGACCGTTGCCGTCACCGACAACTATAAGAGCGGAGAAACGTGCGATACGTCCGCCTTTAACGGTCTTGGATACTCTCTTGGTAGTAACGAGTGTTTCTTTGAGTTCAACTTCAGAAAAATCGAATTTTGTGTTAGCCATGATTCCCTCCTACTAAAACTTGAGTCCGGCTTCGCGTGCGCCGTTAGCAAGTTCCATTACGCGTCCGTGATAGAGATAACCGCCTCTGTCGAATACGACTTCGGTGATGCCTTTTTCAATAGCGCGTTTAGCAAGAAGTTCACCGACCTGCTTTGCAGCTTCTTTGTTTCCGCCGGTTGCGAAATCTTTTTCGTAGCTGGAAGCGGATACGAGGGTGTTTCCTACTGTATCGTCGATAATCTGTGCGGAAATGTTATCGTTGGAGCGATATACGCAGAGTCTGGGTCTTTCGGCGGTGCCGACGATCTTGAATCTGACTCTCTTATGTCTCTTGAGACGTTTTGCATTGCTGTCTTCTCTTGTAACCATTGATCATTTCACTCCTTCCGATTATTTACCGGCCTTACCGGTCTTGCGTCTGATGACTTCGTCAGCATACTTGACGCCTTTTCCGAGGTAAGGTTCAGGCGGGCGTTTAGCTCTGATTTCAGCTGCGAGCTGACCGACCTGCTGTTTGTCGATACCGCGTACTATGACCTTATCGGACTGAGGAACGTCGAAGGAGATTCCTGCGGGTTCTTCAAATACGATATTGTGAGAATAGCCGAGGTTGAGAACGAGCTTTTTGCCCTCTTTTGCGGCTTTGTAACCAACGCCGTTGATATTGAGCTCTTTGGTGTACTCGGTGTTGACGCCGGTAACCATATTGTTGAGAAGAGATCTGGTAAGTCCGTGAAGAGCTTTGGTCTCTTTTTCGTCATCGGGACGTTTGATCTCGATGATGTTGCCGTTTACTTCGATGTTCATAATGGGGCAAAGGTTCTTTTTGAGTTCGCCTTTGGGACCTTTTACGGTCACGAAGTTGTTTTCTTCGACGTTAACGGTAACGCCTGCGGGGATAGTGATGTGCATTCTGCCTATTCTTGACATTGCTTTATCCCCCTTACCATACGAAGGCGAGAACTTCGCCGCCGATGTTTTCTTTTCTTGCCTTCTTATCGGTCATAATGCCCTTGGATGTGGAGATGATAGCCACGCCGAGGCCGTTTCTGACTCTGGGAAGGTCGTTGCAGGCTGCGTATATACGAAGACCGGGTTTGGAAACTCTCTTGATACCCTGAAGGATACGAGTCTTGTTTTCGCCGTATTTAAGAGTAACGGTGATGACGCCCTGCTTGTTTTCGGTTTCTTTTGTTTCGAAAGATTTGATATAGCCTTCGTCGAGAAGTATCTGAGCGATGGCGAGCTTCATATTGGAAGCGGGTATATCAACGGTTTCGTGTTTCGCGGAGTTGGCATTTCTGATTCTTGTGAGCATATCTGCTACAACGTCTGTGACCTGCATTTATGTTTCCTCCTTACCAACTTGCTTTTTTAACACCGGGGATCTGTCCGGCGTAGGAAAGATTTCTGAAGCAAATACGGCA
>JAZUKE010000013.1:0-36119 GCA_045643125.1 Eubacteriales bacterium
GGTTCAGATTCCATTCTTTCCAATGGTAATTGGTGGATTATCATTGCCGTTGCAGTCCTCGCACTCGGCGGAGTTGCGGCACTTGTAATCGTTAAGAAGAAAAAGAAGTCCGCACTTGCAGACGGTGAAAGCAAAGACGAAAAATAATTCATAAACCTTTACGGCAGGGTGCGTCACAAAACCCTGCCGTATTTGGTACAGGCAAAGAAAAATACACCCGGTTTGACGAAAAAAAAACCGGGTGATAATTAGTAATTCGTCCCGTCGTGATGAATCTGACGGCTCATGAATTCGCCGTCTTCATCGACGTACCACTCGGCAAGTTCGTGATCGATTTCCAGCTCCTTTTCCTTTCTGTTTTTTATTTTGGTTTGCATATCTTTGGTGAAGGGGGAGCCCGTGCGTACCTTGTCTTCATAGCAACAGCACCACGGAAGTTTGCATTTTCCATGCGAATAATACAGGCAATATTTGCAGTCGCAATCTTCTTTTTTATAGGTGTAGGCGATATAAAGCATCTTCTTTCTTGGACACAGAAAATTATCATTTTATTTTTTCAGAGAGGGCAAAAAAAGTGGCGAATTTCAGAGAAAAATCTCTGAAATTCGCCCCAAAAAGAGTAGGTCATCGGTTCAAATCCTACCCAAAGGCCTATTTTGAGCATTTGCATCTTTTTATTTGCATCTGTTTTTTGACATGAAAAAAGTCCAGAAACCCTTGTGGAATCTGGACTTTTCGTCTGTGCATCTTTTTTGTACAGACACCTTGGTTGCGGGAGAAGGACTTGGACCAACGACCTCCGGGTTATGAGCCCGACGAGCTACCAACTGCTCTATCCCGCGATATTGAATATATTGCAAACAGCTAAACGCCGTATATCGACTTTCTGGTGCCGGACACCGGGCTTGAACCGGTACGAGATTTGAGTCTCACGGGATTTTAAGTCCCGGGCGTCTGCCAATTCCGCCAGTCCGGCGCATCAGCAGGGATAATAATAGCACATCCGCAGCGATTTGTCAATACATATCTTCAACTTTTTTTGATTATTTTATTTTTTGTCATAAGTACGGAAAGCGTGATCTGCGCTTCCCTTTTATTCTTAACGTTTCGTTCCCTTTTTCTTACCCATAGGGATATCGTAAATATCCTTGAAGTTTTCGTTCTGGTCTGCGTTTTCGGGTACGAACTGCGTCATTCCCGTACATTCCGTCGATGACACGACGTCTTCGGGAATCGCATAAGGACGTTTTGAACCGTCTTTTCTGTCTTTCAACACATATCACCGCAATTATTATATGCTTTAATCGCGGTAATATGTATAATACGCCATAACCGTTTTTTCGCGGCCTTCGATTTTGTCGATACCGGAAAGCACTACGCCTTCAAGGCTCAGAAATTCCCAGCACGATTCGAGCGAATCCACGGGACAGCGGAACAGAGTTTTTTCGCCGCAGATCACCGAAAGGTCTTCGCCGTAAACCGAAATAAAGCCGTCTTTGCCTACGACTTTATCGCAGTTATCCTGCCTTTCAAGCACATATCTGACGTGTCTGCCGTTGAGCTTTGCCGCCATATAGCGTTTGAACTCGACGGATGACGTATCTTTCGGTATCTTTTCTTTCTTTTTGAAAAGTCCCATTACTTCCCTCTTTACTTGTTTTTGATATCTTCTTCGGTTTCGGCGGCAAAATACATCGGACGTTTTTTAGTTTCAAGGTACGTTTTGGAAAGATAAGTTCCGAGTATTCCCGTGCAGAACAGCTGTATTCCGCTTACAAACAGCAGCACGCATATCATAGACGGCCAGCCTGCGGCGGAAGCCACGCCTGCGAGATCGCGGATTATTACGACGATTATCCCGATAAGCGAAAGCAGGCAGAAGAAGAATCCGAAGAACACGGCAAGCGAAAGCGGAGCCGTTGAAAACGCCACTATACATTCGATGGAATATTTGAACAGTTTCCAGAACGACCATTTCGTCTTTCCGGCAACACGCTGAATGTTGTCGTAGGAAAGCCATTTTACCTTGAATCCCACCCAGTTGAAAATGCCTTTTGTGAACCTGTTGTACTCTGGCAGCGCAAGTATTGCGTCAACGACCTTACGCTTCATCAGCGAAAAGTCACGTGCGGCAGGCACCATTTTGACTTTTGATATCTTATTTACGATCTTGTAAAACATATTTGCAAAGAACGAACGTATCGGCGGTTCGCCTTTGCGCGAGCTTCTGCGCGTCGCAACGCTGTCGTAGCCTTCGTTTTCTATAGCCTCAAGCATTTCTGGAAGCAGAGAGGGCGGATCCTGCAAGTCGGCATCCATAATCGAAACGTAATCGCCTTTTGCGTTCTCAAGACCTGCGTACATAGCCGATTCTTTACCGAAATTGCGGGAAAACGAAATATACCTCACTCTGCCGTCTTTCTTCGCAAGCTCGCGCAGAACGCCGAGAGTGTTGTCTTTCGATCCGTCGTCAATGAACAGAAATTCAAAATCGACTTTTTGCATTTCAGACGCGACACGGGTTATCTCTTCATAGAAAAACGGTATCGCTTCTTCTTCGTTATAACAAGGCACTATTGCCGTTATCAGCTTTTTTCTTTCTTCCATTTTCAAAGCTCCGTGATACTTTTTTATTTATTTTAACATACATACAAATTTGTGTCAATAGGAACTAATAATTTTATTTATATTGACAAAATGTACATTTGATGTTAATATATACACTGTATGAAAGGATGCTGATACAATGAACGATTTCAAATCTTTCGCAACCGAAAGCCTAAACGAAAAAAGCAAGAATATAGATAAAATGTCTTCCCTTGAAATTGCACAGATAATAAACGACGAAGACAAGACCGTTGCATACGCAGTTGAAAAAGCGCTGCCGGAGATCGCAAAAGCAATAGATATCCTCGGTGACGTGCTTAAAAACGGCGGACGCATCATTTACGGCGGTGCCGGAACGTCCGGCAGGCTCGGAGTCCTTGACGCTTCCGAGTGTCCGCCCACATACGGCGTCACTCCCGATATAGTGCAGGGCTTCATTGCAGGCGGCAGAGTCGCCGCGTTTGAATCCGTCGAATACGCCGAAGACGACGAAAACTCCGTTGTCGATCAGATGAAAGCGGTCGGCTTCTCCGCAAAAGACGCTTTCGTCGGTATTTCCGCAAGCGGAAGCGCTGCCTGCGTTCAGGGGGCGCTTAAATATGCACGCTCTCTCGGTTCACCGACCGTTGCCGTTTCCAACAACTCCAATTCTCCGCTGATCCCTCTTGCCGACGTTTCCTGTATCGCCGTCGTCGGTCCCGAAGTAATTAAAGGCTCCACGAGGATGAAAGCCGGTACGTCGCAGAAGATGATGCTCAATATGCTTTCTACGGGCGCTATGATAAAGTTCGGACGCACACTCGGCAATCTTATGGCTTATATGGTGCCTTCAAATATCAAGCTCGTTGACAGAGCCGTGCGTATGATAACCGAAGAAACGGGATGCGATAAAGACACCGCCCTTGATGCACTCAAACGGAACAATAATGTAATCGCGGATGCAATAAAAGAATTGAGAAAATAGAAATTACGGAGGTCATTATATGAAAAAGCGGATACTCGCGCTGCTCCTTTCCATTGTTCTTCTTATTCCTCTCGTATGCGTTCAGACGTCTGCCGCGGAAACGTTCGTTGTAATCGAATGGAATGAACCTGCGATTCCCGCAGATGCCGGTGAAACGATCGATCTTGCGTCATATAAAGTACGTTTCGGTGAAAAGGACGCGGAAGCCGTCCCCGAATGGAGCTATGAAGGCAAAAAGATCACGTCATTCAAAGCCGATGCTGCCGGTGTATATACACTTCAGGCGGAATGCGGCGGAAAAACCAAGGATATATACGTCGTTGCAAAAGAAAAAGACGAAAAAGAGTACGTTCTTTATTTCAACGATTTCCTTACCGAAGACTCGATAAACGACTTTACAAAGCAGACTTCGTATAATTCGCGTTATTCTGTGTCCGATTCCAACCTCGTTATAGACGCTACCGGTCAGGATATGGTCAGAATAAATCTTCCCTTGTGGCTTTCCGCTTTCGGCAACTATCAGATCACGGCGTCCGTGAGATCGACAGACGAAAGAGACACAGCCAGATGGAATTCGATATGTTACAGATCAAAAGACCTTTCTTATCCGTTCTATCATATGTGCGTCCGCAAGAACAGTTCTGCTTCAAACGGCGTTGAATATGCTATCCGCACACCATCGAACGCCTGGAGCGTCATCACGACGGCAGGCACAAAAGCAAACCAGAGCGGTACGAATTACTATAAGTACAACATTCAGGTAAAAGACAACACGATAAAATACTCCATCGACGACGTTGATCTCATTCTCAACGAAGACAAAAAAGATTACAAGTCCGGTTCTGTCGGATTTATCGCAAACTATTCCAAAATGCACATCGACTGGGTGAAGGTGACGCTTCAGCTCTCAACTCCCGATATAACCGTACCTCCCACGCTTATAGTCCCGACCGAGACAGTTGAAAACATAAGCAACGCTTTCGTCAATGTTGCTGACATCGTTTCGTCAGACGGGTTCACGCATCTTGACAATGCCGCCACGGCGATCATACACGTTTCCGGCGATGATATCGTTGACGCAAACGGCAAAAAGATCGGTGACACTTCAAAAGCTTATGAGCTTATCGGCGACGATGTTATTCCACTCTTTTACTGCAATTCAAAAGAAGACATTGATAAAGTGACGAGAGTCATTGCGGTGAACGACAGCGCATATTACGATGCGGGTATCGTCAGCGGCGACGCCGAAGTGATAGCTTATTCGCGTAAAAAACAAAACAAAGTGCGCTGTATCATCGACCTCAGAGGAAAATTCGACCACATCCTTACTGCCGAAGATATACTTGCGGTGCGCGAGCTTATCAATTCAAACAACTGTAAAGTCGGCATTCTCGATTCCTCCTGCCTTGATCAGGCTGCCGTTTCGGAACTCCGTTCGCATCTTGTTACGATATGGGTATATGACGACTGCGCTACTCGCGCCGATGCGATAGAAGCGATCATAAAAGGCGGTCACGGTGTCGTTTCTCCGTCACCCGATACGGTCAAGGAAGCGTATTCATTCTTTGAGGAACAGACGCTTACCCGTACGCCCATCATTATCGGACACAGAGGAAATCCGACGCAGGCGCCCGAAAATTCACTTTCGAGCTACCGTATAGCCTACGAAAACGGTGCTGACGTTATCGAAACGGACGTTTATCTTTCGACCGACGGACGGATCGTAGTTATGCACGACGGTGATATTTCAAGAACCACCACCGGTACCGGAAATATCGAAACGATGTCTCTTGAAAAGATAAAGTCGTTCAGCCTTTGGGGCGAAAACGATGCGTACAAAAACAAATTCCCCGATGAAAAGATACCTACTCTTGACGAGATCTTTGAGTTCATCAAAGGCAAAGACCTCAAACTGTTTATTGAAATCAAAACTTCAAAAGCCATCGCCGCCAAAATAAACGCACTTGCCGAGGAATACGGCGTGCTCGATCAGATAAGCATAATCGCTTTCAGCATCGATCAGTGCGCCAATATGGAAAAAGCGTCGCCCGCTGTTTCCGCAGGCTGGCTGACGAGCGGCATCGCAAGCTCCACTAACTACAATATGGCTTGTTCCGCTCTTTCTACCGTTCTCAAGAACGTCGTTCCCAAAAACACAACGATAAACCCGGCATATACCGGGCTGACAGATAAATTCGTCGAAGCTGCCAACGACAGAGGACTCACCGTCTGGCCGTGGACTTACAGCGCGTCCCTCGGCGACAGATTTTGCTATGCGTTTATGTCAGGTTTCGGCGGACTTACCACCAACGACGCACAGTATACGAAAGCCACCGTCAAATCCATCTCCGTTGACAAGACGGAATTCAGCCTTAAATCCGGCGAAGCAGCCGCTTTCACCGTGAACAAGCACACTTACGGAAGAAATGACATTGATATTTCCGATAAAGTCGATTACAGCGTCATTTCGGGAGACGGCGTCGTTGAAATAAAGGACGGCAAGATAGTCGCTCTCAAACCCGGTATCGCAAAGATAGCGTTCAGACAGACGTTCACGCTTCCGCAGTCTTCAAACTCATACAAATACACCCTTTACACCGACGTTGTAACGATAAACGTCGCAAGCGGCGAACCGCTCGATAAAGTAACGCTGTTTGACGACAGTCCTCTTACCATAGCAAACGGTATGCTCACCAACGTAAAAGCGAACACTAATTCCAAAACACTTCTTGCCAACCTTATGAATCCCGATCTGCGAATCACAAAAGGCGATTCCGTTCTTTCTGAAAAAGAGATCGTCGGTACTGGCTGCATCGTCGAAGCGTATGACGGCGATAAAGTAATCGACAAAGTAACCGTGATCGTCAAAGGCGACCTTGACGGCGACGGAAAACGCACCGATACGGACGTTGCCGCAATAAGAGAAGTTCTTTTAGGCGGAAACGATAACGACGTTATGAATATTGCATCCGATATTGATTCGGACGGAAACGTTACCGTAACGGACTACATTATGAGCCGTCTCAACCAAAGCGGAAAATATACAATAGATTAATAGGAGAATAAAAAAATGAAAAAATCACTTTTTTGCATCACTCTTGCGTTACTTATGGTGTTTTCCCTACTTTTCGTGTCCTGCGGCAGCAATAACGACAACGAAAAATCAAGCGGAGATGTAAGCGAAACAAAAAGCGAGGCAGCAAGCGAACAATCGAAAGAAGTCATTATAGATACCGAATCGCTTTATGCAAACGCGGACAAAACGACTCTTGCTCCCGGCGACACGGTCATTGTCACGGTAGGATTTAATACGACAGAAAACGATTCGGCAGTCGGCATTGATTACGAGTATGACGACAATTCTCTTGAACTCACGAGTCTTGAATGGCTGCTCAAAGATGCGTTTATTTCCGATTCCACTCTCGGCGAAGTTGCCGTTATCGCTTATGAAGAAGCGATCGACATAAAAGGCGATATAATCAAATTCGGCTTCAAGGTCAAAGAAGATATTTCGCTTGCCGAAACAGCCGTAAAAATAACCGCGATCCTCGACGCATCTAACGGCAAAAAAGAGTACGATACGACAGTAACGTTTACCATCCAAAAATAAAACGTATTCACCAATAATGACTTATTCGGCTTTCGGGCTTTGAATAAGTCATTGCTTTATATTTCAAAAATGTCACTTTTGCTTCCATTTATGTCACACGAACAGATTGCAGAAAACTTCCGTGAAACGTAAAATAAGCATACAAAATAACGGAGGTTAATTATGACAATACTTGACGTAAAACATCTGAAAAAAACATATACGGGCAGGCTTGCTCTTACCGAAGTACAGGCGTTGAAGGACGTGACTTTTTCCGTCGAAGCAGGCGAATACGTCGGCATTTTGGGCGAATCCGGCTCCGGTAAAACCACTCTGCTCAATATCCTCGCGTCGCTTGACAAGCCCACACGCGGAAAAGTGACACTTGACGGAAAAGATATTTCAGAGCTGCGCGACAGCGAGCTTGCGCTTTTCAGGCGAAAAAATCTCGGCTTTGTTTTTCAGGAGTTCAATCTGCTCGACACCTTCACACTTCGTGACAACATCTATCTGCCGCTCGTCCTTGAAGGCAAAAACATAAAAGATATCCGTTCCAAAGCGCTCCCCATAACCGATGCCATCGGCATTTCGGAGATTCTTGACAAATATCCGTACGAGGTTTCCGGCGGACAGAAGCAGCGCGCCGCAGTTGCCCGTGCGCTGATAACGTCCCCGAAGCTGATACTCGCCGACGAGCCTACCGGCGCACTTGATTCTGCGTCTTCTTCCGAGCTTCTCCGCGTTTTCGGAGATATCAACAAAAACGGTCAGACGATTCTGATGGTGACACATTCCGTGGATGCCGCGTCGCACGCAAACCGCGTACTTTTCATCCGTGACGGAATGATATTCCACCAGATATACCGCGGAAACGCAAGCAACGAACAGTTATACAAAAAGATATCCGACACACTCACCCTGCTCAAAAACGGAGGTGGGCTGCAATGAAGATATCTCTCTGCCGCAAAATGGCTTTCGGCAACATCGGTAAGAATTACCGTTTCTTTGTTCCGCGCATACTTACCGAAACGGGGCTTCTTGCCTGCTTCTATATCATTTATACGCTTGCCTGCGACGACCGTCTTTCTTCGGTAAAGGGCGGCTCTTATCTTCCGACCTTTATGTGGATGGGAGCTGTTATCATCGGTCTGCTGTCTTTCATTCTTTTGCTTTACACAAACAGTTGTCTTATGAAACAGAGAAAGCACGAATTCGGCTTATACAGCGTTCTCGGAATGGAGAAAAAGCATATCTGCCGTATCTTGCTCCACGAATCTCTCGCCTGCGCCGCTGCTTCCGTGTCATTGGGACTTATAAGCGGAATGGTGTTTTACAAGCTCTGCTCGCTTGCTATCTGCAAATTGCTGAAAGCGGAGATAGTCGCCGGTTTTTACTTTATTTCACCGCGTACCGTCATTCCCGCAGGAGCAATATTCATCGGGATAGACATATTCACATATATCGTCAACTGTATATCAATCGGACGGTTAAAACCGGTCGAACTGCTTTCGAGCAAATCTGCTTCCGAAAAGGAGCCGAAGGTCAAATGGCTGCTCCTTGTCCTCGGCGTTCTGACGCTCGGTGCCGGATATTATATTTCGCTTACCGTCAAAGATCCTTTGGACGCGATATTGCTTTTCTTCGCCGCGGTACTTCTTGTTATCGCAGGAACGTATTTTCTGTTTACTTCGGGCAGCATTTTTGTACTAAAATTTCTTAAAAGGAAAGACGGTTATTATTACAAACCCGGACGTATGACCGCCGTATCGGGACTTCTCTACCGTATGAAGCAGAACGCCGTAGGGCTTGCTTCTGTCGCAATCCTTGCGACCGGCGTTCTTGTGATGATATCAACGACATTCTGCCTTTATTCAAGAACGGAAACCATACTTGACCGCAACTATCCCGAAGACCTTTACGTTCCGACGGTGTATTATGACGATCACGGATTTCCCGCAGATATCCCCGATTCTTTTATATGCGATACTGTTGATATCTGCGCGTCCCGATATGATCTGGATGTCAAAAACACCGTTTTGCAGAAATATTTTGAAGTGTCTTTCATTCACAGAAACGGAAAACTGATTTCCGAACGCGATTTTTCGATCCCCGAAAACGACTATGCCGATCTTTGCAATATCACGTTCATTACCGAGGAAATGTATGTAAGCCTCGGCGGATCTCCGTTGGGGCTTCGTAAAAACGAAGTCGCGGTGTGTCCGTACAATATCAACGCTTCTTTCGGTGACAGCACGTTTGAACTGTTCGGAAACACATATAGAGTTACCGAAACGCTTACGCATTTTCCGATCCATTCCGTTCTTATCTCGGTCAACTGCTTCGGAATGGTTGTTGCGGATGACGACGTTTTTGATGATATCTATAACGGTCAGAAAGCGGCGTACGGTGATAATGCGTCACTTTTGCAGCGCAGCTTCTGCATTTCATTTACCGACAGAAGCAAAACACTCAAAGTCGGAGATGCGTTTTTAACCGATCTGAGACGTGAATTGTTTGAATATATGAGAGAAAATTCAGAAGGCGGGTTTTCGTATTATGACTTGAAATCATATTGGGAAACGCGGGACAATCTTTACGGAATGTACGGTACCCTGCTGTTTCTCGGCATCCTTCTCGGGATCGTCTGCCTTTTTGCGACCGTGCTGATTATCTATTACAAACAGATATCCGAGGGCTATGAGGACAGACAGCGGTATCAGATAATGCAGAAGATCGGTATGACAGACCGCGAAGTAAAGAAAACGATACGTTCGCAGATTATGCTCGTATTCTTCCTTCCGCTTGTCACCGCCGGAATACACATCGCGTTTGCTTATCCGATACTGACGAAGCTGCTGGAAGTCCTCCTGCTTGACGATAAGTGGCTGTTTGCAAAATGGTGCGTCATCGTCTATATCGCTTTTGCGCTCGTTTATGTTCTTATTTACAAACTGACCGCAAAAACCTATTATAAGATCGTTTATTGAATATGTCCGACCGTCCGTTTTAACGCGGACGGCTTCGGTGTTTTTTCGGAGGAAATGTATGTACCGTATTTATATCGTCGAAGACGATACTTCTCTCGGCGAAGCAATGAAAAAGCAGCTTTCGGCTTACGGGTACGAAATTATGCTTGCCGAAGATTTTACCGACATCTCAGGTGAGTTTACAAAATATTCGCCTCAGCTCGTAATACTCGATATTATGCTGCCGTTTTATACGGGGTACTATTGGTGCGCCGAGATACGCAAATTCTCATCGGTTCCCGTTCTGTTTCTTTCTTCCGCTTCCGATGATATGAATATCGTAACGGCAATAAATATGGGCGGAGACGATTTCATCGCCAAACCCGTATACCCGATGGTGCTTGCGGCAAAGGTGCAGGCACTGCTCCGACGTACTTACGAAATCGGCGAAAGCGCTCCCGTACTTTCCTGCCGGGGCGCGATCCTTAACCTGAATGACGCTTCCCTTTCTTTCGGTGAAAAACGTATCGAGCTTACGAAAAACGAGTTCCGCATTCTGCAGGTGCTTTTTGAAAACAAAGGGAAAATCGTGAACCGCGACACTCTTATGACAAAGCTGTGGCAGAATGATATTTACGTCGAGGAAAACACCTTGACCGTAAACGTGGCAAGACTTCGCAAAAAGTTGGAGGATGCCGGACTTTCCGAGCTTATTATAACCAAGCCCGGTGTCGGGTATATGGCAGAATGAAACGTAAAGCAAGAGTTTTTTCGGATACGCTTAAAAAGTTTGTCTTACCGTTTGCAGTCCTCATCATCTGCTTTGCTTCTTCGGGAGCCGTGTTTTATCTTTACGGACTGCTTATCGAGCCGTTTTTCTATGCGGCGGCGATAGTTGTGTTTATAATGATCGTATTCTTTTTCATATTTTTTGAAAAAGAACTGAAAAAAGCAAAAAAGCGTGAACAAATGATAAGCGAAGCATTGATGCCGGCTCCTCTTCCGATCTCCGATACGCTTTCGGAAGAAGACTATCAAACGGCGATAATAAAACTTCGGAATGAAATAACCAAACTGCGGAATGAATTTACCGAATCAAGGCAGGATGACGTTGATTATTATACGACTTGGGTGCATCAGATAAAAACTCCCATTGCCGCTATGCGTATGGAGCTTGGCGAAAGCGAATACGAAAGCTCGGTTTCTCTCGAAGCGGAGCTTTTTCGTATCGAACAGTATGTCGATATGGTACTCACCTATATACGGCTTGGCGGCGACTGCAATGACCTCGTTATAAAGGAATACGCACTCGATGAGCTTATCCGCGAAACCATCCGAAAATTTGCTCCGCAGTTCGTTGCAAAAAAGCTGAGTCTGTCATACGACGGATGCGATCATACCGTCGTAACGGACAAAAAATGGTTTATTTGTATTCTGGAACAGATAATTTCAAATGCCGTCAAATATACCCAAACGGGCGGAATAACGATAAAAGCCGAAAACAATGTTCTTTCCGTATCCGATACCGGGATCGGGATATCTCCGGAGGATATCGCGCGCATTTTTGAAAAAGGCTATACCGGCGAAAACGGACGGTATGAAAAGCGTTCGAGCGGGCTCGGTCTGTATCTCTGTAAAAAAAGCGCAGATTTGCTGAATATACCTGTTTCAGTTGAAAGCACCGTCGGCAAAGGCAGCACCTTTTCACTCGATCTTAAGAACAAAATATTATAAAATCAACTTTTTTTCCGTTATCCTATTGCATTTTTTGTCAAAGTATGCAATAATGTAGTAAAAGGAGTGATTTTGTCTTTGGACGACAGTATACCGCGAAGTATTATTCTTGTTTTACTTCTCTTGGCTGCGGGCTTCTTCGCAGCAGCCGAAACATCATTTTCATATTGCAACGCCGTAAGGATGCGGCTTCTTGCCGAAGACGGCAGCAAAAAAGCCGCCCGCGTCGTAATGCTTCTTGATTCATACGAACGCACGGTGGTAACTTTACTTATCGCAATCAACATCATCCACGTCATCGCGTCTTCTCTCGCTACGGTTATGGCTGTAAAGCTTATGGGCGATATCGGCTCCGTTGTTGCGACGGTCGTCGTTACGATTGCCGTTTTCCTCATTTCCGAGACCATACCCAAAAACATCGCGCGTGTGAACGCCGATTCGCTGTCGCTTGCCATTTCTCTGCCGATAGTGTGGTTTTTCCATCTGTTCAAACCTCTTTCGGTATTTTTCCTTTCTCTCGGCAACTTTGCCAAGAAAGTTATGAAGATCGAAAGCGAGCCTGCGATAACCGAAGACGAATTTGCGTCTATCGTCGAAGACGTCGAGGATGAAGGGCTGATCGAGCCGGAAGAAACGGAGATCATCAAATCCGCCGTTGAATTCGGCGATATCAAAGCATCTGATATTATGCTTCCGCGTGAGAAGATCTCGGCGCTGCCGATAAACTCAACGCCCGATGCGATAAAGAAAACTCTTATTGAAGAAAAATACTCACGTTTTCCTGTATATGACGGGAATATCGACCACATCGTCGGTATAATACAATCCACGTCGTGTCTGTGGAATTTCGTGAAAGATCAGAATTTCAGACTCAAGGACCTGCTCACAAAACCGTATTATGTTCTTCCCGAAACGCTTGTAAAAGACGTATTCGAGGGAATGGGCAGAAAGCGCACGCACGTTGCCATCGTCCGCAATGCGGAAGGCAGAAACGTGGGACTTCTTACTATGGAAGACATACTCGAAGAGATCGTCGGCGAAATATATGACGAAGACGACGAGACTTCTTCCGAAGGAGGCGCTGTATGACAGATATAATCACGGGAATTCTCATCGTTCTTTTTGTCATTCTTTCCGCTTTCTTCTCGTCTGCCGAGATAACCTACGCAAAGGCAAGCGCGATAAGAATAAGAAAGCTTGCGGAAGAAGGCGACAAGACCGCCAAAAAAGAGCAGTTCATAAATGAAAATTATACACGTTCCCTTTCAACCGTTCTTATCGGCAACAACCTTGTCAACGTTGCGGCGTCCTCTGCCGCTACCGTGCTTTGTGTCAGATATTTTTCGGCGCGTCTCGGCGAAGGCGGCGCTTCAACAGTCGCTTCCGTTGCCGTAACGCTGATACTGCTCATTTTCGGCGAAACGCTGCCAAAGATAATCGCGTCAGCCTCTCCGGACAAATTCGCGCGTCTTTACGCTTCCCCTATGCGGTTTTTTATGGTGCTTTTCTTCCCCGTCGTTTTTGTCGTTGACAAACTTGTGGAGAAAATGTCGCCTCTTTGGACACCGAAAGAAAAATCCCCGGCTGTGACCGCCGAGGAGCTTATTGAGATAGTGGAAGATATCGAAGACGAAGGCGGATTCACCGAACAGGAAAGCGAGCTTATCAAATCCGCGATAGACATAACCGACACCACCGCTATGGATATCCTCGTTCCGCGTGTCGATATGTTCGCAATAGATATCGACGACTTTGACGAAAGCAAGATAACGAAAGAGTTTTATAAGTTTTCGAGGATCCCCGTTTATAAAGAAACCATCGACAACATAATCGGCATCCTCCCCGTAAAACGTCTGCTCCGCGAGCTTGCGCAAGGCAACAAAGTCGATATAGGCGACATACTTATCCAACCCGTTTTCGTTCACAAGACGAAGACCGTTTCATCCATTATGGATGAATTCCGCAAAGACCGTCAGCAGATGGCGATAGTTGTCGATGAATTCGGCGGCACTCTCGGACTTCTCACCACGGAAGACATAATCGAAGAGATCGTCGGCGATATTTACGACGAGCGCGACGAGGTCGAAGAAGACGATATCCGTGAAGTCGGCGAAAACGTATTTGAAGTTGACGGAAGCACGAACATTTATGACCTGTTCGAGCGTCTTGACTGGGAGCCTCACGAATTCGAGACCGAATATACGACAGTCGGCGGTTGGGTGACCGAAATGCTCGACAAATTCCCGTCTGTCGGCGATTCGTTCGAGTATATGCGTATCAGAGTCACCGTACTGAAAGCCGCGTCTATGCGCGTTGAGACCGTCTCGGTCGAATATACGCCTCCCGAAGAAGAAACGGAAGACGAAGAAACAACCGAATAAAAAGATATCAGCCGATAAACCGTTTTTTGCGGAATATCGGCTTTCTTTTCTTATTCTTCTTCGAGCTTGGATTTTCTCATATATATCTTATTGATGATATCATCGGCAAGCGAATCGTTGTGAGTGGGATAGAAATGTTCCTCTCCATCCTCTTCTGCAAGAGAAAAACCGCTGTATGAAACATTGTAATTCTTTTTGGCGTAAGTCTTTTCGACCGAAGCGTCTTTAAGAGTAAGAGACTCCAAATTTTCATAAGGAAGCGCCAGAAAATCCGTTTGCTGATTCTTTTCGTCGATAAGCGAAAAACGCTTTGTCATAATATAAAGCTTTTTCGAGCAGACGACGAAGCAGGAAGCGGAATAGATATCCGTTCTGAATGAGCCGTCAAGTCCCTTTTTGAACTCCGTTACGTCGTCGCCTTCGTAAACGTAGCTCTCGCCGATGTAGGTATCGAGTATTCGCGGCGTGCGCTCAAGAGATGTGATTTCCTCTTTCGCTTCGTTTTCGAGTCCCGCAATGAATGTGGCAGCCGAGCCGTCTATCTCTTTGTCCTTGACGGACGAGACGAAATAGAAGATCGCCATCAGCAGACCTACCACCATTACGACGGTGAACATATTGATTATCCACTGATACCAAAGTATTTCAAAATAATAGAACACGAAGCCGACCACGGCAAGTATGATGCCTATTATAAGCGGCTTTTTGCTTTTGTGAAAATAGGAATAATTTGTTTTGTACTGCATAGTAAACCATCTCACTTTCTGAATTGTAAAGTAATTATACACGAAAATAAAATTTTGTCAATAACTTATCGGTTGATTTCCGAAAAGTCACCGCAAAGCGAAGACGTATTTAAGCGCCAGCTTCTTAAACGCTCCGCTTGAATCATAAAGCGCATCGGCGCATTTTTCGGCAAGGGAAAGCATTTCAGCGTATTCGTCTTTGTCGATGCCTTTTCTCGAATACTTCGCTTTTTCCGCTATCTCATACATCCGTTCCGAATCTTCACTGCCGTGCTTCTTTAGTTTGAGCGCATACTGCCATACAAAGAGGGCGGCTTTGTTGATATCGGGATCGGTGAAGCGTTTTTTGCGGATGCTTATTCTTATTGCACGGTTTGCCGCGACTCCTCCGACGGCAAGTATCAGCAACCCCAAGACCAGAATAATTATCTTTGCTTCTTTACTTATACCGGAAGGTCGTTCGGGACCCGAAATTTCGCTTACTTCGTAAGAAGCGTTTATGGGGTACGATTCTTCCGATGCTTCCGGTCTTGAATACTCTTTGGAGTTTTCGCTGATTTCGTTGTATGAACTTTCTTCGGTGATACTGCTTTCATACGACACTTCCGACGTTTCGGACACTTCCGGGATATAACCGGCGTCATAGCCAGGAGTGACGTCAACGGGTATCCATCCGAAACCGTCGCAGTAGACTTCCGTCCAGGCGTGCGCTTCCTTGTCGGTGACGGTGATATAGCCCTGCGATATATCATAGTTTTCGGCTTTTGCAATATAACCGGTGACGTATCTTGCCGGTACGCCGAGAGCGCGGAACAGGACGGTTGCCGCTGTCGCAAAATGCACGCAGTATCCTTTACGGTTCACGTTAAGGAAATATTCGATAAAATCATAGTTTTTCGGCGTTTTCCCCGGTGAAAGCGAGTATTCGGCTCTGTTCTTCAGATACTTTTTTACTTTATATATCTTTTCGCTCAGATCGGCGTCTTTGCCGATATCAAGCGAACGTATCGCATCCGAAATCGCGGCATTACGTTCGTAATCAAGGAAATACTGCTTAACAAGTGCGGAATATTCCTTTTCCGATTTTTCGATGTCCTTATCGACTTTCGTTTTCGTAACGTCAAAATCAGGAACGTAAAAATTAAAACTTTCCCGATCGACGTTTATTCCGTCGTTGAAATGATTGTAGACATTAATGTATTTTTCACTGTACGGCGGACGGTAATCGGTCGTCGTTCTCTGACCGAGCAGGTCAATAAATATTTCGTAACCGATGTCTTCCGGCATTCTTCGCGAATCGTTCAGTTTTTTGAATATGGCAGACAAAGAAATATCATCGGGATGATAGCCGAACTGCGAAATGATTTTATTCTCTATCGTAAAAAATTCATCCGGTATCTCGAACCAAGTGTCATTTATAAGGCTTCCGCGCGATAAGCCCCGTATCAGCGTATTGGTATCGGTGCGGTCGGTATAGATACGCATAATTTCTTTGCCGGTAACTTCTCTGTCGCCGACGTCGCGCAGGTTTTCGGATCCGCCCGGGTCGATCGTGGGAAATGTCTGCGACTGCTCTTCACCGCTTGTTTCGATATGATGCGGTCTGATGATCACCGTCGTGTTGATTTTCAAAAATTCGATAATTTCTTTATTTGCTTTATCGACGAACTCCGGCCTTGTATAGCTTTCCTGCGGGAACGCTTTTATGATGACAAGCGACAGCAGAATCATTATCGGCAGTGTACACAGTATGCCGTATGCACCGTGCGGCCTGCCCGAATGACGCAGCACCGCCGTGACTATCAGCGTTATCCAGAACACGAGCAGAGCGCATACCGCATATTCGGAAGGCTTGGTATTCAGTATGAACAGGCACGACGCAAGGCAAGGCAGAGTTATCGAAAACGGCACGATAAAGCTTACGTCGTTTGCGATCGACATAACCATTATGAACATCAGAGCTATTCCCGTCATAACGAAAAAGAATGTGTTTTCGCGCGTGACGGAATAATAAGTCAGATCGCTTTCGTCATAAAACGGTACGATGACTTCAGCGAAACGGTGATAATGTATCATAAGAAAACTTGCGGAAGCTTTGAATCCGTTTATGAACTTTTCGGAATTTATTACGAGTACGGCGATCCATCCGCCGACGGCGACGACGGAAAGCGGAACGGACGCTTTGCGCGGGAACAGCGTCAAGACCGAGAACACGACGCCCGAAATAACGCAGGCAGCCGCGACGTCATAACCGTTCACGTTTATCTCAAACGCGGAAATGATGCAGAACAGTGAACCCATAACACCGGCAAGAGACAAAAGAAGAGCCGAAATAAAGCAGACAAAATAAGGGATGCGTTCGTTGTTTTTCATACCGAGCCACCTTCCCTGCCGTTGATATGGTACTGCCAGGTGTAACCGTCTTTTGTCTTTCCTTCAAGAGTCTCACCGTTTTCGGTTATACGCGTGCAAATAAGCTTGTCAAAAAGATAATTTATATCCGCTTTTGACTTTATCTCGTCGGTATTTTCTATATGTGTGATCGGATCGCACCATACCACAAATGGATCCACTTTAAGCGTCACAAGGCTCAGAAGCAGCCAATGAAGGCGCGACAAAGCAAGGCATACGCTTTCAACGCTGCCGAACATATCAATGGTGATGCACGCTTTGCCGTGTTCGCTTATGAGCGGCTCGCGCACCATAGGCGTGTCGCGCTTTGCCGTCATTTTCCAATGGATGAGGTTGACCGGATCGCCGATGCGGTACGCCCTTATATCGTAATCTTCGGCAAATCCGCCGCCGTGCTTTGGTTTATACACTATCCCCGTAAGCTCACCGAGAGGTATTACCGGACGCGGCTCTATCGGCTCGGGGATCGGCATTACGTTTACGAACAGAGTTTTGTCCGTTTTTATTACACGTCGAAAAAGCCCCGTATAGTCGTAAATAATGACTTTGGAGAATTCGCATCTTATTCTTCCGCATTCGTTTGTCGGCACGGGGAAATTGCCGGTATACTCGCGGCACCCGTAGACGTTTATTTCCGACACGGGCATGCCGCTGCCTGTCATTTCGTTTTCGCATCCGAAATACATCGAAATGCACGATATAGGGATCAGACGCTTTTTGCCTATTTTTACAAACAGAGACGCCTTTTCGCGTCTGTTCACTCTTTCCGGCAGTTTCAATACCACGTCGGGCTTCTTTCCGAGCGGAAGCGTGAAGACGAGCGATAAGAGCGGCACCGTTATGCAAAGCAGAAGGCAGTAAAAAGATATTGCACCGCTGTAAAGTATGTAAAAGAACAACATAAACAGCAGCAATATTGAATATGATATCCTACGTTTAAGCATAATATCGGATTACATTCTGGGGAGCGGCGTTTCGTTCAGGATACGCTTTATAACATTCCTCTTGCCGTCGAATCCATCGGGCGCTTCGGGCGCATAGATAAGTCTGTGAGATATCGTTACGGAAAATACTGCGCTGACGTCCTCGGGGATAACATAGTCGCGTCCCGAATACCACGCGGCGGCTTTTGCCATCGAGGTGACCGCGATCGTCGCACGCGGAGACGCACCCTGGACGATATATTGATCGCGGCGCGTTGTATTTATGAGTCTTACGATATAATCGAGTACAGCGTCGCTGACGAAGACTCCGGCGACTTCCTCCTGCATTTTTTCAAGCTCGGCAGCGTCAATAACACCTTTCACGTTGGCAAGTATGTTTCCTGCGTTCTTGCGTTTGAGAAGTTCTATTTCCTGTTCGGGATCGGGATAGCCGATCGAAACGCGGACCGTGAAACGGTCTATCTGCGAATCCGGGAGAAGCTGAGTGCCGGAGGCACCGTACGGGTTCTGTGTGGCTATGACGAGGAACGGCTTTTCTATCTTGTGCGATATGCCGTCAACGGTGACCTGACCTTCTTCCATCGCTTCAAGAAGCGCGGACTGCGTGCGGCTCGTCGCACGGTTAAGCTCATCCGCAAGAAAGATGTTGCAGAAAATAACGCCTTCCTTGTAATCGAATTTACCCGTTTCTTTGTTCAGCATCGAATACCCTACTATATCCGACGGAAGCACGTCCGGCGTGAACTGCATTCTTCCGTATCTGAGATTCATTGCCTTTGAAAACGCAAGCGCAAGTGTCGTTTTGCCGACACCGGGTATATCTTCCAAAAGGATATGACCTTTTGCAAGTATCGAAAGCATAACTGTTTCGACAAGCGAATCGCGTCCGATGAACGCTTTTTTGACTTCGTTGATAACTTCTGCTGATCTGTTCATTGTTATATCCTTTCGTTACGTTGTTATATATACAGACGAATAATCGGGAACATTTGTGACAATAAAATGATAAAATTTATATTTTGTTTACAATTTTTACTGTACATATAAAATTATACAATATAAACGCCGTTTTTTCAATACATCATTTGGCTTTTTTTACTTTTTTTCTTGACATACGGTCTGAATTCGTATAAAATAAGCACATAATCAAATTCACAAGGAGGATAAAATGCTTACAGACAGAATATCAAAATTCAAAAACGAATTTCTGCCGGGGCTTCATACCGAGCTTCGCGCTCAGAAGAGCATATCGAACGGAGTATCTATGGTCGCCGGCAATCTTACGGGAAACAGCAAGTCCGAAAAGTCTGGCGTTTGCGCCAGAGTTTACAAAAACGGTGTTTACGGCTTTGCTTCTTCCGCGGTCTATGATGACGATACCGTAAAAAACGTGATCAAAGCAGCGGGCGACAACGCGGTATTTATGGATAAAAGAGTCGGCAAGAACAAAAAGCAGTTCCCCGCCATTCCGTATTCTTCCCGTATGGCGTTCGTTGAACCCACTTCCGTTGAACAGAAAGTTTACATCGACTATATGAAAGAAGTCGATGCCTACATCACTTCAAAATATCCGAATCTTTCAAGCAGATGTATTTCGGTACGCGAAGACAGTATGGAAAAGCTGCTCGTCACCTCCGACGGTATGGACAGCCATTTCGTCGCTCCGCGAAGCTATATCTACGTCATCCTCAATTCCGTCGTCAAAGCGACCGGCGTTCCCGCAGAGCTGTTCAAAGCTATCGGCGGAAAAGGCACGTTCGATCAGAATTTTGACGATCCTTCGGCGATATACGGCGATATAGACGCGCTTTATGAGTCCCTTATGAAAAAATGCGAAGGCGTATATGCCGATGCCGGGCTTAAAACCGTCATCCTCGGCAGCGAAATGACGGGTATGATCTCGCACGAAGCAGTCGGTCACACCGTCGAAGCAGACCTCGTTCTCGGCGGCTCCGTCGCAGGTCCCAATCTCGGCAAAAAAGTCGCATCCGATATCGTGAACCTTACCGACTTTGCGTCAAGCGCATTCGGAAAAGAAGCGCCGCTTCCCGTTTACGTTGACGACGAAGGCACTCCCGCCGTTGACTGTCCGCTGATAAAAGACGGTATACTCGTCGGATATATGAACAGCCGTGAGACTGCGGAGCGCTTTGGAATGGCTCCCACCGGCAACGCAAGAGCGTTCGCGTTCTCCGATGAACCTCTCATCCGTATGAGAAACACCGCTATCCATCCGGGCAAGGACAAGCTCGAAGATATGATCGCTTCCGTTGACGACGGCTACTACCTCGTTTCGAGCCACAACGGGCAAGCCGACACCACCGGCGAATTTATGTTCGGCGTAAATGAAGGCTACGAAATCAAGAACGGCAAACTCGGAAAAGCGATCCTCAATACCACCGTTTCGGGCGTTGCTTTTGAAATGCTCAAGACCGTCGATATGATATCCGACAATGTGGAATGGGTAAGCTCCGGCGTCTGCGGCAAAAAGCAGCCTATGCCCGTCGGTATGGGCGGTCCCGAAATAAGATGCAAAATTATGATAGGAGGCAGATGAAATGGATAACCTTTCGATAAAAGCCGAAAAATGTCTTGAAAAAGTCAGATCTCGCGGGATAGACAAAGCATTCTGCTCCGTACACTCAAGCGTCGTTCACGAATTCAACGTTGACGGCGGCGAGTTTTCGCTTTTCAGAACTCTGTTCAATCAGTCGCTTTCGCTTACGGTTTACAACAAAGGCAAAAAAGGCAGCGTAACGCTCAACAAGCACGACGACGAAGCAATAGATACCGCAGTAAACAACTGCGCCGCACTTTCCGAATCCGCTCTTCCCGATGAAGCCTGGGATATCGCTCCGGACGCAGGCAAGGTCTCGTTTACCGAAGGTCAGTATGAACTCGACACCGACAAGCTCTTCACCAGAACGGAAGAACTTATGGCTGACATCAAAGCACGTCATCCGCTTATAATGATGGAGCAGATGATCGTCAAACACACGGCATACGATTCGTATTACGCCAACACAAACGGCACCGGCTTTGACACCAAAGGCGGTCAATATGACGTTGAACTTATGTTCTCTGCTCACGACGGCGACGCGACTTCTTCGTTTTACAGCAGCTACGTTGCTTGCGACAACCTCGACAAGCCGTTTATCGAACTCGGCACGATCGAAAAAGACCTTTCCGATGTTGAAAAACAGATCTATACCGTTCCCGTTGAAGGCAAGTTCACCGGTACGGTCATCTTCCCTCCTCAGTCTCTCGGCAGCGTGATCTACGATGCGTTTTCAAACTTTGCAGGCGATATCGGCGTTCTCGACGGAACGAGTATCTGGAAGGATTCTGTCGGCGAAAAAGTCGCAGACGAAAGAGTCACGATCGGTATGAATCCGCTTGACGAACGTATTATCTGCGGCGAACGCTACACCGCGGAAGGTTTCGTTTCCGAGAATTACGACGTTATCAAAAACGGCGTCCTCAAGTCCTTTATGCTTTCGCAGTACGTCGCAAACAAGACCGGCAAAGACAGAGCGAAAAACTCGTCTTACAGCGTAGTAATGGAAAACGGCGACACCCCCATTGACGAGATAATCAAAGGAGTCGAAAAAGGCATCATCGTGGGACGTATGTCCGGCGGCTCTCCCGCAAACAACGGCGACTTCTCCGCCGTTGCCAAAAACAGCTTCTACGTTGAAAACGGCGTGATAAAGAATGCTGTTTCCGAAACAATGATAAACGGCAACCTTGCCGATATGCTCAAAAACATCCGCGCAATATCCAAAGAGACCGTCTGCGACGGCACATCCGTGCTTCCTTACGTCGCTTTCGACAATATGACGGTTTCGGGCAAATAATCTTAACTTCATACAAAAAAGCAGGCTGAACGAATTATCATTCAGCCTGCCGTTTTGTTTATTTGATTGTTTCAGGCAAAGATCACCCAAATCAGCAGATATCCTACGGTGACAGCCGCAAGTGTGAACGGAAGCCCGTATTTCATAAACGTCCTGGTTTCGACCGTATAGCCTGCTTTGCGAAGTATGCCGATACCCGTGATGTTTGCCGAAGCGCCGATGGGCGTCAGGTTTCCGCCGAGCGTTGCGCCGCAAAGAAGTCCGAAATACATCAAATTGGGATCGATCCCGAGTTTGCCGGAAAGGACGGCGATAACGGGAAGCATCGTCGCGGTATACGGTATGTTGTCGATAAACGCCGAAATAAGCACCGATGCCCATACGATAACGGTATATACGACAAAAACGCCGCTTCCGCCGAGCTTGGCGAGAGTGTTGCCGATAAGGTCGATCACACCGGCTTTTTCGATACCGCCGATCACGACGAAGAGGCCCGCGAGAAGTCCGATGGTGTAATAGTCGATTTCCTTTACTGCGTTTTTCAGCGAATCAAAACTATGTTCCTTTATGATGTCACGGACAATTCCCACGACGAAGAACGCCACACAGATTATGCCGTTGGATATATCGGGTTTGTAAAACTGTCCTGCGGCGGCACCGTCTTTGTACGGTATGAACGATACGGCAATAAGCGTTACTATCGTGCCGACAAGAAGGAACGTCGGGAACTTGTCTTCTACTTTCGTGCGGCTTTCCATTGCAACGGGCTGGTTTTCCTTGCGGAACATAAAGAAAAGTATGACCGTTGCGACAAATGCGCCGGCTTCCACTATCCAGAACATACCGGGTTTGCCTTCCGTAAAGAAGAAATCCATAAAGTCGAGGTTTGCGGCTTTTGCGAGAAGTATCGAAGTCGTGTCACCGACAAGAGTCGCCGCGCCCTGGAGGTTTGAAGATACGGCAATGCAGATTATCGACGGCACCGGCGAGATATCGAGTTTTTTGCAGAGAGCGAGTGCGACCGGAGCGATCATAAGGACGGTAGCCACGTTATCGACGAACGCGGAAATAAGTCCTGCAAAAACACTTAACGCAAGCACCGTCCAGCGGATGCTTTTGGTTTTTGAAATAAGGATATCCGCCATCAGCTTGGGCATACCGGATTTTATGAACAGTGACACCGTGCCCATCGTTCCGGCGATCATCATAAGCACATTCCAGTCGATATCCTTCAGCGCTTCGATAAACGAATACGAATAGCCGTCGAATATCCCCGTAACGCCCAAAATGACGAATACGAGTGCGGAAATCCCCGCGATATACGGACGCGCTTTCTGAAATGCCATCATACAGACGTACGTTATGGCGAACAGTATCAGCGATATTGTTGTAAAGTTCATTATGACATCCTTTCGATCTCAGTTTCTGAGGCTGTGGAGCGGTGCCGGTATCCTTCCTCCGCGGGATATGAATTCATCGGATGATTCGGTGTGAACGGGGATCACGGGCGCTTCGCCGAGCAGACCGCCGAAATTGACCTTGTCTCCGACTTTTTTGCCGAGTGCCGGAATTATCCTTACCGCGGTGGTTTTGTTGTTCACAACGCCTATAGCGGCTTCGTCGGCAATAATTGCCGAAATTGTCGATGCGGGCGTATCGCCGGGAATGGCTATCATATCAAGTCCGACAGAGCAGACGCACGTCATCGCTTCGAGCTTATCTATCGTAAGCGTGCCGGATGATGCAGCGGCTATCATTCCTTCGTCTTCTGAAACGGGGATAAATGCGCCGGAAAGTCCGCCGACGTGGGACGACGCCATTATACCGCCTTTTTTGACTGCATCATTGAGAAGTGCAAGCGCGGCGGTCGTACCGTGCGTACCGCATCTTTCAAGTCCCATCGTTTCGAGTATGCGAGCTACGCTGTCGCCTACTGCGGGAGTGGGTGCGAGTGACAGATCGACGATGCCGAATTCCACTCCGAGACGCTTTGACGCTTCAAGGGCAACGAGCTGTCCCATACGGGTTATGCGGAACGCGGTCTTTTTTATAGTTTCCGCGACGACGTCGAACGGCTGACCTTTTACCGATTGGAGTGCCTGATATACGACGCCGGGACCTGAAACGCCTACGTTTATTTCACATTCGGGTTCACCGATACCGTGGAACGCACCTGCCATAAAAGGATTGTCTTCGACAGCGTTTGCGAAAACGACGAAGCGCGCACATCCCGAGCAGGGTTTGTCAGCCGTTTTTTCGGCAATTTTCTTTATCGTCCTGCCAAGTTCGGAAACCGCGTTCATATCAATTCCCGCTTTGGTGGAACCGATATTCACGCTTGAACACATTATATCCGTTGCCGCGAGGGCATCTGGAAGCGAATTTATAAGATATCTGTCGCCTTTGGTAAAGCCTTTCTGAACGAGCGCGGTATAGCCGCCGATGAAGTCAACGCCCGTTTCTTTTGCGGCTTTGTCGAGAGCAACGGCAAACGGCACATAGTCGCTCGTGTCGCTCGATTCCGCAACAAGCGAGATCGGAGTTACGGAAATGCGCTTATTCACTATCGGAATACCGAATTCCCTTTCTATCTTTTCAACCGTGGGAACGAGTTTTTCGGCTCTTTTAGTTATTTTGTCGTATATCTTGCTTATCGCTTTGTCTTTGTCGGAATCGGCGCAGTCGCGCAGCGATATACCCATAGTGACCGTCCTTACGTCAAGGTGCTGACGGTCTATCATTTCGATCGTCTGTAAAATAGATTCTGTATTTATCATTTCTTATATCCTGTGCATCGCATCGAAAATATCCGTTCTCTGGATGCGTATATCGAGCGAACGTTCTTTTCCGTAGTTGTTGAGTTCTTCGCGGACGGTCTCCATATCTGTCTGCATGTCGTCCATTTCGATTATCATCATCATAGTAAAGCATCCCTGCATTACCGTCTGACTTATGTCAAGTATGTTGATGTTGAGGTTTGCGAGCTTGGTGCAGACACCGCCGATGATACCGACGGAGTCGTGACCGATTACTGTTACGAGTGCTTTCATTTTTTGTTCCTTTCGGTGTTTCAGATTACTTGGAAAATATAGAATTTAAGATAGTTCGTTTCGGGCACTCCCCAAAGGATCGGGTGATCCGGTCCCTGAGTGCGGGCTTCGATCTGTTTTAACTGCACTCCCGCTTCCGATGCCGCAGACGCGATGTTCTTGACAAACAGCTTGTCCTCCATAAAGTGCGAGCATGACGCGGTCGCAAGGTAGCCTCCGCGTTTGAGAAGCTTCATAGCGCGGTAGTTTATTTCTTTATAGCCGTGCGACGCGGAAAGTATCGTTTTGCGGCTTTTGGTGAATGCGGGCGGATCGAGGATGATCAGATCATAGTCACGCTTTTTCTGTTCATACAAAGCCGGAAGCAGATCGAATATATCGGCGCAGACAAAATCCATTTTGTCTTCCATTCCGTTGAGAGCGGCGTTCTGCCTTGCACATTCAAGCGCGCTTTCGGAAATATCGCACGCGGTGACGTGCTTTGCTCCGCCTCTGACGGCATTCAGCGCAAACGAGCCGGTATGCGTACAGCAGTCAAGCACCGTTTTGTCTTTGCACAGCTTTGATACGGCAAGACGGTTGTATTTCTGATCGAGGAAAAATCCGGTTTTCTGACCGTTTTCGAAATCTACGAGATATTTGATATCGTTTTCGACAATGTACGTATACGTCTCCGACGGATGAGGAAGTCCCTCATACCAGCCCTTGTACTGTTCAAGTCCTTCTATATCGCGCAGAACCGCGTCGTTGCGTTCGTATATTCCTTTTACGGGGTATCCCATTTCGGCAAGTATGCTGAAAGCGTTTTTATAAATGATCCCCTTTATTCTGTCCATTCCGTATGACAGGACTTCGGAAACGAGTATATCGTTGAATCTGTCAAGAGTAAAACCGGGCATACCGTCGGCTTCGCCGAATATAAGACGGCAGCAGGCAAAGTCCGTGTCTCCCATAACGGTAAGACGGTAATCGAAAGCGTATTTCAGCCTGCGTCTCCAGAATGCTTCGTCAAACAGATCGTTTGCGTTAGTCGAAACGACACGCACGAGTATTTTGCTTTTTTCGCTTATGAGCCCGGTACCGAGATACGCGCCTTTCAGAGAAACGACGTCGGCAAGACCGCCGTTTTCGTATTCGCCGTCACGCGATATGACTTCTTCGCCGTACACCCACGGGTGACCGCTTTTCAGCGATTCTTCCGCCTTTTCCGTAACGGTGAACACCGGGTAGCATCTTTTGCTTTTCATCGTGCAAAAGTTCACACTCCTTTTTCTTTTACGCATTATACATTAACATTTTTTGTGTGTCAACACCTTTTTGCTTTATGTGCCTTATCTAAAACATAGTTTTAGATAAGGGGAAAGAATATTCTTGACATTCACTGCCGACGGCTATATAATAGACTTATCAAATCATTCGGAGGAACGATATGCGTACAAAAGCTTTTATCCTGATTTTCTGTATGATTTTTACATTGACTGCACTTTCCGGATGCGGAGAAACGTCAACGGATACTTCGGAAGAACTTTCGTCTGACGTGAATCCTTCGTCCGAAATATCAGAAATTTCGGAAGATGACGAAAGCTCCGGAACGGAGGAAAGCTCGGAAGAAGAAATCGAAAGAACGTGGCCATACGTCACCGGCGACTTTATCCAGCCGTGGGCATTCTCGTCGCTCAGTTCAAAAAAATGGGACGAACACTGCGACTATCTTAAAGAAGCGGGTATCGATACGATAATCCTGCAATGGTCTGTTACCGATACCGACGGCGTACTTGATGGTGCTTACTATCCCTGCAAGCTCGACGGCAAGAATTTCAATTACGTTATGATCGACAGGATGCTTGAATCCTGTGAAAAAAAAGGCATCAAGGTCTTTATGGGGCTCAACGCTCCGTCTAATTGGTTCGAGAAAGTTCTTGCCGATGTCGAATGGTACACACGCGAAGGCGAGCTTGGCATAAGAGTTGCAAAAGACCTTTACGACAAATACAAGGAAAAATACCCTAACGCATTTTACGGCTGGTATTTCAACCCCGAATATTACGGCGGTATCGGTTACACCAAAGAGGGCGCGGATTTTCTGAATATCTATCTTGACGGACTCACGGAAATTGATCCGTCGCTGCCGATGCTCCTTTCGCCGTTCCTCCGCAGTGCCTACACCCCCGAAGAAACACGCGACGAATGGATCGAGATATTCAAAAACACTCATTTCCGTGACGGCGATATTTTCTGCTGTCAGGATTCCGTCGGAGCCGGCGGTATTCCTCTGAAAATGCTCGACAGATATTTTGCCTGCCTCAAAGAAGCGGTCGATACCAAAGAGGGACTGCATTTTTGGGCTAACAACGAAAACTTCACGACTACCGGCAAATCCTCCGAGATGGAACGTTTTGTTAGCCAGCTTGAAATTTCGGATAAATACGTTGAAGGTCACGTCACTTTTGCGTATTCGCATTACTACGCTCCCGATATCGCCGGTACGGACAGATTCCACAACGAGTACGTTACATATTACAACACCGGCGAATATATAAAGAAACCCGAAAACAAGCTCGAATACTACGAGGGCGCAAAAACTCTCGTTTCCGAAGGCAAGCCGTACACCGGCGCGATAAGCACGAGAGGCGACAGCTGGGACGACAACGGCAAAAAGCTGACCGACGGCAATATCCCCGATGCCAACGGAAACAGCACCAATTATTTCGGCACCGGCGCCGACAGCTTCGACGTGATAATCGACCTCGGTGAAAAAGTCGATAACATATATGAATTCGATGTTTACAACGCTTTCGGCACCTGGGGCATTTCAAAAATGGAAGCAGTCACCTTCTACGTTTCCGATGACGGAAAGAATTGGACGCAGGCAGGCGATAAGATCGAGTCATATACGCTCGACGTAAAAGAGACATCCGGCGATTGGATGCTCTATGAATTCAAGGTGGTAACGCGCGAAGCCGCAAGCGGCAGATACGTCAAAGCCGCCCTTGAAAACAGCGGATGGCTTTGGATAAGCGAGATCTGCGTTTATACTTACGACGAACTCGAATGATCGGATTTGAATTCGGTTTTACCCGTCTTTACTTAATGGTACACTTCCCCACCGACGTTATCGGAGGCGCGGTCATCGGGATCGGTTTCGGTATACTCGCAATAATTACCGGCGAATACTTTTATAAAAAATATCCGCAAAACGCGGTATAAAGGAGAAATAATTATGGCACTTCTTCACGTCAATTTCTTTTCAAACACTCTCGGAAAATGCGTAAGTATGGATGTCTGCCTGCCCCAGAACACAAACGGTCAGATAGGTATGGAGGGTAAGGCTCAACCCACTTTCCGGACACTTTATCTGCTTCACGGTATGAGCGACGACGAAACCATCTGGCAGCGCCGCACCTCGATAGAAAGATACGCCAACAGATACGGAATAGCCGTAGTTATGCCGACGACCGACCTTGCATGGTACACGGATATGGAGTGCGGTTATCAGAGATATTACACTTTCGTTGCAAAGGAGCTTCCAACGATATGCCGCGGCTTCTTCAACGGTATGTCCGCAAAGCGTGAAGACAACTGGATCGCCGGTCTTTCTATGGGCGGCTACGGCGCACTCAAGATCGCTCTCAACGAAAGCGAAGCTTTCGGCAAAGCAGCGGGACTTTCGGGCGCATACGATATTTATAAATATCCCGAAACACCGTATTGGCAGTCCATTTTCGGCGAAGGCGAAGTCCGCGAAAAGCATACGATAAAGACGGCTGTCGAAAAGCTCATTGCCGAAAACAGAACGAAACCCGAAATTTATATGTGCTGCGGCACCGAAGACAGTCTTCTTTACGCGAACAGAGATACGAAGAAGCTTCTTGAAGACAACGGATTTGACGTAACTTACAGCGAATCCTCCGGCTCGCACAGCTGGGAATTCTGGGACAGAGAGATCCAGCCGATACTTGACTGGTTCACCAAATAATGTGCCCGTATATTCACGTTTTCGGTCTTGATATAGGAACATTTTATCTGTTCGTATTTCTTGCGTCTTTCGCAATGCTCATCACGGCACTCATAACGAATAAGGGATATTCCGGATTTCTGCTGCCGAAAATTCTTGTTTCGGGTGTTGCCGCGTTTTTCGGCTCCGCGATATACGACAGTCTGTTCAAGATCGCCGAAAGAGGTGCGTTCGTACTTGACGGAATGGCTTTTTACGGCGGACTAATAGGCAGCGCCGCTATGTTTTACGTTCTTGTAAGATCGGACAGGCGTTCCGCTTTCACGCCGCTCGAATGGCTTGACAGAATGGTCATCCCGTTTTGCGTTTTCTGTGTTTTCGGTCGTCTCGGCTGCTTTTTCGGCGGCTGCTGCTACGGTATGGAATCGTCTTCCCGACTTGCGCTGCTTTTCCCCGATAATCCCGAAAAACAGATATTTCATAGTGGTATGAAATGTCTGCCGACACAGCTTTTTGAATGTATCTGCGTTATAGGTCTGATATTGCTGTTCGTATTCGTCATAAAAAAAGAACGCTTTATGTGGTATATGACGCTTTATTCCGTGATACGCTTTGTTCTTGAATTTTTCAGAGGCGACGACAGAGGAAGCGCTTTCGGCGTACTGTCGCCTGCACAATTCACATCCGTTATTTTGTTATTCATCCCCATAATATATTTCATAAAAAAGAGGCAAACACAATGAATAAGATCAACACTGCAATAATAGGACTCGGCAGCAGAGGATTTTGGACGCTCAAATGTATCCTTTGCGAACGTGAAGACGTCAATGTGGTATTCGTCTGTGATGAGTACGAAGACAGAGTTAATGATGCAAAAGATTTCGTTTTTTCGCGCAAAGGCTATGTTCCGGCTTCAAGCACGGACTGGCATAACGCGATAAATTCTCCCGACGTTGACGTCGTCGTCAACTGTACGGCCTGGGAATCGCATATTGCGGTCTCTGTCGCCGCTATGAAAGCGGGAAAGCCCGTTGCGATGGAAGTCGGCGGAGCGTATTCGCTCGACGACTGCTATGCGCTCATCGACACCTACAAGGAAACGGGCATCCATTGTATGATGATGGAAAACTGCTGCTTCAACCGTGAAGAAATGATGGCGCTCAATATGGCGCGCATCGGCGTTTTCGGCAAAATAGTACACTGTGAAGGCGGTTATCAGCACGATCTGCGTGACGAGATCACTCACGGTCACGAAAGACGTCATTACAGACTTCGCAACTACAAAGCAAGAAACACCGACAACTACCCTACTCACGAGCTTGGCCCGATAGCAAAGGTAATGGATCTCGGTGTCTCGACAAAAATGTCAAAACTCGTTTCTATGTCGTCAGGCTCCTGGGGACTCAACGACTACGCCGCAACACGCGGCGACGTTGACAAAACACTTGCCGATTATCATTTCAATCAGGGCGACGTCGTAAAGACGCTTATCAGATGCGACGGCGGCGAAACCATCGCACTCACCCTCGATACCACGCTTCCGAGATGCTATTCACGCGGATTCACCGTAAGAGGTACGAAAGCTGCCTATTTTGAAGATGCTGACGGTCTTTTCCTTGACGGAGTTCACAGCGAATGGAGCAAGGATTATTACAACAACAAAGAAAAATACTTTGAAAAATACGATCATCCGCTTTGGAAAAACCAGTCAACGCAGAACTATTCATCCGGTCACGGCGGTATGGACTGGCTCGTTTACGACGAATTTTTCGCAAACTACGTCGGCAAGGGCTATAAGCCTTTTATCGACACGTTCGACACCGCTTCGTGGATGTGCATAACTCCGCTTGCCGCAAAGTCGATCAACGACGGAAGCGTACCCGTGGATATACCCGATTTCAAAGAGTATTACAAGAATAAATAATCTTTAAAAAACGCACTCGGTAAAGCCAATTCGCCTTACCGAGTGTGGTTTTATTTACTTGTGTTTTCGTTTTTGAGTTTTACGATCAGATTCGCAAGATCGGACACGGTGGTGCAGTATTCGTATGCTTCTTCGGGTATCTGAACGCCGAATTCGTTTTCTATCCGCATAAGGGCGCCGATCCTTTGCAGACTGTCGCTGCCGAGGTCGTCGGTAAACGTCGAATCGTCTTTTATGAGGTCGATGTTGATTTCAAGTTCTTCGGCAAAGCATTGTTTTATCTTTTCCTTGATATCGCCGTCGGCGCAGACAGACGAAACGTATTCATTTTTATTCATCTCTTTCGCTTCTTCGTTCGTTCTGACCGCTTCGTAAGTTTCGACGCTGCCGACAGGAAGATTTTTGTATTTTATTTTTCCGCTTTCCACTCCGTCACGTATCGCGGCACGCTTGACTTTTATCGTTCCCGACGTCGGAAGTGTCTGCGGTGTGACAAGTATCAGTCTTGCGCGTTTGAGTTGCCGCAGGCTTCTGTTGCGTTTGTCGAGAGATGAAGCGAGTTTTGCGAGATAGACGTTGTCGTTGAATCTGTTGCCTACGTTGAGAATGAGCGTCACAAGCTCGTCGTTGTTCTTTTTCAACCCGAATACCGCGAGCTGTTCCACGCCCTCGATACCGGCAAATGCGTCTTCTATTTCGTCGGGATAGACGTTTTCGCCCGATTCGCCGATGATGACGTCTTTTATACGTCCATCTATCCACATTCTGCCTTTATCACCGAGCTTTACGACGTCGCCGGTCGCAAACCAGCCGTCAGAATCAACTGCGGGAGGCAGAAGATCGCCGTTTTCAAGTCTTGCGACGTGCATAGCGTTGCTGCGTATCAGAAGCTCTCCGCGGTTCGGATCGTTTCCGTCGGGCTTTATTTTGTATTCCGATATCGGGAGCGGAAGCCCCACGCTGCCGGAAAGACGTGTCTTTAAGTCTATTTTGTTTTCGTAAGACGTTATTGCCGTTTCCGTCATACCGAAGCCGACCGTCACGGCGTAGCCGAGAGCGTTGACCGTTCTCAGATGCTTTTCGGAAACGTGAGCGCCGCCGACGACTATCTGCATCATACTGTCTCCGAACAGATTTGCATTGATTGATCTGAACAGTTTTTTGCCGACTTTCAGCCCCCATCTCGGATTTATCCGCTGACAGGTGAGCGAAATTGTCGTCATTATCTTAAACGCCGCACGTTTGAAAAACGACTGCTCGGCAACACGTTTCGAAATGGTGTTTGATATCGAATTGACGAGCAGCGGCACTGTGAGTATCATCTGTGCGCCGCATTTGCGGCAGGTCTCCATAATCGTCTGCGGAGAACGGTCTTTGAGATATATCTGCGGATAATTCTGGAACGGAGTTGTCAGCACGTTCGTGAGGATGCCGAAAATATGGTTGAGCGGCAGAAAACTGACCGTTCTTATTTTGCCTTCGCTTTCACAAGTCAGACACGGATAAGGCTGATGCTTTGAAAATCCTATTATCTGACGGCACATTGCATCCCCGTTGTAGACGTATACGCGTGATGTTGAAGTCGTGCCGGAGGTGCAGGCGGCGACAAGGTCAGCCCAATCGGGTTTGTAGTTTTCGGACGGTTTTTCGCTTTCTCCCATCACTTCTTCGGGAGTGAGCTGAACGTAAGGAAGATCGCGTTTTCTGCGTGTCACGAGAGAGCGTGCGCCTGCCTGCTTCATCAGGTGATCTATTCCCTTGTCGTCAAGCGACGGATCAAGAAGCAGCACTCTGCGTCCCGCTGAAAGCAGTCCCCAAAAGATGATCGGCCATTCCTTGCAGGTATCGACAGCGATTCCCGTCCAGCCGTCTTTTTCGCCGAAAGAAAGACGCATAATATTTTCCGAAACCGCAAAAGAACGGTTTTCGAGGTACTCGTAATCGTATTCTTTTACTTCGTCGTTTTCGAGCCAGACGGCAAAGGTCTGCCCCTTATCAAGACACAGAACTTCAAATAAATGTCTGAAATTCAGTTCTTTTTCAAGCAATGCGGTTTTGTCTGCCCAGGTCATTTACGCTCCTCCATTCAACATCAAGCGCATTATAGCATTTTGCAAAATAAAGTCAAGTCGAACTATTGATTTTTCGATATAAAATGGTATAATAAACGATGATATTTATCTTAATTATTTCTTAAATATCAGTTTGAACCATTAAATATTATCTGCAGTTAACAAAGGAGACGCATTATGAGAAAATATCTTTTACCGGACAAGAAACAGTACAAGGCAAATATGCACTGCCATTCGACACTTTCCGACGGCAGACTGACCGTTGAACAGCTGAAGGATGCCTACAAATCGCACGGATATTCGATCCTCGCATATTCCGATCACAACAAGCTCATACCGCACAACGATCTGCGTGACGACGCTTTTCTGCCGATAACATCTATTGAAATAGATATGACCGAATATGCGCCGAATTGGCTTTACGCGAGAACGTATCACATCAACTTTTTCTCCAAAGACGCCGACAGAACGGAGTTCATCCACGTTGACAGAGCTTACGACTACAAGGTGGCAAACGATATGATCGAGCGCGCTGCCGCAGAAGGCTTTGTGGCACAGTACAACCATCCGCGCTGGTCGCTCCAGCAGCCGGACGATTTTCTGCCTCTCAAAGGTCTTAAACTGTTCGAGACCTTCAACACCGGCTGTGAAATAGAAATGGCAAACGGCTACGGCGATTACGAATACGAGCTTATGCTTACCAAGGGCAGCCGCGTGCTTCCGTCCTGCACCGACGACAACCACGACGCGACGACAGATTTTGATTCGCCTTACAACGATTCTTTCGGCGGATTCAATATGATCTGTATGGACAAACTCGGTTATGACGAATTTTTCGACGCTATCGAAAATGGTGATATGTACGCTTCCACAAGTCCCGAAATTAAAGCGCTTTACGTTGAGGACGGCAAGATACATATTGAATGTTCCCCTGCCAAGACGATAATGCTCCGCACCGACGGCAGACTCAGCGGTCCCGTTCATTCAAATAACTGCGATCTGACGTCACACGACTTTGCAATACCTGCCGACACTTCCTGGAAGTACCTCCGTTTTGAGGTTTGGGACAACAAAGGCAAAGCGTTCACGCGCGCCTATGACGTTTCGGAAATAAGATGAAGAACGGAAGAACAATATCTTTTTTACTCATAATCGTTATGACACTTACATTGTTTTCATGTTCAGCCGAAACAAACGAAAAATCGGAAGAAGATATGTCTTTGGCAAATTCTGTTGAAGATATATCCGAAGAAAGTATCGAAGAGATTTCCGAAGGATCGGAAGTGCCGCCTGAGGATTCGCATTGGATAACGATAGGTGATACCGAATACGGATTTCCCGACGCAAACGTAAACGCGGCAGAGATCGTTTCCGACGGAATTTATTTCACGAACGATGCAAAGCAGATAATTGCGCCGAAATGCGGTCTTGACCGCACTGACGTTGTCGTGCTTGACGGTATGATATCGTATATATCTCCCGACGGCGTACCCGCCATTATCCCCAACTGCGGAGGCGCGGTTATAACCTTTGCGGGCAGCTTTGCGCCTCTTGCGTCTTCCCTTTCGATCGGCGACAAGTTAAAAACGCGAAAGCTCGATACCGATTCTTTTGCGGGCACTCACGTCACGGTAAACGGAGTTATCTATCCCGTGAACATCACAAACGGCATACGCGCTCCCGAAGGCGTGACGGCACTCTATACGCCTGAATTCGGCAAAACCACCGGAACAAATCAGTACGGCATAGAGGTCGCCGTTTCGGACGGCAAAGTTACTGCGGTAGAAACGGGTATCGGAAATATCGCTATCCCCGAAAACGGTTTTGTACTCAGCATCCACAAGGACGCTGCGATGTACAACAAGTCACGCAGGATCAAAAAAGGCGAAAATGCTTCCGTTTTCAGTGGGCAGCCGAATTACCATTGTTCTCTGCTCAATATAACGGGGACAAACGTAACGAGAAGCGAAAACGCGCTTATCCTTTACAAGGACAGATCTTCCACGCAGACGAATCCTTACGGATTTGAGATAGCCGTTGACGAAAACGGCAATATGATCGCAAGCGGACATTCGGGAAACATACAGATACCGAAAAACGGATTTGTGCTTTCCGGTCACGGAACTAACGAGGAACTGCTTGAAAACTGCTATCTTGAGGGCGGCAAAGCCGTCATCGTGAACAGCGGCAAGGTACTTGTTTATTATGCACCCGATGCGGTGTTTATAAACGAACAGACGAGATTTGCAAAGCTCGAAGAGGAATATCTTTCTCTTTCTGCGTCTTTCGTCTGTGACGCTTCCGATGAATACACAAAAGCAAAAGCGGCAGTCGAAGAAACCAAACGGCTTTGGGAAAGCGGAGATATCGGAAAGGCGGGAGAAAGATTTGATTCCGACGCCGAACTTCTCACTTCCCTTGAGATCTCGCTTATCTCCTTCCCCGTCATAGAAAACCGCGGAACGTGGTACCGAAGCCACGAAAAGAGCGAAGAAGAGGTACGCAGAATCGTCGGCGATATGGCGTCTATGGGCATAAATACGCTTTATCTTGAAACGTGGTACAACGGCAGTTTTATCGGATATTCCGATAATGAGCTGATAATCCATTCAAGCGCAAACGACGGATTCGACGCACTGGAAGCGTTCACGCGGATATGTCACGAATACGGTATCAGCGTACACGCATGGGTGGAAAACTTCTTTATCGGCACGGTAGAAAACCAGGAGCTTGCGAACAAAAAGCTCGCCAACCATTTTGAAAACAGATGGCTCAAGGACAAAACGGGAAAGAATACGTTTTACTATTCCGTTTCAAACACGAACTTCATCTTCCTCGATCCGTTCGATCCCGAAGTGAGAAAACTGCTGATAGATTTTTACGACGAGATACTTACCAAATATGACGTTGACGGAATA
>JAZUKE010000014.1:0-18544 GCA_045643125.1 Eubacteriales bacterium
CTTGTTTGTTTACTGTGTGGTTTCAAGTCCGTTATCAATACCCGTATCAGAAAAAAGCACCCTATGGGTGTTTTTTCAATGAAGCGCACCTGCGGTGCATGAAAAATGAAGCAGGGCTTCGCCCTATGAAGCGTGCCTTACGGCACACGATGTTCACTTATCCGAATTTCAACAAGAAGAAATAACGGACAATGAAATACCGCCGGGAATGTTTTTCACTCTCGACGGTTTTGTTTTTCGGATTGATATTTTATTTATATATTGTCAATTCCTTTTAGCTTATTCTTCGCAGAAGCGGTATTTCATACTGCCTGCGACTACGTAAGAACCCTGCTGCCTTGTTTTTTCGTCGGTAGAAGGTCCGTCTGCCCATACGATCTGCCCGTTGTCAGAAAAAGCGACAGAGATCCCAAAAATGCAGTTCAGCGGACCGCACTGTATTTGCCATTTGGTAACACTCTTGAAAATCAGTTCAATCACTGTGTCACACAGACTTGTGATGATAACGCGGATTTTGAGCTCACCTCTGTCTGCGTAAACCCTCGACGACCCGTTTTCCAGCCGCTCATACCCAAGGTCGTCATAGTGTACCGATTGAACGTATCCGTCGTGAAGACCGTTCGACTGCCTGAGAAGCATCTCAATATCTTTTTGTGTTTTGATCGTGTAAACTTGACCGTCCATTTATTCTGTATTCCTCTCCTAAATATCACGCTTCATGCGAACGAAGTGAGCGCTTCATAGAAACCGCAAGGTTTCTGCTTCATATTTGCGAAGCAAACGCTTCATTCTTTTTAATGGCAGCCGCCGCAGGAAGCGCAGTTGCCGGAGCAATGGTCGTGTTCGTGTTCGGGAACGACGACGGACTGGAGAGAGTTCACGATATCGTTATAAAGCACGTTCACGTCTTCTTCGGCTTTCATAAATCTCTTGGAAACCTCGGACGAGGTGATCTTTTCATAAAGCGTATCGAGGCGGGCGGAGATCGAAGTGAGCAGAAGCTCGTCTTTTTCGTCCTTTGCTTCCTCGGTCTCGTACACGGAGCGCTGCACGTTGTATTCGTTGGCAAGTGTGATAAGCTCCTTATCGGCTACATAAGCGTCTCTTGCGGAAAGATATTCTTTGACTGCCGGCTCCTCGGCGATGAGCTTTTTGAGTTCTTCGGTGGCTTTGAGTGTGTTTACGTTCATTTTTTATCCTTTCGTACTGTTTTTGACAATTATTTGATAATTCCGTCGAGTCCATACGGATGGGCTTCGGTGATCTCCACATCGACGAACGTCCCGGCGGGAACGTCCTTGTCGAAGCAGACGGGCTTGTTCTGACCGCTTCTTCCGGTCATTCCGCCTTCGGAAAGCACCTTTATTTTTTTGCCGACAAGGGCTTGGTTCCTCGAAAGCGCGATCTCGTTTTCGGCATCCGAAATAAGGGTGAAGCGTCTCACGTTTTCTTCGTGCGATATCCTGTCTTGCATCTTTTCGGCGACGGTACCCGGGCGCGGCGAATAGATGAAGGTGTATATCATATCGTACCCGACCTCTTTGACGAGCGACAACGTTTCGAGGAAGTCCTCCTCAGTTTCACCCGGGAAGCCGCAGATTATATCCGTCGTTATCGCGGCGTCGGGCAGTTTTTCGCGTATATACGCGACTTTTTCAAGGTACTGTTCGCGCGTGTAGCGGCGGTTCATTTTTTCGAGTATCCGCGTCGATCCCGACTGAACGGGCAGATGAAAATGCGGCGCGATATGCTCGGACGACGCCATAACGTCCACAAGTTCCCTTGAAGCGTCCTTCGGGTGGCTCGTCATAAAGCGCACCCAATAGTCGCCGTCGGCGGAAGCGACTCTGCGGAGCAGTTCGGGGAACGAAACGTCGCCCTTGTAGCTGTTGACGTTCTGCCCGAGAAGCGTGATATCGCGGTAACCGTTCGAGATAAGGTCGTTCGTTTCGGCAAGTACATCTGACGAAAGACGGCTTCTTTCCCTGCCTCTCACATAAGGGACGACGCAGTAGGTGCAGTAGTTGTTGCAGCCGTACATTATCGAGACCCACGCCTTGTAGGACGAGCCGCGAAATGCCGGTATGCCCTCGGCGATCACGCCGAATTCGTTGTGCGGCAGGTCGTTGATGAATGACAGACGCTTTTTGCTTTCCGACGCCGCCTTTATCATTTCGGGAAGTCTGTGGTTCTCGTCGGTGCCGAAAACGGCGTCAACGTAAGGGTAGGACGTTTTCAGCTTTTTGCGTATATGCTCCTCCTGCGCCATACAGCCGCAGAACATAATGAGCAGATACGGATTTTCTTCTTTCAGCTTCTTATATCCGCCCGTGCGCGACAGCGTGCGCAGTTCGGCGTGTTCCCTTATCGCGCAGGTGTTGACTATGATGAGGTCGGCGTCCTTTTCGGTGTCGGTCCTCGTGTAGCCGCAGAGAGCGCAAAGTCCCATCAGCTTTTCGCTGTCGGCTTCGTTCTGCTGACAGCCGTAGGTCTGTATGAACGCCCTCGGGTGTCTTCCCTGCTTTTCAAAATCCGCCTTGAGCGACGACGCGATAAGACGCTGTTTTGCTATTTCTTCCTGTGATACGAAAATTTCCATTAAAACATCGTTCCTACACATTTAAGATTATTGAGGTACCATTCGGAGTAGTCGGGATCGTCCTTGTCAAGCGAGTTTATGCCCACAAAATTCCTGCCGGAGGACGAATGGACGAATCTCTTTCCTCCGATACAGACGGCGACGTGACCGGGGAAGAAGAAAAGGTCGCCTTTTTTTGCGCTGTCAAGCGGTATTTTTTTCATACCGGGGGTGCGGTCGATGTCGGCGTCGCGCCATATCGTGATGCCTGCCATCTGATACGCCGTGAACGCGAGTCCGGAGCAGTCAACGCCGCTGTGAGTTCTGCCGCCCCAGCGGTACTGCGTACCCATAAACGAAAGCGCATAGCGGCATATCGTTTCTCTTGCTGTCTCCTCGTCCTTGTAAACGGGTATCTCGCCGATATCTTCAAGTCTGATATAGAACATACGCTTATCGGGAAGGACTACCATAGCGTGACGCGGTATCTCTTTGGAAAATCCGACGTCAACGAGGGCGCCCATCGGCAGCGCCATTACGGGAGCGTAGAAGTTTTCGGGGCTTTTTTTGAGGTCAGCCCACGGGGCGGTCACTATACGGTTGGGAGACGCGAGCTTTTCGGCGATCTCGGTGACGTCGATATAGCCCTCGTAGCCGTAGGACGTGCGGATCTTTGCAAATCCGCACAGTCTGTCAAGCACTTCAACTTCAGTTCCGTAAAGCGCGTCGTCAACGTGTTCGCTGTCGAATGTCGGGTAGCGGTAAAGGTACGCCACGGGAACGCTGACGATCATTATACGTTCTCCTTTTTCGCTTCGTCGTAAACTGCTTTTGCGACGGCGGGGCATACGCGTTCGTCGAACGCGTCGGGGATTATGTAGTTTTCGTTGAGTTCTTCGTCGCTCACGAGAGCCGAAAGCGCGAACGCGGCGGCGGTCTTCATACCCTCGGTGATCTGCTTTGCGCCTGCGTCAAGCGCACCGCGGAACACGCCGGGGAACGCGAGCACGTTGTTTATCTGGTTGGGGTAGTCGCTTCTGCCCGTTCCGACGACTGCTGCGCCTGCGGCTTTTGCCTTGTCGGGCATAATTTCGGGAGTGGGGTTAGCCATAGCGAAGACTATGGGATCCTTTGCCATTGATTTTATCATATCTTCGTTTACGATATTTCCTGCGGAAACGCCGATGAACACGTCCTTGCCGACGATGCCGTCCTTGAGAAGTCCGCGGACGCCGGATTTATTGGTGCCGATGACGGTCTGCTTCTGCGCGTCGGTCATATCTTCTCTGCCCTCATAAAGGATGCCGTTCTTATCGCAGTATGTGATATCCTGAACGCCGATGTTGCGGAGCATCTTGCCGATGGCGGTGCCTGCGGCGCCGGTGCCGTTTACGATAACGGAGATCTCACCGAGTTTTTTGCCGGTAAGTCTGCACGCATTGATAAGGGACGCCGAAACGATGATGGCGGTGCCGTGCTGGTCGTCGTGGAAAATGGGAATGTCGCAGCAAGCCTTGAGGCGTTCTTCGACTTCAAAGCAGCGAGGTGCGGAAATGTCTTCGAGGTTTACGCCGCCGAAAGAGCCGCAGAGCAGCTTTACGGTGTTGACGATCTCGTCAACGTTCTTGCTTCTGATGCAGAGCGGGATAGCGTCGATATCGGCAAATTCCTTGAAAAGCAGGCATTTGCCCTCCATAACGGGCATACCGGCTTCGGGGCCTATGTCGCCGAGACCGAGAACGGCGGTGCCGTCGGTGATGACCGCAACGGTGTTCCATCTTCTGGTGAGGAGATAGGATTTTGAAATGTCTTTTTGAATTTCAAGGCAGGGCTCTGCAACGCCCGGAGTGTAAGCAAGCGACAGCTCCTTGCGGCTTTTTGCGTGTGTTCTTGCGGTGACTTCGATCTTGCCTTTCCATTCATAGTGTTTCTGTAACGATTCTTCGCGGATGTCCATAATGTGCCTTCCTTTTTTTGTATTGTATTTTTTAATAGATTTTTCAAAAAATATAAACGGGAGATGAAAACTATGCGAAAATTATTGTGTCTTCTTATGTCTGTCGTTATGACGTCGCTTTGCGTCCCCGCATCGGGTGACGGAGTGATGAACTGGTATTTTCGTCCGTCCGGTGACGGAGATCAGCCGGAAGTGATGGGATCAAGCAGTCTTCCCGACGAATACGGCTGTCTTTACCTCGGGAGCAAGGACGAAAAAGTGATATATCTTACCTTTGATGCCGGGTATGAAAACGGAAACGTGGAAAAAGTGCTTGACGTTCTTTCCGCTCATTCGGCGGTCGGCGCCTTTTTTATTCTTCCCAACATCATAAAAACGAATACGTCGCTTGTGAACCGTATGTTCGACGAAGGTCACACGGTGTGCAACCATTCGTATTCGCACCGCAATATGGGAAAGATCACCGATTACAACGAATTTATAAAAGAGATCGAGGGTGTCGAAAAGGTCTGCCTTGAATACACGGGCAAGGCTATGGCAAAATATTTCCGTCCGCCCGAGGGCGCTTTTTCCGAAAAGATGCTGTCTTTCTGCCGTGACGCGGGAGTTACGCCCGTTTTCTGGTCGTTCGCCTACGCCGATTGGGACAACAACGCCCAAAAGGACACCGAATGGGCGTACAACAAGATAATTTCGTCCGTCCATAACGGCGAAGTTATGCTGCTGCACCCGACGAGCGCGACGAACGCGGCGATACTCGACAGAGTGATGTGCGAGCTTGAAAGGCAGGGCTACCGTTTCGGCAGTCTTGACGAGCTGTATCTTTATTCAAGAACGGGAAAGCAGCTTCCCGCGTCGAACGAGATCGACGAAATAAACTATTATAAAAAGCAGGGGATGGTCTTCTGCGAGAATCCGTCGGCGGGCAAATGCGTGGCGCTTACGTTCGACGACGGGCCGCACCCGACGCTGACGGATGAAATACTCGATATTCTCGACGAATACGACGTGAAAGCCACGTTTTTCGTCATCGGCAAAAACGCTTCCGAAAACCCGTCACCCGTAAAACGGGCGATAGGATCGGGGCACGAGATAGGAAACCATACCTATTCGCACCTGATCCGCGGGAAATGCAGCGAGGAAGTGTATCTTGCCGACATCGAAAAAGCCGAAAAGCTTTTTGAAGAAGAATTTTCCTACCGTCCCAAGCTGTTCCGTCCGCCCGGAGGCGTGTTCGTTCCCGAAACGGTGGAAGAAATATGTTCGCTCGGGTACAAATACGTTCTGTGGGCGTGGCGGCTCGACACGCGCGACTGGGCTTGCCCCGGTGTGGACTATGTGGTGAACACAGTTATGTCAAACGTCAAGGGCGGCGATATCGTTCTGTTTCACGACTATAATTCGCGCCGCAGCCCGACACCCGAAGCGCTTCGGATAATAATTCCGTCACTTATCGAGCAGGGATATGAGTTCGTCACGGTGTCGGAGCTGTTTGAGGAATGAATTTTTGTGAAAAAATAGATAATTGATAATTGATAATTAAGGAAATTATTTTCACGCTTCCGCGTGAAAATAATAACCTCAATGTGCGAAGCACATATCATATCGCGCAAGCGATATATCATACGCCAAAGGCGTATATCATATTTCCGAAGGCAATATATCATTTCGCGTCAGCGATTATTGCCGAAGGCAATATATCATTTCGCGTCAGCGATTATTGCCTTCGGAAATATATCATTTCACTTTGCGCGGTGTTTGCGTATTTTCGCGCTCACGAGGTACGCGGCAAGCGCGATGAACGACAAAGCGGAAACGACGACGCAGACCTTTCTGAGCGGTGTGCCGGTATAGCGCACGACGATCTTTCCGCTTTCCGTGTCCCCGACTTCGACGCGCACGACGTTGTCTTTTCCCCACGTTACGTCGGCGGACGTTCCGTTGACCGTTGCGGAATAGCCTTTATACATAAGCAGCGGCAGTTCGATATAGGTGTCGTCCCCTCCGTTCTTTTCAAAAAGGACGGTGAGCGTGTCAAATTCCCTGCCGTATTCAATATCGCCGCTTAAAATGTTGTTGGACGTCACCTTGTCGCCTCTTTTGAGGATGCGCGACTTTATCGTGGCGGCGCTCGTAAGTTTTCCCGTTTTTTCGTCTTCAAGCGTCGGCATATATTCGCCGGCACCGATGGTATTCTCGTAGTCGATGACGCGCGTTTCGCCTTTGGCGTAGATCGAATACATAGACGAATACTTGTTTACGCCCGTATTGTAATAGGCGAAAAGTGAAAGCACCAGCACCGATACCGCCATTGCGGCGGCAAGCTTTTTGCTGTCGGCTTTTGAAACGAACGAGCAGGCGGCAAACGCAAAGAAGAACGTGACGAACAGCAGCAGTCTCCACGGGAACTGCAGAGAGCCGAGGAACGACTGGACTGCCTTCCACGGGAACAGATTTGTCGTGCAAAGCAGCGTCACAAATCCCGCGAGGAACAGCGGCCACGTCCCTTTGCCGACCTTCTTTTTGAGTATCTCACACGCAAAAACAAAGGCGAATATCACAAAAGGCAGCAGCCCGAGCCCGTTCGGGAGCCACGGATCGTTGTTTTTCATAAGCACGAACGACGAGAACACCGCGCTTGACGGCATCGCACGGTCGGCAAGCGTTCCCCACTGAACGGCGGCACTTCCGTCGTTTATCGCAAGGCTGTGCGACGTCATCTGCTCAAGCAGCGGGAAGATGAAGAACGCACTCAGACAGAAGAACACGGCGGCGCTGACCGCGATGATGGCAAGGCGTTTCGGCTTTTCGGCAAAGCGCCTGACGTAGATGAGCGCGAATATCGCAAGGAACACGACGCAGAACACCGACGTCATAACGTGCGAAAGCACGCAGCCGGTAAGTCCGAGCGGAAGAAGATACCATTTTCTGCCGTCTTCAAACATTATCGAATAAAATCCGCAGGCGATTATCGGCAAAAACACGAACGCCTGAAGCTCGCCGAGCGCCACCCTTGTTATGAAATCGACGCAGAAATACGCCGAAAACGTATATGCGACGGACGCGACGAAGGCACCGGGTTTGTTTTTGAAGATAAAATTCGCGCAGAAATAGGTAACGAACGCCGTGACGGCGGTTATTATCATAATGAACACGCGCAGCGACGATTCCGCCGACATACCGAGATAAGTCAGAAACCCCGGTATGTGGAGGAAAATATCACCGTAGAAAAGCGGCGACGCATAGCCGTATCCGTCGAGATACGTCGTGTATATCGGCGAAAACCAATGCCCGTTTTCTATGTTGTCCGCGATGCAGTCGATACGGCAGAGGTGGAATTTGAGGTCATGCCCCGTATATATCTGCGTGAACGACAGCGGATAAACGCAAAGCAGGATAACGAGAAGCGAGAGAATGAGAAGATACTTATTCTTTTTGATGAAATCTGTTATCTTTGTCATATCTTTCTTTTTGATTTTTTAATTCAGTCTTATTGCCTTGACCGGGCAGGACGCGGCACATTCGCCGCAGCCGGTGCATTTTTCGGTGTCAACGGAAGCACGGTTGTTTATCATCGTGATCGCGCCGTTCGGGCAGGTCTTGACGCATTTCGTGCAGCCGATACAGCCGGCGGAGCAGGCGGCGCGCGTTTCGGCGCCCTTGTCGTCGTTGTGGCAGGCGACTTTTGCGGTGTCACCGGCAACGACGAGCGAAATGAGGTTCTTGGGGCAGGTCTTTACGCACATACCGCAGCCGCGGCACTTGGAGCAATCGACCTTTGCCACACCGTCAACTATCGAAATGGCGTTGTATTGGCAGGCAGCCACGCAGTCGCCGTGACCGAGACAGCCGTATTTGCATTTTGTTTCGCCGAGGCAGACGAGTTTTGCGCCGCGGCAGGTCATAACGCCCTTGTAATCGACGACCTTCGGAGTGTTTCCGAGGTGTCCCGTACAATGTACGAACGCGACCTTTTTCTGGGTCGAAGCGGTCTCGACGCCGAGGATGGCGCAGATCTTTCTGACGCCCTCTTCACCGCCGACGGGGCAGAGAGTGGTCTTTACTTTGCCCGTGGCAAGTGCTTTTGCATAATCGGCACAGCCCGCGAACGAGCAGGAGCCGCAGTTTGCGCCCGGCAGGACTTCGAGAAGCTTCTGCTCGGTCTCGTTTACCTTGACCTGGAATACGATAGACGCGATGCCGAGCCCGATACCGGCGACAAGCCCGATGGACGCGACAACTATCACAGCTATAAGAATAGGACTCATTACGTTACACCCCCAGCAGATTTTCTACGATACCGCCGAAGCCGAGGAACGAAAGCGCGACTATGGACGCGGCGATAAGGGTTATGGGAAGTCCCGTGAGGAACTTGGGGATATCGGCATCCTCCATTTTCTGTCTGACGCCCGAGAAAAGCACCATTGCCACGAGATAGCCGACACCGGAGCCGAGCGCATTGACGAGAGCGGAAAGATAACCGTATTCACTGCCGTAGATCATATTACCCGTTCTGTCGGCGCAAAGCACGGTGACGGCAAGAACGGCGCAGTTTGTGGTGATAAGCGGAAGATACACGCCGAGAGCCTTGTAAAGACCGGGTATGTACTTTTTCAGCACGGCTTCGACAAGCTGAACGAGAGCCGCGATAACGAGGATGAAGACGATCGTCTGGAGATAGCCGAGATCGAAGGCGTCAAGTATGTAATGCTGAATGGGCCAGGTGACGGCGACCGCCATCGTCATAACGAAGGTGACGGCAAGCGACATACCGACCGCGGTATTGAGCTTTTTGGACACGCCGAGGAACGGGCAGATACCGATTGACTGCGAAAGAACGTAGTTTTCGGTAAGGATGGACGAAAGGACTATCGCAAGGAGAGAGATAAGAGCGGAATTCATTTGTTTTCTCCTCCTTCTTCAGCCTTTTTGTCGCAGTTGTGGCACATACCCGCCATAGGGCAGTTGGTGCAGCCGGGTTCCTTGTTGGGACGTTTGGCGATCTTGTTGGCAATAGCCATAAGCAGACCGTACACGAAAAATCCGCCTGCGGTCATACTGAAAATGCCGATCGGTTCAAGTATCGACGGGGTGACGCGAAGCCCGAAAACGGTTCCGCTGCCGAGGATCTCGCGGATGATGCCCATTGTGGTTATCGCAAGGGTAAAGCCGCAGCCCATTCCGAGACCGTCGAGGATCGACGGAACGACCTTGTTTTTGGAAGCGAACATTTCGGCTCTGCCGAGGATGATGCAGTTCACGACGATGAGCGGCAGAAAGATGCCGAGCGATTCGTCAAGCGACGGAACGTAAGCCTTTATGAGCATCTGTATCACCGACACGAACGAAGCGATGACGGTGATGAAAGCGGGGATACGCACGGAATCGGGGATGAAGCGTTTGAGCAGCGATATCGCCGCGTTGGAGCAGACCAGCACGAGCGTTGCGGCGATGCCCATACCGAGCGAGTCGGTCGCCGAAGACGAAATGGCAAGCGTCGGGCAGGTGCCGAGGACGAGAACGAGAGTGGGGTTTTCTTTGATAAGACCTTTGGTAAACTCTTTGAGATAACCTTTTTTCATTTCGCGTCTCCTCCTTTCACTTCGTTATATTTTTCAACGGCGGCGTTCACGGCGGAGATAACACCGTTAGTTGTGCGGGTCGCACCCGTCCAGCCGTCTATGTTTTTGCCTTTTACGAACGTTTCGGCAGTTTTTCCTGCGTATTCGTCGGTAAAATTATTTGCAATGGCTTTTCCGCCGTAGCTCGACGTTTCGCTGTGCGAAAGCACGGTGACGCCGGTGATCTTTCCGTCGGAGTTTATTCCGGTCATAACGGAGATCGCTCCGCCGTAGCCCTTGCCCTCGGTGACGAATATGTAGCCGATGACGTTTCCGTTTCCGTCAAGGCAGTTCACGAATCCGTCTTTTTCCTCAAACGAAGCGGCTTCCGCGAAGACCTCGCCTCTCTGTTTGATCTCCGCCTGCTTTGCGCTGTCCGCGATGATGCCGGAGGTGAGCTGATTGGTGAACGCAAGCAGCAGCGACGCCGCAAGGCATATACAGACGAGCGACAAAGTGGGATAAAGTATCTTTTTATAGTCGAATTTCATTTCTTTTTGCTCCTTTCCTCACCGAAAGCCTTCGGGATGAAAAGATTGTCGAGCTGGGGCGCGATTATGTTCATAAGGAGTATCGCATAAGAAACGCCCTCGGGCAGGCTGCCGTAAACGCGGATAAGTATGGTGAACACGCCGCAGCCGCAGCCGAATATTATCTTGCCGGGGAGAGATATGGGGGAGGTCGCGTAGTCGGTAGCCATAAACACTGCGCCGAAGAGCAGACCGCCGGAAAGTATCTGATAAAGCACGTCCTGTCCGCAGATGAGCGACATTATCGCCGCGCTTCCGATGAATGCGAGGGGAATGACGGGGGACACGACACGGCGGTAAAGCAGATACGCAAAGCCGAGAAGGATGGCAAGCGAGCAGGTCTCGCCGATACAGCCGCCGCAGTTGCCGATAAAGAGGTCAAAATAACCGTATGCGCCTTCGCCTGCGGCAAGCGGAGTCGCGCTCGTCACGGCGTCGGTCATAAAGTTGGTGTTTCTCCATATACTCAGCGCGGAGAACGAAACGAGGAGGATTATTCTTGCGGTGCAGGCGGGGTTTGCGATGTTTTTGCCGATACCGCCGAACATCTGCTTGACGACCGCTATCGCGGCAACGGCGCCGAAAGCGGCGATAAGCACGTTGCAGTCGGGCGGAAGTATGAGCCCGAGTATCACGCCGGTGACGGCAGCCGAAAGATCGCCGACCGTCTGCGGACGTTTGAGTATTTTACGGCTGAGGTATTCGGTGAATATCGCCGTCGCGGTGGTGACCGCCACTACGAGAAGCGCGTTGAAGCCGAAATATACGATGCCTGCGATGACGCACGGAGCAAGCGCTATGAGAACGTCACGCATTATCGTGGTCGTGCTGTCCTTTCCTCTGATATGAGGAGATGACGAAACGATAAGTTTATCCATTGTTTTTCCGCTCCTTTCCTATTTCTGCTTTGATTCGCGGAGCGCCGCTTTTGCAAGACGCATCTGCTGGGTGATATGACGTTTTGCGGGGCAGTTGAACGTGCAGCACCCGCATTCGATACAGCTCATCACGTTGAGCTTTTCAAGAAGCGGCATATCGTTTCTTGACGCGGCTTTCACGATCTTTACGGGCTGGAGCTTCATCGGGCAGGACGCGACGCAGCGTCCGCAGTTGATGCAGTCGGTCTCCTCGGGGATGTCCGCATCGTCTTCCTTGAATGCGAGAATGGCGTTGTTCTGTTTGAGAACGGGAACGGATATGTCGGAAAGGGCGCTGCCCATCATAGGTCCGCCGGAAAGCACTTTGCGGTAATCCTTTGCGTCGCAGCAGTCAAGGACGTAGCTCACGGGTGTGCCTATCGGAACTATCACGTTGCCGTTGTTTCCGACAGCCGAGCCGTCAACGGTTATGCGCTTTGAAACGAGCGGCATACCCGTTTTGAGGTAGTTTGCGATAAACGAAAGAGTGGTCATATTCATAACCACGCAGCCCGCGTCGAGCGGGAGCTTGCCCGTGGGCACGACACGCTTGGTGCAGGCGTAGATAAGCATTTTTTCAGCACCCTGCGGATATCTCGTCTTGAGCTTGAGTACCTTTACTCTGTCGTCGGGGTCGTTCGTTTCGTTTTCGGCGATATCGTTGAGCAGTTTTATCGCGTCGGGCTTGTTTTCCTCAATGCCGATGATGACTCTTTTGAACGGGATAATGTCTATCAGCGCGTAGATGGCGCTCATTATTCCCCACGAGTTTTCAAGTATCTCGCGGTGGTCGGACGTTATGTAAGGCTCACATTCGGCACCGTTGATGATGAGAGTATCGGCTTTTTCGGGCGGAAAATTCATTTTGACGTGCGTCGGGAATCCGGCACCGCCGAGACCTACCGCGCCGGATGCGCGGAGAGCGTCAAGCAGTCCTTTTGCGTCGTTGACGACGGGAGGCGCTATCGAGGGATCGGCTTCCTGCAAGCCGTCGGAGTCTATCACTACCGCGTCGCACTTGCTTCCGTTCGGAAGACGGATCTGCGTTATCTTTTTGACCTGTCCGGAGACCGATGCGTGTATCGGAGCCGACACGAACGAGGTGCTGTCGCCTATTTTCTGTCCGACATAGACGTGGTCGCCGACTGCGACGCACGGAGTCGCCGGTGCGCCGATGTGCATCTGCATAGGGATGATGACCTGCGGAGGTATCGGCAGGAAGCGAGTTTCCTTTTCGGAGGTGTTTTTGTGGTGGGGTACGTTTGCTCCTCCGTGAGTCCGGAACGGTTTGGATGGGAATTTTGCTTTTTCCATTGTTCACTTGACCTTTCGTTATATATAAAATAATTATTTCTTAATGAGTTTTTCCGCGGCAAAGAGGCAAAGCCCCGTGACGACGCCGCAGAGAGTGCCGAAGACGAGCAGGTACGGCAGATACCAGAATATCGCTTTCCCGACTATGAAAGAATAGACCGCGACCTGCGCCGCGTTATGTACCGCGGCTCCGACGACGCCGGCACCTACACAGCCGAAACGCCCTTTTTTCGAGCGGAATATGAGTATCACCGCGCCCGTAGAACAGAGCCCGCCGGCAAGCGACAGCAGAAACGCCGTGAACCCGCGGGTAAGCAGCACGAAAACGCTTTTGACCGCCGTCACCGCAAAAGCGGAAGCAAACGACACGTTCTTGGCGGCGATCATCGTTGCGATATTGGAAAAGCCCACCTTCATTCCCGGAGGAAGAAGGTAAGACGAGGGCACGAACGTTTCGAGGACGGACGACGCTATGGCAAACGCCGCGAGCAGTCCGCTTTTTGCGATAAAATCGGTTTTCTTCCCGTTCATCCCGTCACCCCGTCGATAACGGAGTTTTCCCCGCTTATTCTGACCGAGACCTTTGCGACCGCGCAGACGGCGATCTCGCCCGGCTTGCTGATAACGCCGAAATCCATACATATCTTATCGGGACATCCGGAGTGCGAAAAGCATATCCCGTCTTTGTTTACGGTGAGGACTACCTTAACGTCGCCGTCGATCTCGACCGTGTATTCGTCCTCCACCCTGTCAAGGTCGATCTTCCGCACCGTTTTGCCGTCGTATTCGATTATCGCCTGCCTGCCGTCGCCTCTGCCGAGCAGAACGAACAACAGAACGCCCGCCGACACAAGAACGAGAGCGAGTATGATATCGGTCTTGCGGATAAGAGAAGTTTTCATTTGCCGATGACCTCGAAGGCTTCGGCGTCGAAAATGCCGTCAAGCCCCGGAGTGATGTATATTTTGCCGTCATTCGTGATGAATACCGCGTCGGCTGAATGGTTTTTGAGTATTTCAAGCGATTTTTCCATACCCACGCAGAAGCACGCGGAAGCGAGAGAATCGCTCTCTCCGCCGTCATCGCACACGACAGTGACGGAAACAAGCCCCGTTTCGGCGGGATATCCCGTCGTCGCGTCGAGCAGATGATGATATTGCTTTCCGTTTTGGGTGAAGTATTTTTCATAGCTTCCCGAAGTGGAAACGAATTTATCGGTCAGCTTCAGCGTGCCGATAAGATCGTTTTTGGAGAACGGATCGCGGACACCGACGGTGAACAGACTGCCGTCGTCTTTTTTGCCGTAAACGCCGACGCTGCCGCCGACCGTTATTATCGCGCCGGTCACGCCGTCGGCTTTGTAAATCTCAACGGCTTTTCCGCAGGCTTCGCCTTTTCCGACTGCCGAAAGGTCGCACGCGGCGCCGTTTTCAAGATGCGCTTTTCCGTTTTCGATCTTTATCGAACGGTAATCGACTTTGGGAAGAAGCTTTGCTATCTCGTTTTCCGTGGGAAGACGGTAAGAAGACGTATCGCCGTCAAAGCCCCAGAGCAGTACGACGGGCAGCACGGTTATATCGTAAACTCCGTCCGTTTCTTCCGAGAGAGCGACCGCGCTTTCAAGCAGACGGACAAGCTCTTCGTCACTCACGGTCTCACCCGAGTCAAGTCGGTAAACGAGGCTGTCGTTTTTTCTGTATGATATTTCGTTTTCGAGAGCCATTATCGCGTCTCTGACCTTCAGCTTGGTGTCGTTGCTGCCTCCGAATATTTTCTGCGTGACCGTGCTTCCCATAGCGTAGGATACGTCGTCGGCATAGTTGTCACCGCAGCCGGTAAGGAGAAGAAAAGCGCAAAGCAGAGCAATGGCAAAGAACGCTTTTTTCATCCGGCACCTCCAAAATCTTCTGTACATATTTAATCATAATATTATATCACGGAAAGAACGTAATTTCAATAATTTTTTGTCTGAATATTCAACTAAATATGTAAGAAATATGCGTCTTCGTTGGTAATGTGTGACATATTTCCCGAAATCCTTATAAAGTTATAAATAAATCAAAATTCACTTGATTTATTGCGCGACATAAACTATAATAAAAGGGGAAAAGATAAAAATGAACGGTTTTTGGATCGTCTTGTTTTCGTTCTTTGCGCTCGGCGGATTCATCGGGACCGCGGAACGGATATACAGAGCGGTAAGACCTGAACACAACGACGAAATATATGTATTTTTCGGCAAAGAGAAAGCGCTTGAAGGCAAATGGGACGTTCTTATCGCCTCCGACGACTGCGACGGGATACTTGAAGCGTTAAGCGAAAAATACGGACGTATATACATTTTACGGGGAGCAGACAGGTGGACGAAAGAAGAGAAACCATTGAAGGAAGTATCGAAGAAATAATATATTCCAACGAAGTCAACGGGTATACCGTCTGCGTGGTGGACGTCGGCGGCGATCCGGTGACGGCTGTCGGCATAGTTCCCTATCTTGCCGAGGGCGAACACATAAAAGCGTCGGGGACGTGGCAGGTGCATCCCACGTTCGGCAGGCAGTTCCGCATAGACGCCTTTGAAAAAGAGCTTCCGCACGACGAAGACGCCGTATGGCGTTATCTGTCCTCGGGCGCGATACGCGGGCTCGGTCCCGTGACCGCAAGGCGCATCGTTGACCGCTTCGGCGGCGACACGCTCGACGTTATCGAAAACCACCCGGAATGGCTGAGCGAGATACGCGGCATCACCCACGCAAGAGCCTTGCAGATAGGCGAATCGTTCTGCGCTCAATTCGGTGCGCGTGAAGCGATGGTGTTCCTTTCCAACTATTTCGGGCCTGCCCTTTCGGTAAAGATATATAAAAAATACAAATCCGCGTCCGCCGACATAGTGAGGTCGAATCCTTACCGGCTTTGCGACGAGATAGCGGGCGTCGGCTTTGAAAAAGCGGACAGAGTGGCAAGCGAGCTTGGGTTTGCGCCCGATTCACCCGAAAGACTGCACGCCCTTATAAAATACGTCCTGAACGACGCCGCTTTCGGCGAAGGGCATTGTTATCTGCCCTACGATATGCTGATAGACCGGGCTATGCGGAAAGCCGGATGTGCGAGAGCCGATTTTGATTCGGCACTCGGCGAATGTATCTCGTCGGGCGAAGTGGTAAAAAGCCGTATCGACGGCAGCGACGCTTTTGCCTTATGCACCGTGTGGAAAGCGGAAGCTTACGTTGCCGAAAAGCTCATTTCCCTTTCAAAGAACGCGATGCCGTTCCCGATAGAGGGCGTAAGAGAGCAGATAGAGTATTCCGAAAAAAAGCAGAAGATAAATTACGACGAAAAGCAGATAAAAGCGATAGAAGACGCGGTGACGAACGGCGTCAGCATAGTCACGGGCGGTCCCGGAACGGGAAAGACCACGGTCATCAACGCGATAATCGACATTCTCGAATCGTTGCGAACGCGCTATATGCTCGCCGCCCCGACGGGCAGAGCGGCAAAGCGTATGTCCGATGCCTCCGGGCGTGACGCAAAAACGATACACCGTATGCTCGAAATGAACTATTCCGACGACGACGGCCCCGTGTTTTCACGCAACGAGGAAGATCCGCTGAACGCCAAGGTCTTCATAATCGACGAGACCTCGATGGTGGACGTGTTCCTTATGGAAGCGTTTTTACGCGCCGTGAAGCCCGATTCGATGGTCGTCTTCATCGGCGACTGCGATCAGCTGCCGCCCGTCGGACCCGGGAATGCGCTGAACGACATCATCGAAAGCGGCATTTTCCGCGTTACGAAGCTCGAACACATTTTCCGTCAGGCGGAAAAGTCGCTCATCGTCGTCAACGCACACAAAATAAACAACGGCGAAGAGCCGGATATCAAACGCAAAGACGGCGACTTCTTCTTTATGGAGCGCCACGACGCGGACGAGATAAAAACGCTCATCAGCTCCCTTTGCCGCGACAGACTGCCTGCGGCGTATGGCTTCCGTCCGCTCGACGATATTCAGATAATCACGCCGACACGCCGCGGAGAATGCGGCACTTACGAGCTTAACCGCGCTTTGCAGGAGGCGATGAACCCGCCGTCAAGGAGCAAAAGAGAGAAGAAGCTGCGCGACACCGTCTTCCGCGAGGGCGACAAGGTGATGCAGATAAGGAACAACTACGACCTCGTCTGGACGAAGGACGGCGAAGAAGGCGAAGGCATCTTCAACGGCGATATCGGGCGGATAGTGAACGTGGATTTCAAATCCGAATGTTTCACGATAGATTTTGACGGCAGAATGTGCGAATACGATTTTCTGCTGTCCGAAGACCTCGAGCTTGCCTACGCCGTCACGGTACATAAGTCGCAGGGGAGCGAGTATCCGGCGGTGATAATCCCCGTTTTCCGCTGTCCGACGCCGCTTATGACGCGGAACCTGCTCTATACCGCGGTGACAAGGGCAAAGAAACTGCTCGTCGCCGTCGGTGAAGAAGGCGTGATGATGCGTATGGCGAAGAACGACAAAAAAGCGGTGAGATTCACGGCTCTGCCGGATTTGTTTGGAAAAGACGAGTGAGTTTTCAGTTTTCAGATTTCAGTTTTCAGAAAAGGCAATATATCATTTACAATCGGAAAGGATGTCATCAGTATGAAAGAAAAAACAGTACGTTACCGCGGAGGCGGGATCTCCTACGGTATCGAGGTCAACTCAAGGGGAGCATTCGTGTCGCAGATACGCGATACGTTTGAAGAAAAAATAATCTTTTCGGGCAAACGTCCGATATTCTCTCTCACGGTCAGAGTCCTCGAAACGGGTGAAGAAATAACCGTAAGCTCCGAAAAAGGCTGGGGATCGGTCAACGCCGCAGAAAACGCGATGATATTTGCCGACAACAACGCCATCCCCGGAATAACCGTGATGATCTCCGTTTCAAAAACCGAAGAATTCCTCACCTTTGACACCGAAATAATCAACACCAACGAAAAACTTTCGGCATATAAATGCGAACAGCCGTCGCTTTGGTTCACCAAAAACCGCAACATCCGCTTCTTCTATCCGTACGGCTGCGGCGAAAGCAAGGTCTCAACCATAAAAGGCGGCTGGAATTCCGAGCAGTCGTATCCGTCGTTCGGCGCTTCCATGCAGTATCTCGCGTTCTGGAACGAGATAACGAGACGCGGTATGTATTACGGCTGTCACGACAAAGCTCCCGCTTCCAAAAAGCTCTGCTGTATCGGAGACGCCCACGATGACGACTTCTGCCTCAAATCCTGGCAGTATCTGACTGGTATCACCGACGGCAAAAACAGTCAGAAGCTCTCCGGCAGCGTTTGTATGTCTTCCTTCGACGGCGACTGGTACGACGCCGCGCTTATCTACAAAAAATTCATCGAGGAAGAAGCGCTTTATACTTCCGACTACGACGAAAACGGCAAAAAACACGTCTCCGAATGGCTCCGCAATACCGACTGCTGGTTCAACACCCGCGTTATCGACGACGGCGACTTTGCCGAAGATATTATCAGGCAGGCGGAGGTCCTCGGCGTAAAACCCGCAATACATCTCTACTATTGGCACAAGATACCGTTCGACAACGACTATCCGCACTATTTCCCTATGAAAGACAACGTGCTTCCGGGGC
>JAZUKE010000015.1:0-1889 GCA_045643125.1 Eubacteriales bacterium
GGAGAAATCGTTTTCGTAACCGTTTTCGGCTATGTACTTGTTCATGATTTCCACCGTCGCCGGTTCGTTATCAAATGGCCCTGTGTGCATGATCTGCACGCATAACCCCTCGTCTATTGTCAGGAACTCCGCTTTGGAGCAGTCGAGCTTTTTCTTTTTCGCAGCCGTTTCCACAGCCCAGTCAAAGTCCTTCTTTGTGATGAACTCGGGCAGACGGATCACGGAAATCCAACAAAACGTGGATTTGTCGCCGTAATCTATCCCGTCAACACCCTCCTGCCACCAAAATCCCTCTATCGGCGGCACGACATAATTAAAAAAGCCCTTAATGCGGTAGTCGGTTTTATAGCTCATTTTCAGCGTGTACGCGACCGCATAAAGTACGCCGACTGCCTTTTGATAAGCTCCGCCTTCCTCGTTGGGATTGCCCTTGCCCCGAACGGCAAAATAGTTTGCTTTCGGTACGGTGACGATCTCGGGTTTGTTCTTCGGCATATAAAACTCCTTGTATTCTTTCTTGAAGTCAAAAGGCATTTTCAGCGCCTCCTCAGATAGTTGTTATTTCTCTGATTACAGTTACCGTCGCAACGATACATACAAGTGTCGCTCCGAATTTCACGTCTGCAACACAAACCCATAGCGGCAAAAGGAACAGTAAAAGCCCCGTAAGCTTGTTCGCAAATGAATGCCTGATTCTCAGTCCGTACGCTTTTTTGCTTTCGATTACAATGCCCGTGACCTTTGCCGCCGCGATCATCGCCGTCCAGATCCATATCCAAATCGGAGCAGACAGGAGCGGCAGGATCCTCACGGCATAGATGACCGCAAAAATCAGATCCGCCGCGCTGTCGAGCAGTTCGCCTGTTTCGCTTTCCGTGTGCAGTTTTCTCGCAAGGAATCCGTCCAGCGCATCGGTCACACCGCATAAAAGATAGAGTGTCGCAAAGAGGTAAGAAAACGGCGGCAAAACAAGCAATAAAAGAGAAAACAGCATTCGGCTGACTGAGATACTGTTGGCAATCATAGCGTTTACTTCTTCCACCGCTTCAGCGTCGGGAACAGTTTTTCGCAATACGCCTTCATTTCCCCGTTGGTCATACCCGCCTGTGCGCCGAACTGACTGCACATTTCGATGTATTCCTCCATCGACACCTTGTCGGTAAATACGCCGTTCACATAGCAGTATTTGCAGTAGTCCTCATTGGGGCTGCCGTCCGCATTGGTGCCGAACACCTCTTCCGATTCCATGGGCATTCCGCAGCTCTGACAGAGTTTCAGATCGGCCCTCTTTTTGATCGGCACCCATATTCCGCATTCATACTCCGGAGACTGAGGGTTTCCGGCGGAATAAATTTCCAGTGATGCAGAGCAGTTGATCTCATACATTTTCTCAATGTTCGGTGCCCACTCTTCCCACACCTGCGTATTGAGTGTTTGTAGAGAATCCGGTATCGGTCCTTTTGCCGTGAAGATCGCCCAGTCACTTTCCGGGAAGGTGAAAAGCTCCAGCCCCTCCGGCACTTCACCGCCCTTGTACAGACCTGCGATCCAGTAGGTAAATCCGGCATCGCCATCGGCGCAGATCGCGTACATTCCGATCCCGTTTTCAAGAATCGCTGCCTCAACCGGCGTCTCCGGCTTCATGGTCTGCCATAGGCGGGCATACTTTTCGGCATATTCTTTGTCCCAGAATTCCGGACATTTCCGATAGCCCTCATCGGGCGCAATTTCGGTGTGATAACCGATAAAAGTCAGTTTGTTTTTATGTTCGTAGATTACGTTCATTGTTCTATCTCCGTTTCTATCCGATTAGAAATAAATCGGTATCCATAATTTGTCATTGCCTGACCAACGAAATCAAAAAACTTGGGATTTCCCGCATTCCAACC
>JAZUKE010000016.1:0-9651 GCA_045643125.1 Eubacteriales bacterium
GCACTTTTCAGCCATTACATCCGACTTCTTTCAGACTCCACCTCACGATGGACGCCCTTGTCTTCGTCTAACAGTTCCTACTGCCAAGTCTGTAGCGGACTTTCACCGCCAAATGAATATGCGTGCCGAGCACACTAAAAAAGAAGGATTCTTCGGAAATCGAACCGGGAATCCTTCTTTGATTTCTATATTTCTGTTGTCATTCCGTCGAAAGCGAGGTCTACGGGGTATTTCCCGCCGACGAAGGCCACGGCTTTAGCTATCATTTCGTCGGTATTGAACATGACGTATCTGTGATTGATTATCATCCGGCGCGTTTTCGTCCGTCTGAAAAGCTCCATATTCTGCGCCTTGTCGTACCTGGAGTGAGCCGCTTCGAGAACAAGCAGGTCAACGCCGTCGCCCTCGGTGAGGATCGTCGGGTAATCCGGGAAGTCCGTGGCAAGGTCGCCGCTGAAAAGCACCTTTTTGCCCTCGGCTTCGACAAGAAAGCTGTGCGCGTTTTTGATGTGGCTCACGGGGATCGACGTTATCTTCACGTTTCCGTCGTCAAATATCACGCCGTCCGGGTAGGTCACGAAGTCTATCCGACGTCCGGTGACACGGTTTTTGCCGTCTTCGTTATCGAAAAGGAAGGTGTTTATCTTTTTGTACGGGAACTCCGGCGGGACGTGGATGTTCACGTGAACGTCATTGTATTGGTCGAAATCCTCGATCTGGTCAATAAATTCCATAAGCCCCATATAATGGTCGCTGTGTGAATGGGTGATGAAGATACCCGCGATATCGGTATATGCCATTCCGTAGGTTTTCAGCAGCCCCGTTATCGGTGCGCCCGCGTCGATGATATAGTGGCGTCCGCCGACCGTCACGACAGCCGACGAGCAAAATTGATTCTTTTCGCAAAATCCGTGACTTGTTCCGAGAAATGTTATTTTCATATACCCTCCGATTGTCCTCCGTTTTTATGAAAGTTTCAGAAACCATCAATGATATCTTGACATATTATACCATATTTTTTATCCGAAATCAACATAATGTATTGTTTTCCCTGCCCGTTTCGGTATGATTTTTCTTTTTGCGGAATGCTCTTTACGGTGATTGACAAGAAGGAAAAAAGAGAGTAGAATACAAGAAAACGCTTGCCCGCACGACGCGGACAGAGAGGAACACAATGAAACAGTATCTTCTTCCCGAAAACGGGAATTTTTACAAAGCGAATCTGCACTGCCATACCGTCATTTCCGACGGAGAAGCGACACCCGAACAGGTGAAAGAGATCTACAAAAGACACGGTTACTCCGTCGTCGCTTTCACGGATCACAACGTGCAGGTGCCTCACCCCGAACTGCGCGACCCGGATTTTCTGCCGCTGACCGGTACCGAATACAACCTAAACGCACCCGGCTACCCCGGAAAGATACGCGAGGTCAAGACCTGCCACCTCTGCTTTATCGCTACCCGCGACGATATCCCATATCAGGTCTGTTATACCGATTCCTACGTCCGCCACGGCAGCGCGAGGAACTATATTCCGCAGTCGCAGATCGATCCGAATGAGCCGGACTTTCCGCGCGAACACACCCCGGAATGTGTCAACAGAATGATAAAAGCGGGAGTTGATGCCGGATATTTCGTCATCTACAACCATCCGACGTGGTCGCAGGAGAATTACGGCGACTATATGAACTACCACGGTATGCACGCTATGGAGATATATAACCACGGCTGCTTCGTCTCCGGTTTTGACGAATACAACAGCCGAGTTTATGACGATATGCTCAAGGGAGGCGAAAAGATCTTCTGCGTTGCCGCCGACGACAATCACAACGAGTACCCGGAGGGCGATACGCAATTCGACTCCTGCGGAGGCTGGGTGATGATAAAGGCGGATGAGCTGGAGTACAACACCATCGGAAAAGCTCTGCTCGACGGCAATTTCTATGCTTCGACCGGCCCCGATATCAATGCGCTGTGGTTTGACGGAGTAAAACTGCATATCGAATGTTCAGACGCGGAAAGCGTCAGCCTCATATACGGCGTAAAAAAGGCAAACCGTCACGCAGTCCCGGATGGCGGAGAACCCATCACTTCGACCGATTTTGAAATAAACCCGAATTATCGGTGGTTCCGCGTACACGTCGATGACGGTCACGGACACTTTGCCGACACACGCGCATACTATATGAGCGAGCTTGATTTCGGCAAGACGGAATAAATTGATTATGTGTATGACGTTTTCATTGAAAAGTTGCTTTGTACATAAGACAAGTTTTCAATGAAGCTTTAATTCGAATTTTAAGGTGACTTGATTATGATACTGCACGCGAAAAAATCAGATATGGAGCTTCAGGCAAAACTGCCTTTTTCCGTTCATCCGTCCGCTCTCCCAATTTCTTACAGAATAAACGGCGTTGAATACCGCGGGATCCCGGATGATTTTTCTCCGAAAACAGAACGCTTTTCCGTTGACTCGAATATCACGCGGTTCGTCTTTTCGGGCAAAAGCCCGGACGGAGTGACCGTGTCCGCCGAAGCGATAGGTTACCGCGATTTCCCCGTATACGAATGGACGGCGTGGTTCTCGAACGATCAAAGCGAAAACACACCGATAGTTTCCGATATCCGCATTACTTCTCACTTCACGGGAAAGTCTCCCGTTCTGTATCATTCAAACGGCGATGACCTTACCGAAGACGGGTACGAGACGTTCAGAACGCCCATAACCGAAACGATATCGCTTTGCTCCGAAAACGGACTTCCCAACTACAAAGCTTTTCCCTATATGCGGCTTTGCTTTGAAGATTGGTTCGTGAATATCGCTCTCGGATGGAGCGGCGGCTGGTACGCTTCTTACGTTCCCGAAGACGGCGGAGTTTCCGTTTCGGTCGGGCAGAAGCGATGCCATTTTACGATATATCCCGGTGAAACTATGAGAACGCCCCGCGTTACCTTTATGGCGGCAGGCGAAAGCGAGGACAACGCCCGTAATCTGTGGAGAAAATGGTATTTTGCCCACATTCTTCCGAAAGAAGACGGCGTGAACGTACCGCCCAAAATGTGTATGCATGTTGTCGGTGTCGGCGGCGCGGAATTCACCGGCGCGACGACGGAGGTCCAGCTTGAAGGACTGCACAATTATATAAACGCCGGATTGAAGCCCGATATCTGGTGGATGGATGCCGGCTGGTACAAATGCGATCACGACTGGTATGCGAACGTGGGGAATTGGGACTGCGACCGCGAACGCTTCCCCAACGGATTGGAAGAAATAGGCAAGGCGTGCGAAGACAACGGCGTTCGGTTTCTTGTTTGGTTCGAGCCGGAACGTGTCAGAGAAAATACATATATTTTCAAAGAGCATCCCGAATGGCTGCTTCGCTGCCCCTCTTCGGAAAATTATCTGTTCAACCTCGGGTCCCCCGATGCGCGCAAATGGTTGTCGGAATATATAAACGAAAAAATAGACGAGTATCATATCCGCGTCTACCGTCAGGACTTCAATTTTGAACCTCTGCCGTTCTGGATCCAAAACGAAACGCCCGACAGAGTCGGAGCTATGGAAAACCTCCACGTTCAGGGATATCTTGCGTATTGGGATTCGCTCATCGACCGTCACACCGGACTTTGGATAGATTCCTGTGCCGGAGGCGGCAGACGAAACGATCTTGACTCTATGCGCCGTGCCGTCACGCTCCATTATACCGACATAGGCTACGGCAATCACCTTATCAAGCAGAAGCAGCACCGTCTTATGTTTGAGTGGATACCTTATTTCCGCGCACATAACAAAAATTGGGACAACCCCGACGGCACTTACGGGCAGACGAATCATCCGGGCGACGAGTTCTCGTTCCACAATGCGCTGACTCCCGCCCTTACCAATACGCTGTTTTACAAAGACAGCAAAGAAAAATTCCGTATTTCCCGAAAAATGGTGCCGATATGGAGGCGCGCTGCCGAAATCGAATTGAGAAGCGACTACTATCCGCTCACCGAATGCAGAAAGGACGCTCACGATTGGTTTGCAATGCAGTTCGACGATCCCGAAAAAGGCGACGGCTTCGTGCAGGTCATCCGCAACACGCTCGTTGAAGAGGACACTTACGTTCTGAAAATGAAAGCGGTGCGGAAAAATGCGCTTTATCGCTTCGAAAATACGGAAAGCGGCGACGTTATGCAGTATACGGGCGAACGCCTGACCGAAGGCATCCCACTCAAGCTTTCACCCAGAACGGGGCAGGTCTGGTTTTATCGCACAGATGAATAATGAAAAAGGGACTGCCGCATTCAGCGCAGAACGAAAAACGAAGGAATCAAAAAAGAATGGCTTTACGGAAGCGCAAGCATTTTGAACCGTAAAGCCGTTATTCTTTTTATGGAAAGATTGATTTTATATGTTTTTCTAAGCGTTTTTTCGCCCTCTCGGAGTATTGTTATATACCTTCGGGGCGAAGAAAACGCTTTCTGCATCTGAATGCAACAGCCCCTATCAGTTTTCTTTATCCGTATCGTACGGCAGCACGAACGACGTCGATCCCGTATACGATGGAACAACTTTTTTCACGCTCGGAAGGCGGCGCCAGACATAGTTTCCGTGAGCCATATTGTCAAAGCGCTTGTCGTATCCTTCCATAACCGGATAAAGCACGAGCTTCGGCTGACACAGCGTGTAGAATTCATCGGAAGCGCCGTGATAACCGTGGTGTGCGATCTGAAGAATGTCGCATCGCAGATCGTTTCCGAATCTGCCGCAGATTATGTCAGCGGAATCCGCTTCGATATCCGCGGGGAAAAGTATGGTTTGCCCGCAGACGGTAATGCGTATCACCGTCGATGCGTTGTTGAGGGATTTTATGTAAAACGGGTTATTGAAAGCGTCCTGCGCCGAAAAAAGCACGTCGACCGTACAGCCCGGGAGAAGCCATCTCTGACCGGCAAACGGCTTCACAAACCTGCATCCCGCAAAGCTGTCGGCAAAAGCGCGTATGTCCCAATGCCAAACGGTGTCGCTGTTTTTGAGATAATCGCTTTGCGTTGGCGAAAAAACTATCCTTTCAACCTTCACTCTGTCCGCCTTATTTGCGGCAAAGCCGCGAAGCGTGTTGTAGTGATCGTCGTGTCCGTGCGTGATGAGCCAGACGCGGATGATTATGCCATCCGGACGGACGTTAAGACGTTCAAGAGACTCAAAAAGATCGTCTTCTTCGCCGTTGTTGTTGAAACCGCCGTCGATGACGAAGAAGCTCCCGTCGGAAAGGCGGAGAAAATAGCTCATCCCCATTCCTCCGTTGGACGCGCTCGGATGCCCCTGCCACAGTATGGGTTTGCAGACGTTTCCGTCACCCGTGACGGATATGTCCGTATAAGTACAGTCGCCGCCTATGACCGACGCGCACCTTGAAGCGCGGCTGTAATAAGCGTAAATCATTCTGTTTTCGCCGTTTTTCAACAAAATACAGCGGTTCCCGCCGGATTCGGTTTCTTTTTCGGGAGTGTATCCGCAGTTTTCGGTCAAAGCGATGTACGAATCGAATTCGCAGTCGGCTGTCCCTTCAACGATGAATCCGTAGTTGCCGTCAGCGTGATCGAACGCGCCGACGTATCTGCCGCCGCGGTAGTTCGGTATGTCTGTCGGGAACGAGCTTACCCTGCACCTGCAAGGCTCGTCAAAGACAGGTATAACGCCGTTTCCGTGCTTTGCCGAAAGCTCCAGACTGTCAAGTGCCTCTTTTACACCGCGGTACGAATGTGACGCGATATACGTTTTCCCTTCGTAAGTGAAAACGGCGTATTCGTTCCATTCGAGCGTCAGCAGAAATTCCGATAACGGAAGAAAACCGTACACGTCCGGGAGTATGACTATATCGGAAGAAAGCTTTTCGGCGTTTTCTTCGCCGATCCCGGAAGCGATGCGGAAAACGGCTTCTTCCTTCATTTTGTCAAGTATTCTTACGATATCTTCCTTTAATATCTCTTTATACATTGTCTACGTCCTTTTTACCTGTCGTTCAGACGGCGCAGTTTTTCGTCGATCGCTTTTCCTACCTCTTCGCGCGTCACGGCGCACTCGATAAGACAATGGCTGCCGCCGTGCGACGCATCGAAATACGAAATTCCGTTTTCGTCAATGGTGATCTTGCCGCGTACCGTTTTGTAAAAATACGGCAGCGCGCCGTAAAGGGCGTAATACGCAGTCGCAGGATCCCACGAATGGTGCCCGTGCTTGCAGCAGCCGTAGACCTGCATACAGTATGAATCGGGCGTTTCGCCTTTTCCGGCGTCGAATATCGGCTGACCGGAATACAGATTGAATCCAAGCTCGAACGGCGAGCAGGTTATGGGGACGGGGCAGGTGTCAAACATTTTTCTTGCCGCCGGTATGTCGCAGAAAATATTCCACTCGCACACGGGTTTCAGCGTGCCGTCCTCCGTTATCGCGTCAGGCTGGGGATTTCTGGCATCCTGGTGACGGAAGCTGCACCCCATTACGGCGATCTCTTTTACCGAGCGTTTCATAAGCTCTTTTCCGTCAAGCGGAGAAATGTCGTCCGGTGCGCTTTCGATGAGGGACGCGATGTTTGTCATCGAGCCGACAACGACGAGCGTCACGTTTTCGTTTTCCGCAAGGAGACGGCGAAGCAGACGCACCGCGTCGGTAACGTCTTCGTATTTCGGGGTGTCTTCTCTGCCGAACTTTTCAACAACGGGGAAAGCGTAAGAACCGCGGTACTCCTTTCTTCCCTGCGGTATGGGCATCCGCCCTATCGGAATGTTCTCGTAGCCGTATTGACGGAGTATCTCGTATATACATCCGCAGGCGGCAAAGCAGAAATACGAATAAGTTATGCCTATCAGCTCACATTCACCCGCTTTTGCTGCGGAAAGAAGAAGGTCGAGCGCGATGACGTCGTCGCAGTCACTGCCGAGATCGGTGTCGAAAATTATTTTTTTTGCTTCCATAGTAAACTCCTTCAACTTATTGCGTTCCGTATTCATTTTACACATCATTTCATTATGTTTAAGGATATTACGCCGAATGTAATTTGTCAACCGATTTTTACATTTTTTCGGACATATATTTTGCGTTTTTCACACTTTTTCGGACTTAACGCATTTTTGCCGTCACCGGAGGAAAAAATAATTTGAGCAGACTGAGACAAACGAAGTTGATTTCGGCGAAAAACGAGCGTCGCCGTAGATGGCTACGGCAGTCGAGTTTTTCGTCGAAGCCATTGAAAATTCCAATAAAATCAAGTATTCCTATTATAAAAGTGTACTCTCATCCTTCGGATAAAAGTACACTTTTACTCTATTCTATTTGCATTTCAATGGCGCAAGCAACGAGTTTGTCTTCGGTCTGCCGGGGTACTGATCATCGCGCCCCGATTATTTCAGCGTTTCAGATATTCAAGATACTGTTTGTGGTACTCGTTCGGCTCGAGCTTATTCAGATAGTAGTGGGAGTACGAAAACGTGATAAGCTCGTCGGAATACTTTGACGCCATTTCCATTTGCTTTATCACTCTGTCGAGCGGTGCGGGACCTTCGCCCGCCTTTCCGCTGAAGCTTTCGACGTTGATCCAGAACTTCACTTCGGGTTTGACGGACGCCGCCTTTTTCATTGCGGCGACGTGCTTTTCGATCTTTTCTATCGGGAACTGCGACGCTCCGACGCTGTCCTGCGAGCAGAATATGTCACCGGGGCGGAAATCGCATTTTTCAAAGAAGTTTCTCCACATCGTGCCGGTCTCCTCGGGAGTTTTGTCGAGGTAGCCGCTGATGAACGGGCTCATCAGCACGGGCAGCGACTTGTCGAGCTGTGTGAAGAAGGCGAGCGAGCGGTTCATCATATCCGCCCAGTACACCTCGTCGCCGTTGGTGTCGTTGTACATTTCCCATACCCAGTACCAGCCGTAAAACGCGGACGGATATTGGGGTTTGTACCTGTCGTATATTTCTTTTGCCATCGCGTTGTTGATGTCGGTCTGCTTTTTCACCCATTCTGCATTGCGGAAACCGCCGCCCCACCATTCGTCGGCAAAGTTGAGACCGATGAAAACCTTTACGCCTTTTTTCTGCGCGGCTTCAAGGGCGTTCGGCAGATAGTTTTCCGCCTTGCGGCAGTTTTCGGCGTAATCAAAGGAAGCGTTTTCGCTTTCGTAACCGATGTAGGTGAATTTTCCGTCGGGTGTTTCGGCGATCCATTGCAGGATCATAACGTCGATCCCCGCTTCAAGAAGCAAGTCGTAGTGTCTTTCCCAATCCTTTTCGCTCCATTTGTCAACGAGCGACGGCTGCACGAAGCTGCCGATAAAATGAGGTTTGTTCATATTCGTCACCTTTCCGTTAAGTATAGACCGGGTTTTCCCCATCGTTTTGCCGATTGCATTGTACTATATCGTTCGTTTTTAGTCAATAGGTATTTTATTCAAAAGCGAATTGAAAACTCTGCAATCAGTTGAATATATATTAAAGTAATTTGCCCCTGACGGGCGGAGTTTATGTGAATTTGACAAAAATACACAACCGCGTATGGTATCTTTGTTGACTATTTTTTTAAATTTGTTGTCTATTTTTCTTATTTTACTCGGGTCTTGACAATTTAGTTTAAAGATGGTATAATTGAAGCATCAATTAGGTAAATCAAAATTTCAAGAAAGGTTTTCAATTATGAAAAACACCAACAAAAAAGGCTTTACGATCATTGAACTCGCTATCGTAATCGCCGTAATCGCAATCCTCGCGGCAGTACTTATACCTACCTTCTCCGGCATCATCGAAAAAGCCAACGTCTCATCCGCTGAACAGGCAGCTCGTAACGCTTATACCCAGTACGTTGCAGACAATGCTGGTTCTGGCAGCTATGAAGGAAAAGTTTGTGTCAAAGTTGTTGACGGTTCTAAAGTTTATTATGTATTCATTAATAACGGCTCTGTTCTCAGCGATGCTACACTTGCTAAAAAAGATCTCAAAGCTGAAAACATCGTCGCTGCAGCTGGTGATGTAGCTGAATACGTAAAGACTGATAAAGATGCAGATGCAAAGTATTTCTCTTATGAAATTGATTCTACAAAGAATAACACTCTCAAACCTGCAACTTTCACTGAAACAAAATCCAACTAATCTCCTAACCTCGTATTATGTTAAACATACCAATGAAAAACCAAGCCTCACGGGGCTTGGTTTTTCAAAAATTATTGCCCGAAAATTTCCGAATTTTGTCATTTGAACCGTAAACTCGGATAAAAATTGATTGAAAAAAGCAAAGATCATTGTAAAAAATCACTGAAATCAGTGCATCTTCGCCGTTTTCAATAAATTTTTAATTGCCTCCCTCCGGGAGGAAAGCCACAACGCAATTCTCTTTTACTGAATGATTTGCCACGATTCACGCAAGGAAAATTTCAAATTCCAAATTTCAAATTGCAAATTACAAATTAAGGAAATTATTTCACGCATCCGCGTGAAATAATCACCTCAACGTTGCGAAGCAACATTTCACATCGCAGCGCGATATTTCACACGCGAAGCGTATTTCACAGCCCGAAGGGCTATTTCACTTTGCGTCAGCGAGTACGCGCCGTCACAAGCAAATTGCAAATTTCCCGTGTTTGTTTTCTGAAAACCGAAAACTGAAAACTGAAAACT
>JAZUKE010000017.1:0-14657 GCA_045643125.1 Eubacteriales bacterium
AAAAACAGGCTGATTTAACCGTCAGCCTGTTTCATTTTTATCAAGTGCGCACTTACTCACCACATTCTGTGGCGGTTATTTCATAAAACTGTCCTTAAGAACACTCGGCGTTCGGCGCGTGCTTTTTTGAATATCAATGTATCCTTCCGTTCATTATTTTTGACAATGTTTCCGAAAGCGGGAGGCACAGAAAGCCGAGTGCAAAATTGCTCAGCGCGTGGATAAGGTCAAATTCCAAACCGGCGGCTATCCACGCAAGCGTGGCGCTCCAGCTCATTTTTGCCATTATCGCCCAGATCGGCGCATAAAGGACGCCGAATATAAGCCCGTGAAAACAGCAAAGCGCCGGATAAATGAAGAACGCTGCCTTTTTCGGCGTTTTACGCGGGACGAGCATAGTCAATCCCCAAAGGATAGCCCAGATATACAGATAAGCGAGCCACCACACGGAAAAGCCCGAAAACAGACCTTCGAGGAAAACGTAGACGTATATCGGGATAAGCGCCTTTTTGCGGAAGACGATGGTGAACGTGATCGTGAACATCCCGAGCAGGTGAATGTTCGGCAAAAACTCCATCAATACCTTCGTGCAGTACATCATCGCGCCGAGAACGGCGAATACCGTAGTTTCCTTTATCGTAAGAAAACTTTTATTTCGTGTAGACAAGCTCGTACTTCTCTCCGTCTTTTATTTCGGCGCCGTCAACGCCGACCGGCATCATCGCTCCGTTTCCGTCGTTGAAAGACCAATACGCGCCGTCTTTGTCGTAGTCGGCGGTAATTCCGTTGACCGTCTTTAAGTAAAGACCGTATTCGCTTTTATCGCCGGCGATAAGACCGTGTTCCGTCATCGCGTCGCCGAGTGTGTTTTTGTCGGTTTTGATGGTGAATATCACCGACTTGTCGCCGGCTTTTACGTTTACGCTGACGGTTTTTTCTCCGTTTCCGAACGCGGTGTCGGTTTTGTAGACCGCTTTTTCCCAGATCGAATCGGAATCGACCTTTCCCGCGCAGGAAGATAAAGCCGCCGTTGTCACGAAGACCGTGACAAGCAGAAGTAAAACAGCAAGTAGTTTTTTCATAGATACATCCTTTCTTTTTGTATCATAACAAATATTGAAAAAGAATGTAATTTGTCTGCAATATGACTGCAAAACACAGTTTTACGGTTTCAACAATAAAAATCGCCCTTCCCTAAACGGGTAAGGACGCGAAAGCACAGAGATACCCTGCTCGTATCTCCGTAATGAAACGCATCTTTCCCACATTGCCCGAAAGACTTTTTACATTTCACAGACTGATAAGCATTCCGACTTGACGCATAAGCGAGTTACGGTAATGGCGGTTGCCGCGGATTTTCACCGCGATTTCCTTATCCCCGGGACAGTATCTTCGGGAGATACGCCCGATTCCCCGTTTGGCACGGGGCAATCTGCATTATTCTTTTACTTATTTATTATAACACATTCTTTTTGTTCCGTCAAGAGCGAAATAATTTTTTTCTTCTTGACCAACAAAAATATTGACAAACGGAAGCGTTAAGGGTAAAATAACCTTATTCATTTTTAATGACGGAGGTAATTGCCGTGAAAAATTTACCCGAATATTTCGGCTCAATGGTTTTCAATGACCGTGTGATGAAAGAAAGACTGCGCCCCGAAATATACCGCGCCCTGCACGAAACGATGAAGAACGGCACCGTGCTTTACAGCGACATCGCCGATGAAGTGGCGGAAGCTATGAAAAACTGGGCTATTGAAAAAGGCGCCACCCATTTCACACACTGGTTCCAGCCGATGACCGGCGTTACCGCCGAAAAGCACGATTCTTTCCTTGTTCCGTCGGGCGGCGGCTCCATAATTATGGAATTCAAGGGCAAGGAGCTTATCAAAGGCGAATCGGACGCTTCCTCTTTCCCGTCTGGCGGACTCCGCAACACGTTTGAAGCGAGAGGATATACCGCGTGGGATCCCACGTCTTACGCTTTTATAAAAGATAACGTACTCTGCATCCCGACCGCGTTCTGCTCCTACGGAGGACACGCGCTCGACAAAAAAACGCCGCTGCTGCGTTCGATGGAAGCGCTGAACAAAGCCGTTATGCAGACGCTGCACCTTTTCGGCGAAACCGAAGCGGTTTCGGTCTCGGCTTACGTCGGCTCGGAGCAGGAGTATTTTCTTGTAGACAAAGACCTTTACGACAAGCGCGAAGACCTCGTTTTTACCGGCAGGACGCTTTTCGGCGCGATGCCGCCCAAAGGTCAGGAGCTTGACGACCATTACTACGGCGCGATAAAGCAGCGTGTATCGGCGTATTTTCACGAGCTTGACGAAGCTCTCTGGAATCTCGGCATCCCCGTCAAGACAGAGCACAACGAAGCGGCTCCGTCACAGCACGAGCTTGCGCCTATGTATATGAGAGCCAACGTCAGCACCGATCAGAACCAGCTCACTATGGAAATAATGCAGTCGGTCGCAAAGAAGAACGGTCTTGTCTGCCTGCTTCACGAAAAGCCGTTCAGCGGTGTGAACGGAAGCGGCAAGCACAACAACTGGTCCGTTATGACCGACACCGGCGTAAACCTTTTCACTCCCGGCGACACGCCGCATAAAAACGCCCGTTTTCTCCTTTTCCTCTGTGCCGTCATCAAAGCGGTGGACGAACATCAGGATCTGCTGCGTATTGCCGTCGCTTCGGCAGGCAACGACAGACGTCTCGGTGCGAACGAAGCGCCGCCCGCCGTTATTTCGATGTTCCTCGGCGACGAATTGACCTCGATCCTTGATTCGATAGAAAACGATTCCGACTACACCGTGCGCGAAAAAGACCAGATAAAGCTCGGCGCGCACGTTCTGCCCCGCTTCTTGCGCGACACGACAGACCGCAACCGTACTTCCCCGTTCGCTTTCACCGGCAACAAGTTCGAGTTCCTTATGCTCGGCTCGGCGGATTCGATCGCCTGCGCCAACATTATGATAAACACGGCGTTTGCCGATGCTCTGACGCAGATAAACGAAGCCCTTGCTTCCTCCGACGATTTCGATACCGCTCTCCATACCGTGATAAAGAAGACTTATTCACGTCACAAGAGAATAGTTTTCAACGGCAACGGATATGACGAAAAATGGATAAAGGAAGCCACCGAGGTGCGCGGTCTTCTCAACTACCGCACTACACCGGAAGCGCTCGTCCATTACACCGACAAAAAGAATATCGAGCTCTTTGAACGTCAGAGGATATTCACCGAATCCGAGGTGAAGTCGAGATACGAGATCATCCTTGCGAACTACTGCAAGGTCGTCAATATCGAAGCGCGCACCGCCTGCGATATGGTGAACCGCGACATCCTCCCCGCCATAAGCCGCTATACGAATGAATTGCAGAACACGATCATCGCCAAACGCAGATTCAACGACGGAGCCAAAGTGTCTTACGAGGAAAACACCTGCAATTCCCTTTGCGATCTTGAAGAAAAAATATACGTCCTCAACAAAGAACTTGAAAACAACATACACGCGGTCGATTCCGCGTCCGATGTCGCAAGCCGTGCGTTTGCGTTCAAGGACAGCGTGCTTCCCGTTATGGACGAGCTTCGCACCTACGTTGACAAGGCGGAAACGATGACCGCTTCCGATATGTGGCCGTACCCGACCTATTCGGAACTGCTTTTCAGCAAAATATGAAGGTAAACAATGAACGAAAAAGAATTACGCGAAATAAAAAGAACGCTTGATCCCGAAAAGACCGCGGTAAACGCGATATACGGCTGTTACGTCAACGGAGAAGGCAAAATAATCTCCCGCTTCAGAAAGTCCTACGGTATGATACAGCGCGAGGAAGGCGAAAAGTATCTTGCACTTTTCAGAAAAACGATAAGCGGGACGATAGGCAAAACGCTCGTTGACATTCCGTTCGACACGAACGCCGTTCAGAACAGCGAAGAACACAAGCTGCTCACGCTTCTCAAGGATACCTGCCTTGAAAACGAGACTTCCGTTGACAGCCTTTACGAAAAAATAATATCGTCGTGCGGAATACAGGAAAATTATGTCATTCTGCTCACCTGCAACAAATACGACGTCCCCTATAAAACGCACGACAACGAAAAGCTCGGCGACAGCGAAGAAGTGTTCACATACATAATATGCACCATCTGCCCCGTGAAAATGTCAAAGTCGTCGCTCGCCTACGATTCCGAGGAAAAGTCGTTCAAAAACATAAACGGCGACGGCGTCGTGACGTCCCCCGTGCTCGGGTTTATGTTCCCCGCTTTCGACAACAGACAGACCAACATATACGACGCTCTTATGTTCACCAAAGACACCGGCGACGCTCACGAGGAGTTCACGTCTTCGGTCTTCGGCAGCAAAATGTCGCTGATGCCCGCAGACGATCAGCGAAGCACTTTCCGTTCGCTCCTTTGCGAATCGCTTGAAAACGACTGCGACCTTGACGTGGCAAAAGAAGTGCGCCGTCAGTTGAACGAACGCATTGAAGCGCACCGTCAGAGCAAGGATCCCGAAAACCTCGTTATCTCCAAAAATCAGGTCAAGGGAATACTCGAAAGCTGCGGCATCGCCGAAGAAAAACTCGTTTCTTTCAGCGAAAACTACAACGAAAGCTTCGGCAGCACGACAGACCTGCCCCCGAAGAATATAATGGAGACAAAGAAATTTGAGCTTCGCACGCCCGACGTTGTCATAAAAGTCGCTCCCGACAAGACAGATCTCGTCGAAACGCGCATCATCGACGGCGTGAAATACGTCCTTATCCGTGCCGACGACGGCGTGGAGCTGAACGGTCTGCCGCTGAATATAACCGAATAAAAGCAAAAGGCTGAAAGCACGACCGCTTTCAGCCTTTATATTATCAGCCTTAAAATCTCTCAAACAGATTCATCTGTTTTTCGGGGAACATATCGTAAAGCAGTTCTTCTTTTGCTTTTATCTCGGTGTCGGCAAGGTAGGAAGCGCTGCCGCGTTTCACGCCGCCGAAAGCAAGAAGAGAAAACGCATTTATCGACATCGAAACGTCCCATTCTCCGTCTTTTTCAAACGAAACGTCGGTTTTGTCACCGAAAGACACGGTGTAAACGCCGTTGTTGGACTCAATCACATCGCCGGTTATTCTGATCCTTATGCTTCCGTTATACTTCGGATAATCGTTGAGGGAAAGTATTTTTCTCACGTTCACTACCCTGCCTTCGGCTCCGTTGAGAACGCCGACGGTGATCCCCTTGTCAATGCCGATAAGGTACTCGACGGGCGAATCGCTTTCGAGCAGTCTGAAAAATACGTTTTTATACTGTCCGTCGAAAAGTCTGAGGAAGCCGAGTATGCCGTAAAGCGACTTCACGTCGGTGTAAACAAGCTCGTTCACCACGAGCGTCTCGCCGTCGGGAGTGACGGTGGCATAAGACACGGGGCTATTTTCCGAATACCAGAGATATGTATATTTCTTCGTCTTTATGGGATCGGATGAATAGACTTTCCCGTCGTTTCTTGCCATACAGAGATTCATTTTTTCGGCGTACTTGCCGTAAACGTCAAGCAGACCTTCGAGAATTTCTTTCTGCCCTTTATACAAAACGCCGTCGTTGTTGCGTTCTATATGGGTGAGGAACGCAAAAGGCACCGTTATTTCCTTATGGCGGAACGCAAGCTCGTAGCCGAATTTGCGGTAGTATCTGTAAGAAAACGGATAAAGCAGCGAAAGATCCCAGCCCTTTTCTTCGCATCTTTTGAATATCTCGTTGAATATCGCTCTGATACAGCCGCTGCGGCGGTATTCGGGATAAGTGGAAACGCCCGCGATACCCACGCAGCCGACGGTTTTTCCGTTGTACGTCACCTTGTAATCCTTGACGGCTATCTGCGCCATAAGCGTTTCGTTGTCGTCTTCAAATGCGCCTATGAAGTCCTCCTCCATATCGTCGCCGACTTCAGAAGAATCGAGCGAATATTTGAACGCGCACGCCATAAGGGACTGCGTTTTTTTGTTTTCACCGTTTTTGATGTCTCTGATTATCATTTTTTGCTTCTCCTTTTAATTATTATGACCGCTGCGGCAGCTATCAGAACGACAACGCAGACAACGCCTATAATGAATCCGGCTCCGGGGCCGGTAAAGTTATCCGGCGGAAGTTCCGATACGACATCTCCCGACGATTTCTCCGAAATCCCGGAATTTTCCGAAATTTCTTCCGATTTTTCTTCGGCGGACGATTCTTCGGTATACTTTGCGGGGAGCGGATGCGTTTCGCGGTACTCTTCTTTCGCCGCATCTTTGGAAAGACGGGCGTATTTGAGGGCTTTTGCGATATCGTTTGCGACAACGTCGTAAAGCGCGCCGTTTGAATTTATAAGCTCGTTGACCGCTTCTTCAAGAGCGGGCACACATTCGTCGGCGATGCCGAAAGAGGATACCTTATCATTCAGCGAAGATACGAGTTCATACAGTTCATCCGGCACGGAATCGGGGAAGGACGCCTTTACTCTGTCAAGACGGAGAAGTGCGTAAGCCGTCTGCGCTCTGACCGCCTCCGTCGCGTTATACGACGGCGAAAGCGCCTTTTCGGCAAGCAGCGTGGAGTTCAGTTGGTTTACATAATCTCCGTTAATGTATCTTGAAAAGTCAAAGAACGCAAATCCGTCGGAGGATGCCTCGCGCGTTTCGATGACCTCGCGCTTGAAAACGTCCGTTCCGTAATCGGTGATGCCGATATACGCATAGGCGTCGTCTCCCGCGGCTTCCACCGCGTAAGCCGAGTCCTGCGGCACCACGTTCGTTCCGTAAGCCATCGGGAACACCGTGTCGATAATGCCGCTGTCGAGCCATATCTTCGATTCCTGATAGTATTTTTCGTAGACGGCGTTGAAATTCGGCTGAACGTCTGCGGCAAGGAAGATATCGGGGCGGACTCTGTTCACAAGTTCATTTATCTTGCCCACGAAATCTGTGACGAACGACGCACGGAAACGGCACCAATCGAGCCACAAAGCGTCGTTTTTGCTCATATTCATCGGATCTTTGCCGTATTTTTCCTTAAAAAGGTTTCTTGTGTATTCGTCGTAACCGAAATCCTCGCCCTCGGCAAGCGGATAACGGATATAGTCGAGCTGAAATCCGTCGATATCGTAGGTCGTGAGTATGTATTCGTAAAAACCGAGCAGCAACTCCGTCACTTCGGGAAGTGCCGGATTGAGAAAATGTCCCGCAGTGTCGCCGACGTCAACGGTGCCCGATTTTGCAATATTCATCCATTCCGGTCTCTTGTGCGTCACCGACTTTTCGATATACGTCGAACTTCCGTAGCTGACGCGGTAGCAGACCATCCAGCCGTAAACCTCGATGCCGTACTTGTGACATTCGTCGATATAAGCGTCAAGCACGTCAAAGCCTTTAAGCGACGGATCCTGCTCGAACAGATATTTTTCGGTGCCCACGGGGAAGATAGTGGCCGAATTGAACAGCAGCTCGATGCAGACGGCGTTGAAGCCCGCGTCGTATATCGACTTGACGACAGCGTTCACCTTTTCGCGCGTCTGACTGTTTGACGGACGGAGCCAGACGGCTCTTTCCTCGACTGCGGGATATTCGGTGACAGAATTGACCGCTTCGTCGTAAAGGTCCGAAAAAGCGTATTTCCCCGTCAGAGCGGCGCCGATATCGTCGGAATCGTTCGCTTTTTTGATGTTTTCAAGTATCTTTTCAAGTTTTTCTCTGTATTCTTCGGCTTTTCCGTAGTCGATGCACGCAAAATTCTCACGCGCCTTGTTTAAGGACGAAACAAAGTTTTTGTACATCACGGAAACGCCGCCGTAAATGCTCTCTTTGGAAAACGCGAACGTCACGGTCCTGGCTTTGTCATCGACGGTGACGTAAAGCCCGGGTTCGGCAGCGTTTTCAAGTTCGGCGATGCGTTTGCCTACTGCGGAAATGACCATTCCGCCTTCGGGGATAGTGCTGTTGTTGCCGCCGACGGACATAACGAAGCCATCCGCATCGACCACGGCTTCCGTTCCCCAGATATTCGTGTTGGTCATACCGCCTTTGTTGTAAATGACTATCGTCGAATCGGTACGGGTGGAATTGTACTTGTCAAAATTTATCGTTCTCGAATAAAACGGCGAATAATTTTCACTCACGAATATCATTTCCATAGCTTTTTCCGAGAAAACGACGGTATCGCCCGTTTTTATGCCGAGCGTTTTGATCTCTTTTACAAGGCTCGTACCTCTGGCAACGGCGACGTAGCCGTTTTCGGGGATAGGTGCGTTATCGGAACTGACCGACACCACTTTTCCGTCCTCGACGGCGACGACGAATATTTCATAGTTTCCGTTTTTCTCGAATTTTTCACCGTATTCTCTGTTGTAAACGACTATTGCCGCGCTTTTCGGCTGACGTTCGTTGAATCCGGCGACCGGGTAAGAGTAAGACGTTGCCGCTTCGGTTTCTGCCGAAGACGTTATAACACCGGCAAAAAGCGAGAACAAAAGCGAAAGAACGAGGAGCAGACATACTTTTTTCACACCTTACACCATCCTGTTTATTTTGTAATTCTTTCCGTAATAATCTATCACTCCGCTTTCACGAAGCAATATCAGTTCCCTTGTGACCGCAGTCCTGTTGGACGAAAGGTAGTCGGCAAGCTCGGTATGCGTAAACGGTATCTTGAAAACCACGCCCGTTTTGCCGTCCGAAATATGGTAAAGATACTCCATAATCTTTGCGCGGATCGTGGGTTTCGACAGACACGAAAGGCGAAAACGCAGCGAAAAATATTTTTCGGCAATGGTTTTGGCAAGATTTGCGGCAAGGAGTTTTTCGGCAAACACCTCCGTTATCGGAATAAAAACGATTTCGGTATCAGTCGTCGCTTTCACCGTAACGGGGCTTTCGCCGCTTTCGCTCATAGCGATGATATCGCCGAACACGTCACCGGCGTTAAATATCGCCATTTCCTCTACCCTGCCGTCGTCGCTGACCGATTCCCCGACGGCTTTTCCCGACAAAACAACGCAAATACTGCGGCAGACGTCGCCGGATCGGATGATCACGCTGTTTTTGATAAAACGCCTTGTCAATATATCGGAACGTGACAGAAAGAGCAATATCTCGTCTTCGCTCATTCCGTCAAACAAGGCGCATTTTGTAATATCAACAACATCCATTTTACACTTCTCCAAGATACTTTGATTTATTTTAACATATAAAATTCATAAAATCAAGTATCAGGCATCGAAATGAGCGAAAAACGGTGTGTCTGCCTGCCGGAAGCACAATTACGCCGTTTTCGGCAATATCTCCGCCGCCGTCCCTCAAAAACAAGCGGAATGTTTTTACCTGTATTCACCGGCACGTTTTCCTCTTCGGATCGGCAAAAATCGCTTTTTCCCGTGCGTTCCTCCTCTCCAAACTCCATAACGTCGCCCGTGCCGAAGCGGACGACTTCGTTTTCGCAGTCGGCACGCTCGCAGGAGCAGTCGTTTTCAAACATAACATTTCACCTCGGTTTATGGTATGAGAGAGAATGTTTTTGTGATAACAAAAAAACGCCCGAAGGCGTTTTTGAAAGTGAGGAGGGATGAGTTGAGGTCATTATTTTCGCACCTTGTGCGAAAATAATTTCCTTAATTTGTAATTTGACATTATAAAAGAAATTACTCAAAACGGTTTGCTGTCTTTAAGCTCTACTATACGGTTGAACGTATCGGGGTTCTTGGTGTCCTTGCAGAAGTAGCCCGTTCTGACGAACTGGAATTTTTCGCCGGGTGCGGCATCGAGAAGCGCCTTTTCGACCTTGCAATGCGTAAGCACCTTGACGGAATCGGGGTTGAAATAGTCGTCGAGCGTCTTTCCTTCGGGAATGGCTCTTGTATTTTCGATATTGAACAGGTAATCGTAGATATTCACGGTAACGTCGGCACATTCGGAAGCAGATACCCAGTGTATCGTTCCCTTGACTTTTCTGCCGTCAACGGGGTTGCCGCAGCCGCTTTCGAGGTCGGCATTTACGATTATTTCGGTCACTTTGCCGTTTTCGTCAACCTTTGCTTCCTTGAATTTGACGATATACGCACCCATAAGTCTTACTTCGCCGTCCGGTTTGAGACGGAAGAATTTGGGCGGAGGAGTGAGCGAGAAGTCGTCGGAATCAATGTAAAGCTCCTTTGTGAAAGCGACTTTTCTGCTTCCCGCGTTTTCGTCCTTGGGATTATTCGGGAGGTCGAAATACTCGGTCTTGTCTTCGGGATAATTTTCGACGATCACTTTTATCGGATCGAGAACGGCGACACGGCGCGGAGCCGTTTCGTTGAGTTCTTCTCTTATACAATGTTCAAGCAGCGCGGAATCGACTATTGAAAAGTTCTTTGCAACGCCTGCACGGGCAACGAAATCGAAAAGGGCGGACGGAGTATATCCGCGTCTTCTGAGCCCGCAGATAGTGGGCATACGGGGATCGTCCCAGCCGTCAACGGTCCCGTTTTCAACAAGACGTCTGAGATTTCTCTTTGACATCACGGTGTTGGTGATGAACAGCTTGGCAAATTCATACTGATGCGGTTTCTTTTCAAAGCCGATATTGTTCACTACCCAATCGTAAAGCGGACGGTGGTTTTCAAATTCTATCGAACACATCGAATGGGTGATGCCTTCAAGAGCGTCCTGAATGGGGTGCGCGAAATCGTAAAGCGGATAGATGCACCATTTGTCACCCTGACGGTGATGAGCGCGGTGCAGTATGCGGTAGATTATAGGGTCGCGCATATTTATGTTGGGCGACGACATATCTATTTTTGCCCTCAACGTGCAATATCCGTCCGGAAGAACGCCGCTTTTCATTTTCTCGAAAAGTTCAAGGTTTTCTTCGACGCTTCTGTTGCGGTAAGGCGATTCCTTGCCCGGCTCAGTAAGAGTGCCGCGGTATTCCTCGATCTCCTGCTCGTTGAGGTCGCAGACGTAAGCCTTGCCGTCTTTTATGAGTTTGACTGCGTATTCGTAGCATTTTCCGAAATAATCGGAGCCGTAGCATACGTTGTCAGGCTCCTTGCCGGTCAGCCATTTGAGGTCTTCATAAATAGAATCGACGTATTCGACGTCTTCCTTTGTGGGGTTGGTGTCGTCATAACGGAGATTGAAGATGCCGTCGTATTTTTTTGCCGCGGTGGTATTCACATATATCGCCTTGATATGACCGATATGGAGATACCCGTTAGGCTCCGGCGGAAAACGTGTGTGTACCTTTTCGACAACACCCGATTCAAGGTCGGATTCTATTTTTTCAAACAAAAAGTTTTTTGTTTCTTCCATACTGAATTTATACACTCTCCTTGAACGCGTTTACGCGTTTTATGGTTTCGTCATATCCGATTATCTGCATTACGGTGAACAGATCGGGCGAATTGAGTCTGCCGGTGACGGCAACTCTGATGAACGACGATACATCGGCAACGCTTCCCTTGTAGCTTTCGGGAGACGCTTTATATTCTTTCATATCGGGGCAGAAGCCGTATGAAGCCGCAACGTCCTTGATCTTTGTGAACCATACGTTCTGATCGTCGGATGCGTCGTAGGAAACGGCAAAATCGCCGAGACATTTTTTGATATCTTCCCTATCGAAGCCCTCGATACTGTCTTCCGTTTTGAAATATTCGTTATAGAAGAACGAAATGAAGTCCTTGACCTCGCTCCATTTGCCGAAATCCTTTCTCGGCTTCTTTCCGCCTCTGCCTATGGCGAATATCGCCTTTGCCTTCTTCTCGTCGTTTTCGAGAACGGAAGCGAAGTCGCTGTCGTATTCCTTTGCCCATTCGACCACACCGTCGTATACTTCGTCGGCGTTAAGGTGAGAGATCATATTCTTTGAAATGTCTTCGAGCTTTTCAAAGTCGATAAGACAGCCGGAATTGGACATTTTTTTGATGCTGAATTGGAAATCGGTATAAGGTGAGTCGGGGTTCTTGGCTCTCCATTCCTCAAAATTGGAGTTAAGGAGGGTAAGGAGGTATTCGCGCACACATTCGGGAGCGTAGCCGAGACGGGTGTAATCGTCCATACTTGCGCCCATATCGCGCTTGGAAAGTTTCTTCTTGTTGCCGTTGGCGTCAAGGCTCATTACCTGCGCGGTGTGCATATATTTGGGTGTTCTGAAACCGAGATAGCGGAAAAGCTGGAGATGAACGGGAAGGCTCGGCAGCCATTCTTCGCCTCTTATGACGTGGGTAGTCCCCATAAGATGATCGTCTACCGCGTGAGCGAAATGATAAGGCGGGATGCCGTTGGATTTGAGGATTATCTCGTCCCTGTCGTTTACGGGGAATTCGACTTCGCCTCTTATGAGGTCTGTGCATTTGACCTTGGCTTCGCCGTCGCCGTCGGCAAGCATACGGATGACGAACTTATTGCCCTGCTTCAGGTTTTCTTCGACTTCTTCTATCGTGAAATTACGTCTTGAGAGCATTTCTTCTCTTTGAGAAGAGGCAAAATCCTCCGTCCATTCGCGGCTTTTGACCTCGGTCTTTTTGTCGGTCGTTTCGAGGACTTCCATTTCCTCTGCCGTGGAGAAAACGGGGTAAGCAAGTCCGCGGCGAACGAGGTCTTTGGCGTAAACGCGGTAGATAGGTCCGCGTTCACTCTGCTTATAGGGGCCGTAATCGCCCTTATAGCAGATGCCGCCGTTTTCGTCAAGCGACGCGCCCTCGTCAAATTTTATGCCGTAATGGGCAAGAGTCGTTATGAGCTTCTGCGACGCTCCGGCGACTTCTCTTTTGTCGTCGGTGTCTTCGATCCTCAGATAAAACACACCGCCGGACTGATGCGCGAGTCTTTCACCGACGATGGTCTGGTAAAGACCGCCGAGGTGGACGAATCCCGTGGGGCTGGGCGCGAAGCGCGTTACCTTTGCGCCTTCGGGAAGGACGCGGGGCGGATATTTTTTTTCAATGTCTTCCGGCTTTTCGGTTATGTCCGGAAAAAGCAGATCAGCAAGTCTTTCGTAATCCATATAATACTCCTTAATTTTGTTTATTATAACACCTTTTGTTTTGCAGGTCAATATCAAATTTCATCTGAAAGAGCCCATTTTGTGTAAAGGATCGAGCAATATTTATCATTTTTATACATCTGATAATAAACCGTGAGTATGTCGCCGTTCGGAAGCTCGACGCTCGACGGATATCCGAGGTCGTGAGTGGCTGATTCTTCGCTTATGACGATCTCTTTTCCGAAAGTCTTTCCGCCGTCGGAGCTGATGACTGCGCGTTCGCCGAACGGCTTTACGCGTCTGCCGTAGGTGACGATCACTTTGCCGGACGAATGTACGAGTATGTGCGGAGGTGCGCCCTCAACGCCGAGGTCTTTCGGTGTCGTCCACGTTCTGCCGCCGTCATAGGAAAAGCAGGTGTATACTTTAAGCCCGCCGAGGTGTACGCGTATCGCGCCCATTATCGTTCCGTCGGGGAGAACTGCGGCGCAGGGCTCGTGCATCATAGAATAATCAAGCTCCGGCGGACATTCGACCTTTGAGAGATAATCCCACGTTTTGCCGCCGTCACTGCTTTCAAACGCAAGAATGGCGTCTTTTTCATACTTTTCCGAAAAAAATTCCTTGCCGAGGTACAGAAGTTTTCCGTTCGGCAAAACTGTCGGCCCGTGCGGCGACGTGACGGGTACTCTTATCGCGTCGCTCCACGATTCTCCGCCGTCATCCGAAAGCTTGATAAAAGAGCCGTATTGCAGTTTTTCTTCCGGGAGATTGTCCCATATATTCATAACCGCGTCGGAAAGGTACTGATCGTTTTCCGCATTTTCGGAATACGGATCCGGTGCGAGGTGTCCGCGGTAAGCGCGGAGCAGTTCGGGCTTGTTATTGAACCAGGTAAGCAGCATTTTGCCTCCGCCGAGCGGCACTATCCCCGCGTCGCGGTCGTCCGCGCAGGTGTCGGTGACTATCCGGGGGCTTGACCAGGTCTTTCCGTCGTCGCGGCTCGTGTAAAGCAGGTCTTTGCCGAACGGACAGAGATGTCCGAGCCTGTGTCCCGAGCAGGACACAAAAATTTTTCCGTTTTCGTCACGGCAGACGGTGGGCCATCCGCGGTATCTGAAAAGTCCCTCCGTGCATCTGTCAACTATTCCGAATTCCATAAAAAACCTTCTTTCACAAAAAACATACCAATTTTATAGGAGTATATCACAAACAGAAGAAACCGTCAATGAAAAAAGCAAATAAATCAATATTTCCTATAAAAAAAATGCGCTTTCATCATTCAATGATAAAAGGGCACTTTTTGATTTATATTTTTTCAATGGCGTAAAGAATGAGTATGCCTTTAGCCTGACGAAATCTTGGTTTTCTTTATAAATCCGTTTTCATGAGTCAATTCATATCATAATACATTGGTTTGCACCCGTCTAAATAATACCCTTCATCATTTCATACTTTTACCTTACCAGTCCAAAATGCCTTTTTCGTCAATTGAATATCGCTGTGCAGCGGAATCCGCCTTTTGTGGGACGAAGATCTCCATTTTTGTCTATGTCGCACTCGAAACACACCATATATTCTACACATACTTTCCCGCTTGAATTGACGTATAGCTCAACTTGATAATAATCTATTCCTGTTATCTCTTTTTCTTCTGCATTCAGATGTT
>JAZUKE010000018.1:0-3453 GCA_045643125.1 Eubacteriales bacterium
ATTGTCATCGCAGTAATCGCAATTCTTGCAGCAGTACTTATCCCTACATTCTCCGGAATCATCGACAAAGCAAACCAGTCATCCGCAGAGCAGGAAGCCCGCAACGCATACACGCAGTATGTTTCTGTAAAGGCAAACACAGGTGTGTACGAAGAAAAGGTAGTCATCAAGACCTCAAAGGGTTATTATGTCTTTGTAAATAACGGCTCTGTTGAAACTACTAAAACTGTAAGTCCTAAAGCTTCTTCTGCTCCCGAAGTCACAAAAGCTGATAATGAAGAATATAAAAAAACATCTGAAGGCTATGTGGCTGCTTATCCTGATACCACAGATGGTCTCAAGATTGGCGATTTTCCAGCAAAAAGCTAAGAATAATTACAAGGTTTCTAACACATCCACGAAAAACCAAGCCTCGAGCGGGGCTTGGTTTTTTCAAACCAATCGAAATTTATTATTCCGCCGCGAATATCGCAGCTTAAATATATCATCAGAAAGGAATTTTTGAATTTTGTCCGTTTCTGCATATAAAAGTGCTACCAAAGCACTTAGTTCTATCAAAAAAGCTAAATACTCGACCAGTATATACGTTGATCTGAAAGCACAGACTGTGCATTTTTTTCTGATGCCGCTCGCCGACAGATCAGCTGTTTTGTATGAGTCCAAAACTTTTCGTTCACGCACGTTTGACCAGAATTTCTTCAAGGCTCTGACAGAAATTACGTCTCAGTTTTCTGCGGCACATCCGGAAACTGCCGAATCTGTCGTTACGCTCGTTCTGCCGGATTATCTTTTTGCGACCGATACGATCGTATTGCCTTCCCTGAATCGTAAAGCGTTGGAGTCTTCGCTCGACGTGATGCTTGATACTCTTTATAAAAACCGCAATGAACTTGAAATAAAAACCGAGCAGGCACATTCACTCAAAAAAAACGTAATTTATTCCATGACAGCGTTCAATCGCTCCATGCGTTCCTCGTTCGCCTCTGCGTGCGGGGCAGGCAAAATGGTGCCGGACTGCATCACTTTCCGTTCGGCGGCTTACGGTGACGCAGTTTCAATGCTCGATTCCAAATACAGCTCGTCTTCCTACCTGATGCTTGACATCAAACAAAGCGAATCCACTTTTATGTTCGTCTCAAAGGGTAGGGTAACGGGATATTATCCTCTGCCCTTCGGCTATAAAGTACTGCAACGTGCATCGGTTGCGGCGGAAAATCTGCTGATCGACCATGACAACGCAGAACTTGTCGTTCTGAACGCAAAGGAAAAAGCCAAAGCGAAGCAGCTAACAATGATGCGTGGGAACGAAAATCCCGACGAACAGACGGATGGGACTTCCGAACTCGACTCAATTATGATGTCAACCGATCCGACCGCTGCGGCTCGCACGGATACGATAACTAAGGAACTTCCGAAAAAGGTCGCACGCAATATCCCGAAATATGTTCAGCGTCCCGCACCAAAAACGCCGGAAGAAGTCGCTTACGAAAATTTCAATATCTTTATGAAGTGGGCGCTCAACCTGATCCAGTCAAATGAAAAACTCGTTACTATCGGTGAGCCTGAAACGATCCTCGTCAACATTCCGAAGGATCTTGCTCACGTGCTTGATACTGCAAACGAGGAAAAAGAAGAAAACGGGATCACATTTACCCGTCTTGATATTGATTCCGAAACCGAAACGGTGCGTGAACACATCGAACTTTACGGCGGTCTATTTGCGCCGACGATGAACAAGATCAATAATTTCTGAGAAATGAGTGAATTTTATACAGTTGTTTTATGGATCCTGACCTCAATTTACGGTCTGTGTATCGGTAGTTTTCTGAACGTGGTAATTTACCGTGTTCCGGAAAAAATGAGCATCGTCTCCCCTCCGTCACATTGTCCGAAATGCGGGTATCAGTTAAAAGCATACGACAATATTCCCGTATTTTCCTATATTTTTCTTGGGGGCAAATGTCGGAATTGTCGTGAAAAGATCTCGCCTCGCTATATGATCGTGGAACTCACGAATATGGTGCTTTGGATGCTGTCGCTTTGGTGCTTCGGCAAAACCTCGCTTGTTTACGCATTTATCGCAGCTATTGCACTCTCAAACGCAGTGTGTATATTTTTCATTGATCTTGATCATATGCTCATTTTTGATCGGTTTCAGATCATATTCGCACTGCTCGGCATTGTTGCCATGTTTTTCGATCCCTATGAAAAGCCGTTGTCGCATCTGATCGGTGGTGTCGCCGCAGGAGGTATTTTCCTCCTTATCGGAATTATCGGCAAAAAAGTCATGCACAGGGAGGCACTCGGCGGAGGGGACATCAAGCTTGTTTTTTGTATGGGACTTTTCCTCGGTTGGAGACGAACCTTGCTCGCAATACTGCTTGCATCGCTCGTTGCAAGCGTCGTACTGATCGCCGTACGAAACAAAAAAGGTGACGAAAAAGGAACGGAATATCCGTTCGGACCGTTTCTGACCGCAGGCTTTGCGATCGCATTGCTTTTCGGCGAAAAGATCATATCCGCATACCTTTCTTTGTTAGTTTGAAATATATAATTATTTTTATAAATGAGTAGCTGAATTATCTATGAAAAAGTATAAATACACCGCAGTCAATATCAATAAAGAAAAATTCAGCGGCACTTTTGTTGCCAACGACAAGAAGGATCTTGCCAATCAGTTAATGAAGCAAAATCTCTTCCTCGTTTCATGCACGCCTTATTCGGGCGCAACGCCGTCGGCGTTCTTTACGCTCGGAACGGGCACGGTCAGTCTTGCGGATCTGACGTCGTTTTGCCGGCAGTTTTCGATCATGTTAACGGCGGGCATTTCTGTCGTCGAGTCGCTCGAATGTCTGAAAGAACAGGGATTTTCTGCGTATTTCCGTAGCCTGCTTGAAGTCATTCACGAAGATATTAAGACCGGTATTTCGCTTTCCAAAGCGATGGAAAAGCATAATAATGTGTTCCCGGACTTTTTCAGAAGTATGATTTACGTCGGAGAAGTCAGTGGAAAGCTCGACGAGGTCTTCTCTGCTCTTGCGGACTACTATGAAAAAGATTCCTCGCAGAAGCGTAAGATCAAGAGTGCGCTCTCGTACCCCATCATGCTCGGCGTGATGGCGATCGGTATCGTCATTCTGATGTTGGTTTTCGTCATTCCGACGTTCCGTGATGCAATGTCTTCGCTGGAAGTCGAGATCACGGGCTTTACCAAAGTTGTTTACGATATTTCCGATTTTATGGTCAAAAACTGGCTGATTATCCTTGCCATAATTGGCGTTATCGGTCTCAGTCTGTTCATTTTCGGCAGAACGGAAAAGGGAAAAATTTTCTTTGACAAATTGAAGTTGCGTCTGCCGCTTGTAAAGAATGTCGTAATCGACATTCAGACGGCAAGATTTGCACGCAGCTTCTCTCTGATGCTTTCGAGCGGTATGGATATTGACGAAGCGC
>JAZUKE010000019.1:0-3362 GCA_045643125.1 Eubacteriales bacterium
GTCGCTGATATCGGATAGAACGGCATTGCAATGTTTGTTTTGTTCTGATTCTTCCTTCGTGATAGGCATTCCCGGGGAGCCGAATCTGATTAGCTTTCCTCCGGGCTTTAATACACGAGATATTTCTTTGATAACGAGTTCAGGCTCATTGACAAGATGTATCATAGCGTTTTCAACCACTATATCCATACTGTTATCCGGAAGCATAATATCGTAGGCATTCATTTGTGCGAGAATGAGATTATTATAAAGTCCTTTGGCGCGTTTTGCCGCGGTGTCTAACATAACTGCCGATATGTCAACAGCAATCGTATAGATTCCGTTTTTTGCAAGAGGGATAGAAGCAGTGCCCAGGCCTGCGCCTAAATCGAGAATGTTGATTTTCGTGCCGAACTTCTTCGCAATCAAATCACCGCAAGCGGCATATACACCGTAACGTTCGGTACTGTTTGCATCCCAATACGTAACTTCGGGCTCGAAATTTTCTCCGATATCGTCATATCCAATATACTGTTTGTCTCCTTCAAGCTTTACTGAGGTATCATTGCAAAAGCGATATATCGAGTTAATAAGTGGAATTTCATATCCGCAAGTATTGCAGTGTGTCAACAAAGTTTTTGACCTGCATTTCGGGCATAAATAATAATGTTCCATGTTTTTCTCCGTGTTATGATTTGCTTTGCTTTTGGCGGTATCCGTTCGTGTCCCAATAGTAATCATTCAAAATATCAAGGACTTCCCAAGGCAGCGCACCTGCCACTACTGCCGCTTCTATTTGTGTTGTAATATAATCCGCATACGGCAAAAGTGCTTTTATGAAATGCCAATCCATTTCTCCGTCCAATATCTTTTGGAATATAACCTCTTTTGAGTTATGGTTGAGCATCGGTATGAATTTTTCGAGAAGTTCATTATTGATGTCATCAAAGGTTGCATTTTCTATCAGCGTGACAACAGATTCGTCGTTCAAATACTCTGCAAGGGTGATAATATCCGAGATATCGATACCTTGCTTTTCAAATTGGTGCGATAGCTTTGTTAAAATGCTTGGCTTCAAAAGCGGTGCGAGGTTTACTACATCCGCAATATTTTCTGCGATAATATCTGCATTTCCTTTTGCCACATTTTTTAAGATTGTAGACTCACCCTTTGTCGGTTTTCCGTAGTTTATAAGTTCATCGAGCGTAACGTTAAAAAGTTCCGCGATCATTACAAGTATGGATATATCGGGAAAGCTTTCACCACGCTCATATTTCGAGATTGCTTGACGTGACAAATTGAGCCTGTCAGCCACTTCGTTTTGTGTCATATCGGTCTGTTTACGAAGTGTTGAAAGTGCCTTGCCGAATTTCATAGTATCAAACATTTATATCACCGCCCTCCGTTGTATATTATATCACAAAGAACCTATATTGTCGAGCAACAATCGGTTGCGCCAAAATAGCCTATACCATAGTCAAAATAATGTGGTATAGGCTATTTTCATTTCTTGCTATTAAAATTTGGATACTCAAATAAAACAAATAATCCGAACGCTTCTCCAAGTAAGAGAATGTTCGGATTATTTTCATGTGGTCGGAGTGTTCATAACGCAAGTGACAAAAAGAGACCTGGCGTCTTATTTTGCGACGTCAGGCCTTCTTTATTATTTGATCAGTGGGCGAACGGACTTCCTGATATCGAAATTCCTCATGACGAATCGTGCGTGCCGCAATGAGCTTTTCCGAAGTCTGTTTTCACGGTCCTGTGCCTGTCTTATTTCAGGCTGAACGCATGAGGAGCTTCCTCGTAGCGCTCATGAACCGTTGCACTTCGCCCCAGTCCGCTTTCGGCACTACGTTTGAATTGACAACCAGCCCTTTTTCGTTCATGCCGTCAACGATTGTCCACGGCAGAAGATCGAGCTTTTCCTGAGGCATCCTGTCCATATAACGGTTGTCAGGAGAAACGCGAGCACCATACAAATTGTCTTTTTCATTTTGTGTCATCTCGTGTTATGATGCTTTACAAAGATAAAGTGAACGAACTTTACGCCGTCGAGCTTTGAAAGGCCGATGATTACGGGCGCACCTGCGTTATTCTGCGGATTTTACGGTGATGCTGTCTCCGGCGAGCCTGTCAGCCGAAACGCTGATACGGATATCGCCGGGGTGCCCGATAACGGAGCGGATGCAGGCGACAGAGGTTCCGGCGAGCGCCTTTTTGTCGGGACGCGCACAGGATTCGGTTTCGCGCTGATCGCCGCTGTCCGTCGTAAGCAGCTCGCCCGCGCCGTCCACCGAGAAGAACAACCGATCAGAGGCAAGCGGGCAGAGCGGGCCGTTTTCATCGACGATGGCGGCTTTCACGTATACGAGATCGTCGCCGTCGGCGGTGATGACGTCGCGTTCCGCTGTAAGAACGACGTGATGCGGCTTCCCGGCGGTGCGGATACTTTCTTCCGCTGCGGGAGCTCCGTGCTCGTCGTACGCCACGACTTTGATCTCGCCGGGCTCGTAGACGGCGTTGTTCCAGATCAGCCGGTAGCGCTCGATCTCGCCGGTTTCGGCCAATCTGCGCACGCCGAAGGATTTTCCGTTGATGAATAATTCAGCCGACGGCCAGCTCGTATAGGCGTGAACCGGGACGATCTGGCCTTCCATGCCTTCCCAGTTCCAATGCGGAAAGACGTGCAACACCTCAGCATCCGTCCAATGCGCCTTGTAGCCGTAGAAGCGGTTTTTCGGCTGCCCGGTGATGTCCACGATCCCGAAGTAGGCGGAACGTGCGGGCCATTCTGCGCGGTAGGGAGTCGGTTCGCCGAGATAATCCATGCCTGTCCAGACGAATTCGCCTGCGAGGAATTCACAGTCGTCCTGCGCCGCCCATTCGCGTTCGGGATAATTGCCCCACGCGGTCGCATCCAGATCGTAAGCGCTGATGGTCAAATCATCGTGCGTGTTGACCGGGATGCCGACTGCCGCCGGGAGATGGTAGACGCCACGGGTGGAAACGCAGGAATCCGTTTCGCTGCCGACGAATCTGACGGTCGGATGCGCCCGGTGAAATTCTTCATAGAGCAGCGGCTTGTAGTTCAGACCGATCACGTCGATATAGTCGGTCATGTGATTTTCAAAAGCGCCGTCCGGATAAGAAATCCCGGCTGTGACGAGACGGGTCGGGTCGGTGCGATGGCAGGTTTCCGTCAAAAATTTCGCGTCGCGCCAGCCTTCGGGATCCCACTGTTCGTTGATCTCGTTGCCGATGGACCACAGAATAACGGAGGGATGATTGCGGTCGCGGCGGATCGTTTCGACGGTGTCCGCTTCGGCGTGTTCGTCAAAATATTTCGCATAGCCGTTCGAGATTTTCGGCAGCCGCCA
>JAZUKE010000020.1:0-10754 GCA_045643125.1 Eubacteriales bacterium
CCGTAATTGCGATATATGCTTCAATGATGCTCAAATCATTGGGCGCAACAAAATCTTTTTGTTCTTCACTGACTCTTAGCTTTATGATTTCCCATACGTTTTTTGCGTTTATCGGTTCAATTCTGACCATGACAGACCTCCGCAAATTCTGATTTGTCAATATCTCTTATATCTGATTTTACTGTACAAAACCAAAAAACATCCTTATCCACCCGTAGCATCACGAGCATCCGTTTTATATTTCACTTTTCTTTTATCAGTATGCAGGAATCGACTTTCAGTCTGAAAGTGAGATCGGATATGTCATAGAACGGTGAAGCGTCGTGTTTTGCGTCGAGCAGGAACGCCTCGAAATCTCCGCTTCTTCCGAAATCGACTTTTATTTCCTTGTCGGGCGAATCGTCATCGTCGGCGTAATACGCGATCATCGCCGTTATTTTTCCGTCTTTTCCGCATCCGCAGATCGAATAGATATCGGGGATTTCGTTCACCGACGGAACACATTTTTCAAGATCGTAGAAGGAGCCGTACCAATACAGAGGATAATATCCCTTAAGCGGACGGTTGGTGTAAAGGTCGAATACGCCGTTGTATATGTTCGGCAGAGTGTCGTAATACATAAGCATATCTATCGGATTTTTCTGCGCCATACATATCGCCGACGCCAGAAACGCCGCGCCCTTTGCGCCGTGTACGGCATTTATCGAGTATTCGTACTTGTCAAACCAATTTTCTATGTAGTTCCATTCGTTGAGTATGCTTTCGGCGCTTTCGTACCCGTATTTATCAAGAAGAGAACGCAGACGTTTTGCTCTCGCTTCAAACGACTGCATATCGGGAGCGTAGATGTGCCACGAGAAAAAGTCGAGTTTTACGTTCCTTTTCGACATTTCCGAAAGGAATCTGTCCGCCCAGGCGGTATCGTACGCGAGCGCCGGGCCGCCTATTTTCGCTTGAGGGAAGCACCCCTTGAGATGCTTTGCGGCGGTTTCAAAAAAGTCGAAGAACTGCGACTCCGTACCGCCCCAGGTGCGTTTGTTTTTGCTGTCGTCCTTGTCGAGGTCCGGCTCGTTCCATATCTCCCAATACGGCATATCAAGCTCAAAACCGTCAGCCCAGCCTTCGGTGTAGTGCCTGATTATGTGTTCGCATATACGCGCCCATTTGCCGAAATCCTTCGGCGGCAGAGTGGCGTGCTTTTTTATCTGATGCTCGATCGCCTGCCCCAGACGGAAAAACGTCTTTGTGCCGGCTTCGAGGGTGACGAGTATGGATTCGTCGGTGCAGGCGAAATCGTACGAAGCGGGATCGTTTTCGTCTGCGTCAAAGTCCGGGAAAATGCGCGACACGTCGTGACTGTACGGGCCTCCCTGCGACGTATAAAGCGAAGAATCGTGGTTTCTCGAATACGGGATGCGCAGAGCCTTGTAGGTCTCGAAATTGTTGAGCGGATCGTTTGCGTGCCGTTTGTACGACGGACCGCCGTTGGTGCAGTTGAGGAGCTTGAAGGGGACTGAAGATACGTTGGTGTCGAAAATCAGTTTTTCCATAGTTGCCTCCATTATCTATTGTTTCATTACGGGCTGTTTTTCTATGATGAATTTTGTAAAAAGCACGGCGGCTATTATGAGAATGAACGAAATGAACGAAAGAAGCTGCTGACCGTAAACCTCAAAGCCTAAAAACGTGACGCGGTTGTTGTCAAAAGCGGAAATTATGCGGCTTCCCGCCAACGAAGCAAGAAAACCGACGATACCGCCGATGCAGTTCTTTATCGCTGCCGCGTGTACGAAATATTCGTCCGGAACATAGCTGTAAACTATATTGTGAAAATTCTGATTCGTACCGGCGGTGCTGATGAAATACAGAACGGTGAACGCGACCATCAGAAAAGCCGTTCCCGGTGACGTGAATGTATTTATCAGAAACGCTGCCGCCGCAATCAGCATCGCAAGCTCGATGCCTTTTGCGAACGACCTTTTGTCGGTGTATTTACCGAGCGGGCGCGACGCCAGAACGCGGCATAGGTTTGCGGCGATGTTTATTATCTGCACCGTTCCGACCGTCATTCCGAGTTCTTTTATCTTGTATGTACCGAGAAATCCGATCGTCAGATAAAGTCCCGCGTTCCATATCACGGTAAGTATCACTACGTTCAGAAAGCTCGCGTTTCCGAGCAGGGATTTTATTGCCGTAAAAGTTTTCGTTTTGTGTTTGATTTTTTCATTTATGTCGTTCTTTATAAGCATCAGACAGACGAAATTGCACGCCGAAAGCACAAGACCCGAAAAAGCAATGAAAAGGAAGCCGCCGTTCAGATTGCCTATTTCTTCAAAACGGTCGATTATCATTCCCACCGCAAACGTGAACACCATCGCGGCGATAAGGGAGATCATTTCTTTGCCTGCCGAAAACGAGCCTCTCTTGGACGGATCGACGAACGAGTTGCCCCATTTGTATATCACGGACGTGATGAAATAGTTGCAGAAATACGCAAGCAGTATCCCCGTCGTCACGAGGACGGTGCGGACGGTTTGAGACACCGGAAGAAACGGTATAAAATAAAGGAAGATAAACAAAAGCTGACTTGCCGTGCTGAACAGTATCGCGTTCCGTTTTACGTCTCTGATCTTCGTGACGGTGAACAGCGTAACAAGCTGAAAGAGAAACGCACCGGACGCAAAGGAGGAAATTATGCCTATCAGTGCGTCGTCAAGACCGAGATTCGTGAGCAGCTTGGCAAGGTAAGCGTCGGTCACGAGCAGGGAAACGAGGTATTCAAACGCGCATTGGGCGACGTAGGCACCGCGTGAACGGCGGTATACTTTTGAAGAAAATATATCAGTATCCATTATTGGGAGCATCCTTTCAAAACATACCGAAGAACGGCATTTTTCAAGTGCAGACAGATTATAGCATCGCCCGTTTGATTTGTCAATCGCATTTTCAAAAATGAAACATAACGGAACATATTATACATATTTCCGTTCAAATAAGGAACATTCTTTCTTCTGTTGACTTTTGAATCCGGTTAATGTATAATTGAAGAAAAGCGAGGCATCCGTCAAAATCGGAAGAATCGTTTTATGGACCGTACTTTACTTGAAAACAAAACGCAATTATTGACGAATCCCATTCGGACGATATAAATTGTGTCGAAAATTGTCGAAAACCGTCGTGCAAAAACGTGTCGAACGCTGTAAAATCGTATTGAAACGCAAAAATACGGTGTTAAAATTAGCATACACTATCGAAAAACAAAAGGAGATGGAAAAATATGGAACAAATGTCAACATACGGAAAAGTGATTATTTCCGACAAATCGCGCGTTTTCAGGTCGAGATGTGCCGACGAATTGAGAAAATGCGGCATCGAGGTAGTAGGCGAAGCGTCCGGCTCCGAAGAAGCTTACAAAAAGATCGTTGATCTCGTTCCGCAGGTGGTGCTTTGCGAGCTTTCCGTTTCGTCGGACGAATGCGTTTCTCTCATCGAAAGGTGTAAAAGGGAACTTGACAAAAGATCACCGGAATTTATCGTTATGTCGTCGTTCAATAACGAGGAGGCGTTTTCCGAATGCTGCGACGCCGGCGCCGCGTACTGCGTTATTAAACCGCTCGACTACAAGTTTCTCGCGTCGCGCATAACGAGGCTCGTCAGGAACAGAAAAAGAAATCTTGCCTCCGTTTCGGAATCTTTCGAGCTGGAAAGCCGTGTCACGTCACTGCTTCACAATATCGGCGTTCCGGCTAACCTCAAGGGCTATTACTACCTTCGCAGCGCGATAATAATGTCGGTCAACGACAAAAGCAACCTTGAAATGATAACGAAAAAGCTCTATCCCGACCTTGCAAAAGAATATTCTTCCCCATCCTCGAGAATAGAGCGTTCGATGCGTCACGCCATAGAGGTGGCGTGGCAACGGGGAGATCCCGATATTCTGTATAAGTTTTTCGGCTATACCGTGTCGGCTTACAAGTCAAAACCGTCCAACAGCGAATTCATCGCAATGCTCGCCGACAATATTTACCTCAAAAACAAGGAGCTTGCGATAAAGTGACCTATTGACGCACGGTACGCCTTGCGCTTCCTCTTGTTGAAGAAAGGGAAGCGCGGTAGGAGTCTTTTGCGTCGTGGAACGCGAGAAGCACGCGCAGTACGTTCTTGGCAAAGCCGGTCAGCTTTTCTTTTCTGAGAAAAGACGAGACGAAAAAGCAGCCCACACCGAGAATTAGGAGCATTGCCATAAAAAACGGAGCCTTCCACCACACGGAGTAGGTGCGTTCGCATACGCAGAACGCGAGAATGACGGCATTGGCACCTATTACATTAAGAAAAATTCTTGCTGATTTCATTTTTTATTACCTCACGAAAAAAATTGAAATTTACTGTTGACAACTCACTTGCGATTTGTTATAATCATTTTAGTGATTTTGTGAGTGTATTATATCCCTAAATTAGGGAATTGTCAATAGCAAATCACCAAAAACGCGAAAAATGTCATTTTGCACAAAATGTCAGACAAAAATTGTATATTTCGTGGAGGCAATTATGTTTATAGATAACCTTAAAGAACTTATGGATAAAAACAAGGTAACGCGCGCACGAATTACCGCCGACCTTCATTTCGGAAAGAATCAGATAAAATATTGGGAGCAGAACGGCAACGTGCCGAGCGGAGCCGTACTTCAGAAGATAGCCGATTATTTCGGCGTCAGCATAAACTATCTGCTCGGCGACGACGAAGGCGACCTTTCGCGCTATGACAATATCACGCCTATCACGAAGAAACGCATCCCGCTCATCGGCGATATCGCCTGCGGTCAGCCGATACTCGCGGAGCAGGACTACGACACGTTCATTGACGCAGGGGCTGCGGACGACGCGGATTTTGCGCTCCGCGCTTCCGGCGACAGTATGATAAACGCCCGCATCTGCGACGGCGACATCGTTTTCATACGCTCGCAGCCGATGGTCAACAACGGCGATATCGCCGCGATAGTCGTTGACGACAGCGCAACACTAAAACGTGTATACTTTTATCCCGAAAAGAAAAAGCTCGTACTCAGCCCCGAAAACGCCAAGTACGAACCTATGGTGTATATAGGAGAAGAGCTGCGCGAGATACGCATACTCGGCAAAGCGATCGCCTTTCAAAGCGTAATAAGATAAGGTAATAAGATAAAAAGATCGGAAAGAGGAGCAATGATATGCCCTCTTTCCGATTTTTGTTGTTGTTTCAGCAAAGGGAAATGAATTCGTCGATCTCGTCGGCGAGGATCTGAAGAGATGCACGCCAGAATTCCTTGTCGGTGAGGTCGATACCTGCGACGAGAGCCGCGTCCTCGACGGTGGCGACGCCGGTGGTCCTGAGCAGCTTTTTGTAAAGCGGAACGAACGATTCGCCGTCGGTGAGGTATTTGGCGTAAAGTCCGCGTGCGAACAGACCGCCGAAAGCGTACGGGAAGTTGTAGAACGAAAGTCCGCCGCTGTAATAATGGCTCTTGCAAAGCCACATATACGGATGCAGGCACGACTGGTCAAGCCCGTCGCCGTAGCCCTTGCGCTGGGCATCGAGCATCAGCTCGCAGAGCGACGGCGCAAACAGGAATTCGTTTTCGCGTTTTGCAAATACGGACGTCTCGAAGACGTAGCGCGAATAGATATCGCAGATTATCTGCGTCGCATCCATAAGCTGGCTTTCGATGAGGGCGCGTTTTGCCGTCGGATCGGTTTCGGCGCTTATCGCCGCGTTCATTGCGACCACTTCGTTGAACGTCGAAGCGGTCTCGGCAACGGGCATCGAAACGTCGGTGTTGAGTATGGAGTTCTCACGCAGGCAGAAGTTGTGGAAGGCGTGACCGAGCTCGTGAGCGAGGGTGACGACGTCGCCGAGCGTGCCGTCGTAGTTGGTGAGTATGCGGCTCTGACCGAGCGGATGCAGGTCGGAGCAGAACGCGCCGCCTACCTTGCCGTCGTGCGGATAAAAGTCTATCCATTCTTCGTCGAACGCGCGGCGTATCATTTCGGCTTCGTCCTTGTCAAAGCCGGAGAAGAGGGAAACGAGATAGTCGCGTGCTTCTTCGGTCGTGAACTGACGGGTGTTGCCTTCAAGCGGTGCGAACAGATCGTACCAGGGAAGTCCGTTTTCGTGACCGAGCAGCTTTGCCTTTGCTTTGAGGTATTCGTGGAACTTGGGCAGATATTCTTCCATCGCGCCGATGAGGGCATCGAGCGTTTCTTTCTTCATTCTGGCGTTTTTGAGCGCCTCGTCAAGCGGGGAGTCGTAGCCTCTCAGCTTGCAGCGGTTGATGACTTCGAGCTTTATCGAGTTGAGGGCGAACGCCACGCCGTCCTTGACACGGTCGTAAGCCTTGATCTCGGCTTCGTAAGCGGCTTTGCGTACAGCCGGATCGGCGTCGTAAGCCTTGTTGCGTATGTCGGAAAGGTTCGTGATACCGCCGTCGTACTCCACGGGGACGGTCGAGGTCAGATAGCTCTGCAGGTCGCTCCACGCGGAAGAGCCGCTGATCGAATAAAGGCTGATGACCTGTTCGACGTCCGGCGACAGACTGTATTTTTCCCTTTCCTTTATATTCATAATGTGGAATTTATGTTCGGTAAGGAGCGCGTCGCCCGCGATGACTTCTTCGAGGTCGGGAACGGACGCGACGTATTTGACGAACTTCGCTTCGGGAGCGGCAAGAGCGGAAAGCTTCTGCGAAAGTCTGCCGATGACGGCGGCAGATTCGACGTCGGACGTGTTGGTGCATTGACGGAACTGCGGATAGGAGAAGAGCAGGGTAAGCAGCTCGTTTATGCGGGTGGAAAGCGTGATCTCTTTTTTGAGGACTTCGGCGGGCGAGCCTTCAAAAGACTGCGAGAGCTTTTCCGTTTCGGCGATAAGGGAATCAAGCTCCTTTTCGTCGCGTATGAAGCGCTCGTCGTCGAAACCGTTGTATAATTCCTTGAGTGACCATTCGGTGTTCATAATTTTTGCCTCCTGAAATATTATTTTCTTTATTGTATCACGTTTTATATGGATTGTAAAGTGAAAAATTACATGAAAAATTATTATAAAAATTCTCAAAAACCTATTGCAATTCCGTAATAAGTATGATATAATCCCATTTCGGTGCGTTATGCCACCAAGTAAAACACACACCGCCTTATGCCGTCGGGTGTTTCCGCTTGCCGGGGACTTGAAAAACGGTAAATTCAAAAGGGCGTGTGGCGGGTAAAACCCGGAAGGAGCAATCATCATGTCAGTTATCTCTATGAAACAGCTTCTTGAAGCAGGTGTTCATTTCGGACATCAGACAAGAAGATGGAACCCCAAAATGGCCGAGTATATCTTTACCGAAAGAAACGGTATCTATATCATCGACCTCCAGAAGACCGTAAAAAAGGTTGAAGAAGCTTATATGTTCATCCGTGACATCGCGGCTGAAGGCGGCAACATCCTTTTCGTAGGTACCAAGAAACAGGCTCAGGAAGCTATCAAGGAAGAAGCCGAAAGAGCTGAAATGTACTATGTAAACGTCCGTTGGCTCGGCGGTATGCTCACCAACTTCAAGACCATCAAAAAGTCCATCGCAAAACTTCAGACTCTCAACAAGATGTCCGAAGACGGCACTTTTGATATGCTCACCAAAAAAGAAGTTGCCGCTCGTATGAAAGAAATGAACGACCTCGAAAAGAACCTCGGCGGTATCAAAGAAATGAAGACTCTTCCCGCTGCTCTCTTCGTAGTCGATCCCAAGAAAGAATGCAACGCAGTTAGCGAAGCCAAGAAGCTCGGCATCCCCGTAGTGGCTATCGTTGATACCAACTGCGATCCCGACGACGTCGATTACGTTATCCCCGGCAACGACGACGCTATCAGAGCCATCAAGCTCATCGCTTCCGTAATGGCTGACGCAGTTCTCGAAGGCAAACAGGGTGAACAGTTCACCGATTCGTCCGAAAACACCGAAAACACCGAGGAGGAAGAAAACAATGGCTGAAATTTCCGCAAAAGACGTAATGGAACTCCGTAAAAAGACCGGTATCGGTATGATGGAGTGCAAAAAAGCTCTCGTTGCCGCTGAAGGCAATTTTGACGAAGCTATAAAGATACTCAGAGAAAAAGGACTTGCAGTTGCAGCTAAAAAGGCTGACAGAGTCGCAGCAGAAGGCGTCGTTGACGTTGCAAAATGCGAAAAATGCGGCTGCACCGCTATCGTTGAAGTAAACAGCGAAACCGACTTCGTCGCAAAGAACGCTTCCTTCAAGGAATTCGTAAGCGCTATCCTCAAGACCATCCTCAAAAACAAACCCGCAGATCTTGCTGCTCTCAACGCCTGCACTCTCGAAGGCAGCGAACTCACCGTTGAAGCTGAAACCAAGAACAAGATCTTCGCTATCGGCGAAAACATCGGTATCAGACGTTTCGACATCGTTACCGGCGTTACCGGCACTTATATCCACGGCGGCGGAGCTGCCGGTGTCGTAGTTAAATTCGAGACCACCAACGGTATCGAAGACACCGATTCCTTCAAGGAATACGCAAAGAACGTTTGTATGCAGATCGCTGCTATGAACCCGCTTTACGTCGCTCCCGAAAACGTTCCCGCATCCGTTATCGAAAGCGAAAAAGAGATCCTTCTTACCCAAATCAAGAACGATCCCAAGATGGCTTCCAAACCCGCAGCTGTTATCGAAAAGATGGTAAGCGGCAGAGTAGGCAAATACTACGAAACCAACTGCCTCAACGAACAGCAGTACGTTAAAGAAGAAAATATGAAAGTTTCCGCTTATACCGCTTCCGTTGCAAAAGAACTCGGCGGCGATATCAAAGTCGTTTCCTTCATCAAATACGAACGCGGCGAAGGCATCGAAAAGAGAGAAGACGATTTCGCAGCAGAAATCAACAAGCTCGTCAACGGCTGATAACAAAAGTAAATATTCAGACGCAGTCCCTTTACGAGGGCTGCGTTTTTCGCGTAGGAGACGGCGTCCTCGACGTCCCGCAGAGAGATTATCTTTTTTATTAAAATGTAAAAAAATTTCACGAACCCTATTGACAATCGCGTGATTGTGTGGTATAATCATTACAGTAACAGAAAGGAGTGGTATTATGATCTCTCATTTCCCCGGAACCCGTATGGAGGTACTGCCGGAGCAGAAAAACGTAAAAGACATCGCTTCCAATATAATAGGCAACATTTTCACCGCAGGCGGTCTTGTGCTTTCGCAGGTGTGCGCTCTTACCGGACTCGAATACTATATTATCCAGAACTGGGTGAAGCGCGGTTTTCTGGCTCCTCCCGTAAAAAAGATGTATTCCAAACGTCAGTTCTGCCGCATCGTCATCATCAATGCGCTCAAGGACACGATGCAGATAGACCAGATCGTAAAGATGTTGTCTTTTATCAACGGCGTACTTGCCGACGAAAGCGATGACCTTGTTGACGACAGCGACCTTTATAATTATTTCGTAAACGTCACGTTCGCCGATGACGGCACGAAATCGCCCGAAGAAATAGTGGAAAACGCCATCACCGACTATAACGAACCGATAGAAGGCGCAAAGGAAAGACTTAAAAAGGTGCTGCTTGTAATGTATTACGCAGGTCTCGCGGCAAAAAACATAAGAAAGAGCGAAGAACTTCTCGCTTGCTTTGAATAAAAGGAGGTAAATTATGGCAGAATGGTGGAACTCACTGACACTGCTCGGACAGGTGCTTGCCTGTATTGCCGTTCCTTCAACGCTGATAATGCTTATCCAGCTTGTTATGATGTTGACCGGCATGGGTGATGACGGCGACGCATCCGACACGGGCGGAGATTTTGTCGACATTGACGGCGACGGTATCCCCGACGGCATAGACATAAACGGCGACGGCATACCGGACAACGTGACCGAAACACCCGGAGAGATATGGTTCAAGCTTCTTACGTTCAGAGGAATAATCGCTTTCTTCGCAATGTTCGGCTGGAGCGGACTTGTATTTCTCAAAAGCGGGCTCGGAACTACTCTGTCGCTCGTTATCGCGTTTTTGATCGGCTTTGCGGTAATGGTCGCAGTCGGATTTGCGTTCAAGCTTCTGTATCGGCTTCAGTCCGACGGGAGCATAAACATTAAAAACGCACTCGGCGTGAGCGGAAGCGTCTATCTCCGCGTACCGGCGTCAAGAAAAGGTGAAGGAAAGGTCAACGTGGTAGTGCAGGGCGCTTACGGCGAATTTTCCGCAGTCACCGACGAAGAAAAGCCGCTTGAATACGGCGAAGCGATAACCGTCGTCGGCGTCAGCGGTCAGAATACCCTTGTTGTAAAAAGAAAATAAATTATTAGGAGGAAAAACAATGGAATCTTTGGGACTTGTCACCGCAATCGCACTCATTGTCTTCGCATTCATCGTTTTCATTATCTCGCGTTACAAAAAATGCCCTTCCGATAAGGTAATGGTCATTTACGGTAAAGTCGGAAACAACAGCGACGGAACGCAGCGGTCCGCAAAATGTATCCACGGCGGCGCCACGTTCATCATCCCGGTCTTCCAGTCGTACTCGTTCCTCGACCTCGCGCCTATCTCTATTCAGATAGACCTCAAAAACGCACTTTCAAGGCAGAACATCCGTATCGACGTTCCTTCGACGTTCACCGTAGGTATTTCAACCGAACAGGGTGTTATGCAGAACGCCGCGGAAAGACTTAGCGGACTCAAACTCAGCGAGATCCAGGAGCTTTCGAAAGACATCATATTCGGTCAGCT